>WRET01000038.1 GCA_009779195.1 Micrococcales bacterium
CGGAAGCTGCACCCGTCAGCCCTCCCGCACGCTGCTCAGGCGCAGGCCACAGCCTGTTCCGGAGGCGCCGAGGACGATGGGTCCAACATGCACGGTGTGCCCTCCTGGCTCTCGCAGCAAAAAATGTGCTGGTTCGTACGATACCGGGGCATTTCGTCCACTGCTGTGACAACACAACGACCACGCCTCATGGTGAGACGGCATCATCCCACTATCTGGAACACCGCCACAGCACCCCCGGCCAGCAGGCCGAGGACGACGAGCACCACGACGACCGCGACGACGACGCGCCCGCGACGACGCGGTGGTGGTGGAGCCGGCGGCGGAACGGATGGCCCAACGTGCTGCGCCGCCCGGTCGGCCGGACGCTGCGGTTGGTAGGGAACCGTGTAGCCCGGCTGGTCAGCCAGTGGCCGCGGTTGGTAGGGCACCGTGTAGCCCGGCTGGTCGGCCAGACGCCGCGGCTGGTACGGAACCGTGTAACCGGGCTGGTCTGATGGGTGCGACCCTGGGTGCTTCTCGCCCGGACCGGCCTGGCTGCCGACGGGCCCAGCCACCCGCCGGCCGTCAGGCCCCGAGGTGACGACACGAGGTTCTGAGCTGACAACCCTGCTCTGCTCCTCGGCGCGCTGCCCACCCGAGCCCGCGACACGGCGCCCCGCGACACGGTAGGCCCCACTGGGTTGCTCAGCGCCCGGTCCGACGACTTTCGGCGGAGCAGGCGGGCTCGCAGGTGACCCCACAGGGGCACCCGGCGCAGGCCCTGCCACGTTCGCTGGCGCCCCGCCAGGTGCGCCAGGTTGCCCACCGACGTGCGGAGCCGGTCCCACCTGCCCTGACGGCACCGGTTGGCCAGAGCCAGGTGGTGCGGCGGCCCACACACCTGACGGGTATCCGTTGGGGTACGGGCTGGGCCCACCCGGGACCGCAGGGGGACGCCCACCTGGGTATCCGGGGGCACCGATGTCTGCCCCTCGGGCCACCTGCGCCCGGTCGCCGGAAGGACCAGAACCGGCTGGCGCGGGACCGACGGGTGCAGGACCAGCTGCTGCGGGACCGGGACTGGCGGGTGTGGGACCGGCGGGTGCGGGACTGGCGGGTGCGGGACTGGCGGCCTGCACCAGCTCGTCGGGTGGAAGAGGTGGGTACCCAAGGTTGGGCACCAGACGTTGCGGCACATCAGCTTCGCGGACGTCTGCGGCGACAGGCGAGGAGGTGGGCGCAGGTCCCGCACCAGCCGGACCGCTCAGCGGGGCAGATGGCGGGTCGGGTGCTGGCGCACCCACGAGGTCGCCATCGCTGGCTGCCATGGCTGGCGGTTCGCTGGTGCGCAGGCCCTGGGCAAGAGGAGGCACCGGCTGGGCAGGCAAGACCGGACCGTGCTGGCTGACCAGCTCGTCGAGGCGGCCGGTCGCCTCCGGCAGGCGCATACGCGTGTGAGGGTCGAGCCGGCACAGGCCCCGGGCGATGGTGGCGAGCCGGTCGCCGACCGTGTCCAGCCCTGGTGGCAGCCAGTCCCCCGGGTAGTCGGCGTCAGGTGCGTGGCCGGTGAGCATCCACACCAGCAACGACCCGAGGTACCAGGCGTCGGTGTACCGGCCCACAGCGGTGTCCCCGCGCAACGTCTCGGGCGGCACCGAGAACCCCAGGTTGCCCAGCCGCTGGGTGTGCGTGGAGGTCTTGTCGGCGGCGATGAGGTGCGCGATCCCCCAGTCGGCCAGCAGCAGCTGTCCTGCGTCGTCGACCAGGACGTTGTGCGGGGTGATGTCACGGTGGATGACGCCCAGGTTCTCGTGGACCGCCAGGACCGTGGCGACCACCGGTGCCATCCGGGTCACCACGACGTCCGGGGCTCGCGCGGCGTCACCTTCGACCTCGACGACCTCGGACAGGTTCGCCGGGCACCAGACCATGACGTCGCACCACAGCTCGTGCTCGTCTTCGGCCAGCCCCAGCTCGGCGCCAGGCACGGTGCTCACGAACGACTCGACGACAGGCAGCACTGACGGGTACGTCTGCGGGTGCTCGCGCGCGGCGGTGACCACCGCCAGCATCGACAGCAGCCGTTCCATCTGCCGTGCCTGTTCCTCGCGGGACGTGACAGCCTGGACCCGCAACGCCAGCTGGGTGTCAGGCCCGTCGACCAGCTCGCCGCGTGCCACCGCAGCCTGCCCTCCGTAACGCACAGGCAGGCGGACGCGCACCGGCCGCGAGTCGTCCACCGTGGACACCCTCAGCAGACCTGACCGGCTCAGACGCACAGCAGACCCGCGCAAGATGGTGCCCTCGCGGCGCTGCAGCCAGCGGGACAGCACCTCTCCGCTCAGCACCGGCTCATCGTAGGTGACAAAACGACACATACCTCAGACTTCGGTCCGGCGTTCACCCGCACGCGCCTGGGCGACAACAGGCACACCCGGGTGGCTGTTCGGCCAGGGCCTGCAAAGCCCGTACCCTGCACTTCTGTGAGCACCGCTGACCAGTACCCACCCGCACGACGAGACGACCTGGTCGAGGACCTGCACGGGCGTGCCGTCGCCGACCCGTACCGCTGGCTCGAAGACGCCGGAACCCCCGAGACCCAGGAGTGGTCGCGCGCCCAGGACGCTTTGTGGTCCGCGTACCACGACCAGGCCGCCGAGCGTCTGGCCGACGGTCCGTTCGCGACCGAAAAGCTGACCGCACGGTTGCTCCAGCTGCTCGACGCGGGGTTCGTCTCACCCCCAGCGTGGCGCGGCGACCGGCGGTTCTTCACACGCCGGTCCGGTGACCAAGAGCACCCCGTGGTCGTGGTGGTGGACCCCGACGGCACCGAACGTGTCCTCATCGACCCGGTCACCCTCAGCGACGACGGCACCACCACCCTCGACGCGTGGCAACCGTCCAAGGAGGGCCACCTAGTCGCCTACCAGGTGTCCACCGGCGGCACAGAAGAGTCGGTGCTGCGTGTGCTGGACGTGACCACAGGCGACGACGTCGACGGGCCGGTCGACCGCGCCCGCTACTCCCCCGTCGCATGGGTGCCCGGCGGCCAGTCGTTCTACTACGTGCGACGCCTCGACCCCGCGGGGCTGCCCTGCGACGAGCACCAGTACCACCGCCGCGTGTGGTGGCACCAGCTGGGGACAGACCCCAGCGAGGACGTGGAGGTGTTCGGCGCAGGTCTGCCCATGACGAACTACTACGGGGTCCAAGTCTCGCTCGACGGGCGCTGGTTGGTGGTGTCCGCGTCGCAGGGCACCGCCCCGCGCACCGACGTGTGGATCGCGGACCTCACCACCTCGACGTTGCAGGCCCCTGCGTTCGCCGACGTCGTCGTGGGTGTGGACGCCGAGACCCGTGCCTGGGTCGATATCGACGGCCGCCTGTACGTCCACACCGACCTCGACGCCCCCCGCGGACGCCTGGCCTGGGCCGACCCGACCACCCCCCAAGACTGGCACCCGCTGCTGGCCGAAGACCCCGAGGCGGTGCTCACCGACACCGAGATCGTCGACGGCCCCGACGGGCACCCAGCGGCTCTGCTGGCCTCGTGGGAACGGCACGCTGTCTCGGAGATCACCGTGCACGACCTGGCGACCGGCGGACGCACCGGCGAGGTCGCCCTGCCCGGGCTGGGGTCTGTCGGCGCCCTGGTCACCCGTCCTGAGGGCGGCACGGAGGTGTGGTTCTCCTACACCGACCACACCACGGTGCCGACCGTCTACCGCTGGACCCACGGCACCGACGCCGCGACACTGTGGGCCGAACCCCCTGGTGTGCTGGCGGACCTGCCTGACGTCACCGTCGAACGCCTGACCGCCACCAGCGCGGACGGCACGCTCATCCGGGCATTCGTCGTCGCCCCGGCCACCCTGGTGACCCCCGCCCCGACGATCTTGTACGGGTACGGAGGTTTCCAGGTCAGCCTCAACCCTGGGTACTCGGCCTCCAGGTTGGCGTGGGTAGAAGCTGGCGGGGTGTACGTCGAGGCGAACCTGCGCGGCGGAGGCGAAGAGGGCGAGGCGTGGCACCGCGACGGGATGCGCGGCAACAAGCAGAACGTGTTCGACGACCTGCACGCTGTCGCACAGGCCCTGATCACCGGGGGCTGGACGACGAGCGAGCAGCTGGCGGTGTGGGGCGGTTCCAACGGTGGTCTGCTCGTCGGGGCGGCCATCACCCAGCAGCCGCAGACCTACGCCGCCGCGGTGTGCTCGGCCCCGCTGCTCGACATGGTGCGTTACCAGCGGTTCGGCCTGGGTGCCACCTGGTCGGAGGAGTACGGCGACGCTGACGTGCCCGAAGAGCTCGACTGGTTGCTGTCGTACTCGCCCTACCACCGGGTGCAGCCTGGCACCGCGTACCCGGCGACCGTGTTCACCATCTTCGAAGGTGACACCCGCGTCGACACCCTCCACGCCCGCAAGATGGCCGCCGCCCTCCAGGCCGCCACCACCCGGACGCTGGCTGACGCGCCGGTCCTGGTGCGTCTGGAGAGTGGTGTGGGGCACGGCGGGCGGGCACTGTCACGGTCGGTCGCCTTGATCGTGGACGAGATGCAGTTCGTCGCCGACCGTCTCACGCACCCCCAGGCTGGAGGTCCGTCATGAACGCACCCTCACCCGACCCGGACAACCCGCTGCTGCCCGGCGAACCGAAGGACCTGTCGAGCTGGTGGGACTGGTTCGTGGGAACACCGCTGCGTATCAGTCTGTACATCGTGGGTGGGCTGGTGGTGCTGGTGGTGCTGCGCCGCCTCATCTCCTGGATGACTGTCCGGTTGGCCCGCGCCCCAGAGTCCGAGCTGCTCGCCACTCTCACCCGTGTGAACCCGCTGGTCACCGCCCGGCGCACCCAGCGGGCCAAGACTGTCGGGTCGGTCCTGCGGTCAACGGCGTCGCTGGTGGTCGGTGGTGTGGTGACGTTGTTGGTGCTGGACGCGTTGGGTGTGAGCCTGGCCCCGTTCATCGCCTCGGCCGGGATCGTCGGTGTCGCTTTCGGCTTTGGCGCGCAGGCGCTGGTCAAGGACTTCTTGTCCGGGTTGTTCATGCTCGCCGAAGACCAGTACGGCGTCGGTGACATCATCGACGTCGGCGTGACCTCAGGCACTGTCGAGGCGGTCGGGCTGCGGGTCACCGAGATCCGCGATATCGACGGCACGTTGTGGTTCGTCCCGAACGGTTCGGTGACACGTGTGGCGAACAAGACCCAGCAGTGGGCCACAGCGGTCTTGGACGTGGACGTGGACTACTTCGCCGACGTCGAACAGGTGCGTGACCTGTTGGCCGACGCGGTCTGCACAGTGGTCACCGACGACGACATCGCCGACGACGTGCGCGGCGAACCGCAGGTCACCGGTATCGAACAGCTCACCGCGCTGGCTGTGACCCTGCGTGTGCAGGTCCGCACGTCCCCGGCGCGGCAGTGGGAGGTGGCCCGCCGGATGCGTGTCGCGGTCCGCGACGCCCTGGCCGAGGCCGGTATCCCCCTGGCAGGCCAGCGCGAGCTGTGGGACCTGGCCCACCCGCCAGAGCCTGGTCAGTCGTAGGGGCGTTGGGGCCAGTCCAAGACCGGGTCACCAGCCTCGATCTCGACCCCTGGTGCGACCAACGCCCTGATCTGGTCCTCCTCGGCCTGGAGCGCGATGATCGGGCACAAGGTGGACAGCCCTGCGGCGGCCACGTCCACCGGTGACCAGCTGAGCATCCGGTCCCCGGCGGTGACCCGTGCACCGGCCGACACGAACACGGCGAACCCCCGCCCCGCCAGGCGCGCCGTGGAGGTACCCACGTGCACGAGCACAGCGGTCCGCGGGGCCGCGGCCACCACGAACGCGTGCGGCTGCACCGAAGCGACGACTCCGTCGCACGGCGCCCGGACAGTCATCCGCGCCAGGTGGCGCGGCTCGACAGCGACACCCGGACCGACGACATAGTCGCTGAACATGGGGTCAGGCACGTCCCCCAACGCCCTGGCCGTCCCGGGGACCGGGCTGACGATGCGCACGGCTCACCGACCTTTGTCATACGCAGCAAACATCCTCTCAGCCTAGTAGAGCGTCATCGGTGTGTCTTGACACCTGCAGCACTGGGCGGGCGCGGCACTGCCAGTGGATGAAAAACTGTCCTCTTCTGCTGCTCGATCGTCGTGTCGCCTGGCCGCGGGGGTATCCACAGATGCCGTTCGCCAGGCGCGCTGTGGCAGTCGATGGGACGATCGGACGCGTGACTCACGTCAAGACACCGGAGCTCTGAGGGGTGGGTCGGCATTCGTCGTCTGCTCCCTCAGACGCATATCCCACACGCCCCGACCGCGAGGACTGGGGCGGGTCCGCTGCGCCCGCCGATGCCCCCGGTCACGACACGCCGCATCAGGACACGCCTGACGCTGCACGTGACCAGGCACCGGCGGGGGCAGCGGGGATGGTCGATCCCACGGCTGGCTGGCCCGAGACCAGCGCCCAGATCCCCAACGACCTGAGCGACGAGCCCCTCGGCTGGCCACCCCAGGTCGGCGAGGTTCCCCTGACCTGGCCCGGCACCATGCCTGACGACGCTCCTGTCGGCTGGCCCGAGCACCTGGGCCAGCAACCGTTCGACGAGGCGTCCCCCGTGTTCGTCATCGACGAACAAGCGAGCCCACCAGTGCCGGCGGTCCTGGCCGAAGAGGTCTTGTCGGCCCCGACCATCCCGACCGAGCACGTCGTCAACGGCACCCAGGTCGCCGCGGGTGAGCCGACCGGTGTCGACCAGGCCGAAGAAACGCACCTGCACTGGTTGCGCACCATGCCCGAGCGCCACGACGACGAGCCAGCGGCACAGACCGACCGCCCCGTGCCCCAGGAGTCACCACGGCGCCAGTGGATCGAGCGGATCGTCGTCGGCCTGCTCGCCGGTGTGGTGACCGTCGCGGCGACCCACCTGGCCGGCGCGGAGTGGCTGACAGCAGGGTGGATCGGAGCGAGCGTGCTCGTCGTGGTCCCGCTGGTGGCGTGGGTGGCGACCCTGGGCCAGCGCTCGTCGACCAAGAAGCCGAAAGCGACCAGTAAGGTGGGTACGTGACCCACTCTGCTGACCCGGCCGGCCATCCAAGCGCGGACAGGATCGTCTGGGTCGACTGCGAGATGACCGGGCTGGACCTGACTGCCGACGCCCTCATCGAGGTCGCCGTCGTCGTGACCGACTCCGAGCTGACCCCCCTGGACGAGGGTGTCGACGTCCTCGTCGCCCCTCCTGAGGCAGCCCTGACGCAGATGGGCGACTTCGTGCGCAAGATGCACACCACGTCCGGCCTGCTGGCCCAGCTCGGCGACGGAACGACCCTCGCCGACGCCCAGGCCCAGGTCATGGACTACGTGCGCTCCTGGGTGCCCGACGCTGGCAAAGCCCCCCTGGCCGGCAACTCCGTCGGCACCGACAAGACTTTCCTCGAACGCGACATGCCCGAATTCGTCGAATACCTGCACTACCGCGTGATCGACGTCTCGTCCATCAAAGAGCTCGCCCGCCGCTGGTACCCCCGGGTCTATTTCGCCTCCCCCGAAAAACAAGGCGGCCACCGCGCCCTCGCCGACATCCTCGAATCCATCGACGAGCTCCGCTACTACCGCGCCACCCTCTTCCCCCCCGCCCCCGGCCCCGACTCCGCCGACGCCCGCCGCATCGCCGCCGAGATCACCGCCACCTCAGTCACCCGCTGACACCGACGACCAAAACCCCGGATGGGGGCGGGCTTGTCGTCCGCCCCCATCCGGGGCTTGCGGGAATGCTCAGCAGACTTACGCGGGCATCGTCAGCTCTTGGCCGGGGTAGATGCGGTTCGGGTCGGTCAGCCAGGGGTTCATCTCGGCGATCTCGTGCCAGCGGTTGCCGTCACCGAGGTTCTCGGCGGCGATCTTCCACAGGCTGTCTCCGGGCTCCACGGTGTAGTGCTCGTACTGCTCGTAGTGGTCGTGCTCGTTGCCGTGGTGGCCGTGGTGGTGGTTGCCGTGGTCGAAGTGGTCGTAACCATCTGCGGGGATGATCAGGTTGTCACCGGGGTAGATCTTGTTCGGGTCGTCGATCCACGGGTTCTCTGCGTAGATCTCGGGCCAACGGCTGCCGTCACCCAGGTACCGGACAGCCAGGTCCCACAGGCTGTCTCCGGGCTCCACCTCGACCATCATGGGGTCGCCATCGAGGCCAGGCTCGAGCTGGCCGTGGTGGTGGTGATGGGCCGGGGCGTCGTCGACGAAGTACTCGTCGACGACCGACCACAGGCCAGGAGCGAACTCTTGCATCTGCGCTGCGGTCATCGTGGTGGAGAAGTTCCACGACTCGCCGTTGGGGCCTGCGAACACCTGGTAGGTGCCGTCGTGGTTGTTGGTCAACGCGATGTCGGGCTGGCCGTCACCGTCAGAGTCGATGGTGAGGAAGTCTGCGCTGCCGTCCCGGTCGAAGTCGACCGCGTCGAAGAAGCCAACGCCTTCGATGAAGCTGAACTGCTCGGCGTACCCGTCGTCGAGGGTGTAACCCTGGTCGCAGCCGAGCCCCGTGGTGGGGTCTTCGTAGGCCGAAGACAGAGAGTCGGTGGTGTCGGTGGTCGGGATGAATCCGAAGTCGTCCATGGTCTTGCCTTTCTCGTGGTGTCCTGTTCTGGTTCAGACACCCTGTTCGAGCAGGCGGCTCACATGGCTGTTCCTCCGATGACCGAAGGATCATTGGCCCAGGCCAGACGATCATGGGCCTGGTGACCGGACGATCACCGGACGGTCGTGGGGCGGGTGACCGGACGATCACCCGAGGCTCTACCGATAGCTGCGGTGGTCTCGGTAGGAGGCGAGGTACCCGGCGAACTCCTTGGACGTGTCGGAGTTGCCCGTCCGCCACATCTTGTGGTCGATGATCGGCGAGGCGAACCCGTAGTACGCGTCGATGTAGGCGATGACCTGGTCCAACGCTTCGAGCTGTGCCTTCGGGTAGTCGCCCGCCCCACCGACGTGGATCAGCTCGATCCCCACCGAGTAGGAGTTCATGCCGTAGTCAGAAGCCCACGAGCCGATCGGCTGGGTGCCACGCCTGTCGTCACGGCCGTCCTCAGGCACGCCGTACGCCGCGTTGTGCCCGGTGTCGCCGAACCCGCTGTGGTGGGCGATGACGTCCATGTCGACCGTCTGCCACACCGACCCGTCCTTGCCGATGACGAAGTGCGCCGCGATGAACTGGCCAGCGTTGTCCCAGCCGGAGATCACCGACTGCGGGTTGCCCGTGCCTTCGGTGTCGTGCAAGACGATGTACTTCTGGAACTGCCGGGGTTTGGGCCCGTGGGCGAACCCGGACCGCATGTCTTGGTGGATCGTCACGTCCGGCACCACCGCAGGTGTGTCTGCGGGTGCCGACGTGGGTGCGGCCGTGGGTTGCGGTGCAGCGGCCGTCGTCGGGGCGGCCGGCAAAGCCGTGTGGGCCGACGCTGTCGTGGCCGGAGAGGCGCCGTCGGGCGGGGCGGAGGCGCACGCCCCACCGCCACCGACCACCAGCACAGCGACCAGCACCAGCCGGTGACCGGCGCGCCCCGGCGCCGTAAGCCTCATATCCCCCATGCTACGCACGCTGGCAGATCAAATGTCGGGGCTCACGACGCGATACGCCGTCCGCCACCCCCTGACGCTCGCCCAACGGTTCCGATAGGCTCGTCGTGTGACCACTGCAATGACGCCCACGCCCCGGTTGGCCTTGGCGACCTGCGCCTGCCTTCCCCACCTGAACCCCGAAGACCAGCAGCTGCGTGACGCGCTGGCCGACAAGGGGGTGGGCGCCGACATTGTCGTGTGGGACGACCCGACCGTGGACTGGGCGACCTACACCGTGGTCCTCATCCGGTCGACGTGGGACTACACGTCCCGCCCCAAACAGTTCGCCGAGTGGACCCACCGTGTGGAACGCACGTCCACCTTGTGGAACCCCGCCGACGTGGTCGAGTGGAACATCGACAAGGTGTACCTGCGCGACCTGGAGCAGCGTGGCCTGCCGATCGTCCCGACGATATGGCTCGACCCGGCACGCCAGCTCGACGCACGGGGTATCCACACCCGGTTCCCCGCGTTCGGCGACTTCGTCATCAAACCGACGGTCTCGGCCGGCTCACGCGACACCGGCCGCTACGAAGCCTCAGAGACCCCCTCACGCACCCAGGCCATCACCCACGCCAAGAACCTGCTCGCGGTAGGCCGGCACGTCATGGTTCAGCGCTACCAGCCCCAGGTCGACACCGTCGGCGAGATGGCCCTGGTGTACGTGTCCGGCGAGTTCTCCCACGCAGCGCACAAACTTGCCCAGCTGCACGGCCCGTACCAGGCCGGAGCCCTCGACGGCGCTCCCCTGCGCCACGACGCGACCGACTCACGCGAACCGTCGTCCGCCGAGCGGGCCCTCGCCGACCGTGTGGTCGCCGAGCTGCCGAAGGTCTTCCCCCAACTCGACGCCCCCCTGATGTACACCCGCGTCGACCTCATCCCCGACAACGACGGCAACCCCCTCGTCCTGGAGGTCGAGCTCATCGAACCCGCCCTGTTCTTCGCCCACGCCCCCGGATCGGCCGACCGGTTCGCCCAGGCAGTGGCGACCCGCCTCGAAACCGTTCGAGCCCACGCCCGCGACCCGCTACACTGATCCCTCGGCCCGCCTAGCGGGCACACGGTGGCTATAGCTCAGCTGGTAGAGCACCTGGTTGTGGTCCAGGGGGTCGCGGGTTCAAGTCCCGTTAGCCACCCCAACCGCCCCTTGTTCGAACAGGGGTCAGCAAGGTCCACGGCGGGCTGGTTGGAGTCTACGATACGTAGGCTCTGACCAGCCCGTTCGTGTTTCACCGCACGCGCGTAGTGGTCCAGGTGGTCGCGGGTTCGAGCCGTCCTCGACCGTCTGGATCGGTGGTCCATCTGGTCGCGTGCCACCGTCTCGCCACCCAACGACGCCGCCGACGCATCGCCCGAGCCGCCATCGACAGCCGAACCCACCTCCGCCACCACCTGCTCGGCCAGTTGGTCCAACGCAGCGAACACCTCTGTCTTGGTTGTGCCGGTGTCGATCTGCTGCTCGTCGTCGGAGTCGATCAAGACCGACCGGTAGAGGAACTGGTTGTAGGCGCGGCGAGTGGCTGGGTCAGCCGTCGCGTAGTCGCCTGCGCCGTCGCGCACGAACGCCAGGACGCGCTGGCAGTCGTCGGCCCGACCGCTGGCGAGAGACGCGGACCTGTCGCGGGATCGTCCCAGTTCGAGCAGTTGCGCCGCCAACTCGGTCTGCTTGTCGCGGGCGATGTCGGCTGGAACGGTCTCGTTCATGGCCGACTCAGCCCACTTGACGCGCTCGGCCTTAACACTGGCGATGCGCCGGTTCAGCAGCACGACTTCCTTTTCGCTCTGCTTGGCCAAGGTGCTCAGGTGTTCGGTGAGGTAGGCAGACACGGCATCCAGATGTTCGGGCGACATTGCGTCGGCCAACCAGCAATCGGCCACCGCATCCTCAACTTCATCAGCGGCCAGATAGGGCAGGCTGCAAGTCCTCTCGTTCAGGCGTGTCAGACAAGTGAAGTAGTCGTACTGTTGCCCCTTGCCATTATTGATGATGTTGTAGACCAGCCGCGCACCGCACCGGCCACAACGCACCGTGCCGGTCAGGTAGTGCGAGTGCCGATGGGATCGCTCAGACGACACACGCCGCGCATCCAGCACGTCCTGCACCTGCTGAAACAGTTCGGGCGAGACAAGCGGCTGGTGCACACCGTCGTACTCGACGCCCATGTACCCGACGATACCGATGTAGTAGCGGTTCATCAGGATGTGCTGCACCGCTTTGGGCAGAATCTTTCCGGCGGGACGGGTCGGTGTCGGGCGAGTCGTCATGCCGCGAGCCGTCGCTGCCTTGGCCAGGGCCTTCAAGGACCACTCGCCAGTGGCGTACTGCTCGAATAGCCACTGGATGTGCGGCGCACGTTCCTCGTCAACTGCGATGGTTCGCACCTCGCGGCCCTCGATCATGGTCGGGACGTTCAGGTAGCCGATGGGCGCCAGAAACGGCGTTCCACCGTGGGCGACCTTCTGCCGCAACCCCTTCATCACCTCTTGGGCCAAGTTGTCAACGTGGTACTGCGCCACGCCGTTCATGACGGCTTGCAGCAACTTGCCACTCGGGCTGTTGTCGATGTTCTCCGTCACCGACACCAGTTGCGTGCCAGCGGCCCGCAGTTGGATGTTCAGCAGTACGGCGTCATCAGTGTTGCGAGCGAAGCGGTCGATCTTGTGGACGATCAGATAGGTCGGCTTGTGCTCAGCGATGAACAGCAGCATTTTCTGCAACTCGTGACGGTTGGCCGTCTTGGCCGACTCACCCTTTTCTGTGAACTCGCGCAGGATCGTGACGCCCATGCTTTGAGCCCTGGCCTGACAGTCCGCGCGCTGCTCAGGGATAGAGAAACCTTCCTCCAGCCCGCCGCGTTTGGCTTGATCTTTTGTCGAGACGCGAAGGTAGATCACGGCGGTGGGCTTGGCACGCTTGGTATCCTTGGACTTCTGCTTGGGCCGCAGGTCTCTCTGGTGTAGGCCAACATATTCTTGTGGTTGTTGTGCAGTGAGTGTCATGCTGTGCTCCTTTCAGTTAGTTACCGTTCGGCATGTCGTTCGCAAACAACAACCGTGCGCCAGTCGCCTCAATCCTCTTGGCCAAGACTTTAAAATTCTCGCGAATGCGACTCAGCCGAGCGTGGTCGTACACGATCACGTAGTCGGTCGGGTTGTCCTTGAGGTGGCGGATCAGGTTGTGAAGGCCGATCCGCCTGGTCTTGTTGCCAGAGATTCCGACTTCGCTGAACGTATCTGTGACCTTGAGGTCGTGCGCCTCAGCGGCTTCGATGCAGGCTCTGACCTGGCGGTCGATCGCGCTGCTGCTCGATTCGCGCTGAGGCGTGGAGGCGACGCGGGCAAATATGACCGCTGTTCCTTTCGGTACTGGTGTTGTTTCTTGCATCTCATTCTCCTTTCATTTAGTTGTGCCACCCCTGATGCCGGGGTCGGGATCTTAGCAGACTCAATTACATAGTGCAAGGTTCTGGTTGTGGAAAACTCACTGGTTCCAGTAGACATAAACACCCCCGTCCTCCGCTGGCAGATAAGTTACGTCGCCACCCAGCCGCAAATCACGTGCGTAGAACTCCGCATCGAACTCGACGTAGTAACGCAGCGGCTCTGGTATGGCGCGTTCAAGTGAAGCCTGGTAGCCAGAGTCTTCCCACATCTCTTCAGCAAAGGCTGCTTCAGATTCGTAGTGTCCGACGTAGACCTCATCGAACCGCTCGGCTTGCTCAACCGCGTAGTCTGCCCCCATGTCATCAGCCCAGAGGGCAAACGGCTCGCCATGCTCGGCTATGGCCTCGGTCAGTGCAACGGCTCGCGCTTCATCTTGTCCAGAATTATTTGGTCGCCGGTTCATGTCGTCTCCTTCCGTTTAGAGTTTTCCTTTCGCGCTCTGGCGATCCTCGTTTCGGCGTAGCGCACGTACTCTGCGCTCAACTCGACACCAAGCCAATCTCGTCCCAGTTGCTCCGCCGCGATGGCCGTCGTGCCCGAGCCCATGAACGGATCGAGCACGACGCCTGGTTCGCTGTCAGCCTTGCAACCGCAGGTTGGCAGCAGCGGCACATCGGGTCTTGGTGCCAATGTGCCGACAGAGGTGTGTCCGAGTCGCTTGGCAATGCGCTTCGCCAGGGCGCTGTCCCTCTTGAACGGCTTTCGACACTGCACGCAACGCCGTTCCGGACAAGCCGCCGCGATGGCGCGCTTTGCCAGTTCCAGCGGCATGGCGGCACTGTGTCCGACACCTTTGGGGCTGGTCGGCAGCGTCCAAACATCGGTCGGGTTCTTGCCCAGAGGGTGCCCCGGCAAACCGCTGGCTTTCAGGCTGCCAAGACCTCGATCGTCGCGGTTCCGTGGTCGGCTCTGGTCGCGACGTCCGGTTGGTCGGCTGTCGCAAGGGCGTGATAGCTCACGTAGAGGCGACGTATGCGGCAACCTGATAGCGTCCAGATCGAAGAAGTAGTCCGACTCCGGCGTCAGGAAATACAGGTGCTCCCACGCACTGGTCAGGCGGTCACCGACAGACTCCGGCATGTGGTTGGCTTTGGCCCAGACGATGGAGTTACGCATGAGCCAGCCGTCAGCCACCAGTGCCAAGGCCAGACGTTCCGGCCCGAGCAGCAGAGATTTCCGCGTTGCACCGTGGCCGATGGTGCGCGAGTACGTATCGCCGAGGTTGATCCACAGACTGCCGGTCGGCGTCAGCAATCGCCTGGCTTCGATGCACACGGCCCGCAGGTTGGCAACCCACTCGTCAACACTAGTCTCGTGTCCGAGTTCGCCCTTATTCTTTCCGACGCCATAGTCCCGCAGGCGAAAGTACGGCGGGAAGAAGAAGATTTGGTCGATGGTGTGGTCGGGCAGGCCTCTCATCACCGTTGCCGCGTCGCCGCCCAGGATCGTTCCTCGGGGCAGACCGCTCTCTTTGTGCTGTTGTTGTGGTTCTCGCATAATTACTCCTTTCGTTTAGATTGGGTTGTTGGCGGTGCGGACAGCGACGATGAACTGCTCCAACGCCATCGCTCGGTGCAGGCGGTTCGGCCCATCTCTCGCGCCGCCCGATCTGCCCGCGCCGTAGATGGCGCTGGTGATGGTCTCAGCCCGCGCTTCATCTGGTGCCAGCCAGGCGACCAGCGGGAAGGCACTGCGTGCCGCTTGCTCACGCCCGGTCTGCCGGTAGCGGTCGTAAGCGACGGCCTTGCGGGCGATGGTGGCCGCCGACTCGGTACCGAGGTCAACTTCGATGAACCAGAGTTCTTCAAAGGCCGAGCCAGCGGTGGCCGTGATGGCGAACAGATCAGGCTTGAGCCAGGTCCGCGTTCCGGCGATGGTCAGGTGCTCGCGCCAGCAGGCCGGTTCAGGTTGCAGGGCGACGACTTCGACCTGGCCGGTGCGTTCGACCTCACGTAGGCAGACGGCAACCTCGGCGACGGTCAGGGTGTGCGTGGCGGTGCGCAGACTCGGTTCACGCTCAACCAGGCCAGCGACGACTTCGCTGTTGCTCTGGTAAGTGGTCAGTAGCCGTACCCCTGCCGGAGCCAGGTGCCAAACCAGGCTGTCGGAACCGGCCCGCACGCCACCGATGCGCCGTTCGAGGTGGCGGATCAGGCCGAAATCGCTCAGCCGCCGTAGCGCACTGGTGCAAGCCCGCGCCGCCGCGATCCGGCTGGCGTGCTTCGAGCAGTCGAAGTGCAGCCGCCTGATCTGCCCGGCGTGCAGCAGCCGGAACCGTGCCAAGTCGTTCAGAACCTGCCAGTCCCGAGTGCCGAGCCGTGTGGCGACGAGGGCCAGTTGTCGCCGTCCGACGATCTGCCTGATGTCGTGGTTCATGGCTGGCCCCCGTTCGGCTGGTCGTCGCCAGTAGAAGGCGATGATGCGTCCGGCGGGATCGCTCCCGCGCCGTCCTGACCAGCGGTGACCCCAGAGTCCATCTCAACGCGATCAGAGGAGCGATCGGAGACCTCAGCAGGCGGCCTGTTGGCTGGCTGAGACTGCCGCGCTTGGCGTGGCGCACGGCCCAACGCCGCATCTGGCACCGGTTCTGGCGACCCAGTTAGACCGACGTTCGAGGTTGACGACGCTGGCAACGACGGCGCAGCGAACTCAGCCTCGATGTCGGCAACCGCCCGACCGTAGCGAGCGGCCTGGTCGTGGCGGGCTTGCTCAGGATCACGCACTGCCCGTGGCGGCGGCATCGTCTGGCCCGACGCGAACGGCTGGTTGCTGTCCTGATCGAACATCGAGGCGTAGACGTGGAAGGCGGGCAGGCTCTGGAAGTCCTCGACCGTCAGCGTCGTCTTGCCCGTCGTGGTGCCAGCGAACACCTTGGCGTCGTCGCGGTTGGTCTGGAAGACGACCCGTGAGCGGCAGTTGGCCAAGGTCGCCTGACGCAGAGCCGGAGTCAGTTGGCCGAGGTACTGGTGTGCCAGCGTCCAGCCCGCACCGTAGGCCCGCGACGTCGCCAGAGCGTCGGACAGGTCGGCAGAGAACGACATGAAGGTCTGAACCTCATCGACCACAACCGACACCGGCGTACGCAGTTCGGGCTTGACCTTGGCCCGAGCCCGTACGGCGTCCCACAGGTTCGACACCAGCAGCGAGCCGAGCAGACTGGCCCCATCGGTGCCGAGCGTGGCACTGGGCAGCGGCACCAGCAGAATCTTCTTCTCGCTGAAGACCTGACCGATCTGGAACAGAGGCCGACTCTGCCCGATGACGCGACGGATCGACGGTCTCAAGATGACGGCCCGCAGTTTGTTCATCAGGGGCGCAATGACGCTGGCCCGCTCGGACTCACCCAGCGACTCGTACCAGGTCCAGAACGAACCGAGCGCCACGTCACCAGCCACCCCTGCGACCTTGGAGGCACGGAAAACAGGGTCGGTCAGCAGGCGTGGAATCTGAACCAGCGAAGCATCCGGCTGGCGGCTCAGCGTCAGCAGGCACGAGTGCAGCACATCAGTGGTGCGTGGCCCCAGCGCATCACCGAACAGGCTGGTGAAGACGCTCAGCACGGCACCGGCCCGCAACTCTGGCGAGCCACTGCCCGCCAGCGGATTCAACCCGACGACGTGATCGGCCAGCGGGTCGAGCACCACCACATCGGCCAGGCGGTGCTCAGGGATTCGGGCCAGCAGATCATCGACCAGATCACCCTTGGGTTCGATGACGACGGCACCACGCCCAGCGGCGATGTCTTGCAAGGTCAGGTTCAGCAGCAGGACAGATTTTCCGGTGCCGGTCGGCCCAACGACGTGGGTGTGGCGCAGGAGCGCAGGGGTCGTGCGAGTCAGCGTCCCCACGGCACCTGGGGCTGTGGCACGGGCCACAACGACACGATCACTGGCCTCTGTTGAAGAAGCCGATGAAGATGGCGGCAACAGGCGCGGGTGAGCCGATGGCAACCCCGGCAGATCGTCGTCCGCCTTCGACACTGGCAGTGCTGCCAGCGAAACCGCCTCAGTAGCGTTCAGCCGCAGAGGCCAGCGCCAGCGGGGCACTCGCACCACCTGAGCCGCACCTAAGCGTTCAGGTGGCTCGGGGACGAGTCCCAGCCGCGAAGATGGCGTCTGCATCAGGTGCAGCGCCCCGAGCACGCCCAGGGTCAAGGCTTGTCGCCTCGATGGCGTACCGGCGCTGACACCAAGGCGGACCACGGCTTGGAAACCGGATGTCGAGGTCTTCTGCGCCGTGGCCTTGGCATCAGGGGCAGCCGGCGCACCACGAACCAGAGCCCACAGCGACGGCTCAGGGGTAATGGCTGGTGGCGAGGTCGGTGCCAACCGTGGGCCGAGCACCACTTGCAGGACCAGTTCTTCACCGTCACGGTCAGCACCGGCCAACGCGGCGAGCAACCCCGCCGCCACCGTTTCGGGCCTTGACGTGTCGAGCAGCCCCAGGCGGGGCCGGATCGTCAGGCGGCGCGTCGTCATCACCGGCGAACGCAGTTGGCCGAGTGGCGTGGTTGGCACGTCGAGCAGGCCGAGCACGCTGTTCAGCGCCACCGCTTCAGCACCGACCAGGTAGCGAACGACGCCACGACTGGCGCGGACTTCGATGGCGACCAGAGGCCACCTGGGGTCGGTCGCCAGAGCCGTCAGTCGTCGTACGGCCTCGTCAGATGCCAGCGGGCGAGGCCAGAACACCTCACGCCAGAGCAACGTGCGCTCAGGCATCGTCGCCTCCGACGCCTTCGTCAGAGGCACCCATCTGTTCGGCGCCGTCGGCCAACGCTGCCCGCGCGATGGCTCGACTCAACTTCTCGATGTCTGGCGATTCGTGTTTCACGCCAACTGCCTTGATCCGTCGTGGTTTGCGGCGCGATCCTGGGCGGTAGCGCGGTGTCGAGTAGTGCTTTCCGCCGTCGCTACGGACT
Source organism: Micrococcales bacterium (assembly GCA_009779195.1). GTDB lineage: Bacteria > Actinomycetota > Actinomycetes > Actinomycetales > Cellulomonadaceae > Cellulomonas. The sequence continues at coordinate 17,958 of WRET01000038.1, forward strand.
CCGCTGCTTGATCTTCTGTAGGTTTTGGACATGGGTGTACCTCCTTTGTGGGTGAATTAGTTGTTCAGGTGCTCGGCTGTGGGCAGCCGATGAGTAAATGAGTGCCGTGGTGCGCGATGTGTTCAGCGCCGCTGACGGGCCAGCCTTGCTACGTCAGCCAGGAACTCAGCCTGGCGTCGTGGCAGGCGTTCACCAGTGGCCGAGACGATCCGTGTGCCCAACTTCGCCAGGGCTCGGAAACCGGACACTGGCAGTCGATCAAGCCGGTGAACGACAACAAGATGGTTGCGACAGACGGACAGGTGAGCCAAGAGTTGGCGAAAGCCTTTCCGTACCGATGAACCTCGATCGGCAAACGTAGCCTTCACGCATCGACGCAGGTGGTAGCGGGCGTATCTCTGGCAGGCATGAGCCTGAGACGCCAGCGTCAGACCCGGGGCCGTAACCTTGTCGCCTCGGCAGGTGGAGACGTAGGCCAAGGCCGTACCCGCAGCGCATGGCGACAGCCCTAGTTCAAGAAGATGGCGTTTCATGGCCGCCTCCTTTCTGCTTGGCCTGCTTGCGCTGGTCGTCAGTGAGGAACTTGAGCAGTGCCTCACGCCAACGCCGCAGTTTCCGTTCCTCCACGGTCAGGTAGTGCAGTTCCAGCCGCGCCACTTGGTGACGTCGGATTCGGCCAGTGCCCGCGAAGCGTTCCAGTTCGGTGCCCAAGCCCTGGTGAACAGCGGCGGCGATCCGCCTGGCTGTGTCCACGTCGATGACCCGCCGCTTGACCTTGGCCTCATCTACACCCTGGTTGATGGCTCGGACGAGATCGTCATCCGATGTTAGAGAACTTGACATTGCAATTCCTCCTTTCTGCCTCGCGGCGAGGCGTTATAGCGACGCCCCGCTCCCACCAGCGGCACGTAGCCGTTTGGACTGTCATTTATACAACACTTGACGGATGGCGAAAATCCTGTTTGTAAATTCCACAACATCTGCCAGGGGTGGAACTGGGGTTCAGCAGCGTGTCTGGTGGGAATGTTGGATGCGGGAAACTGGAAACCGGAGGCTGGAGACAGTTTCGGCACTGCTGGTTCCTGACTCCTGAGTGCGGTTTTCTGTTCATGTTCACCAGTGATTGCCTCGACCACGCACCCGCCAGATGATGAGGGCCACCACTGCGACAACTACACCCACTCCGACGATCCACGGCCACGCACAGCGCAGAGTGTTCACCGCGAAGTTGAGGACGAGCGCCGCCGCCAACACAGCCAGCGACAGCCGCCACAGCAGCGAGATGAAGCCACTGGGCGAAGGCTCAGGCATCGCCCTGAGCCTTCCGCACTTCGCTGAGCATCTGGTTCATGGCGTTCCTGGTGGCGTCACGCAGCCGCTGCTCAGTGTCGTACTCGACTTGCTGCACCTGCCAAGCACGGTGCCAGGCTTCGATCTCGGCTTTACGCCGTGCGATGTCGTCACGGAACAGCCAACCGGCGAAGACGAACACTCCGGCAACAGCGGCCAGCGTGAAGATGATGGTGAAGAAGATGGTCATGAGGGGTTTCTCCGTTCGAGTGTGAGTGCTCTGATGGGTTAGTGATTCGTGAGCGCGAGCGCAGAGTGGTGAGCGAAGACGGCTCAGATGCGCCGCAACTTGGCGATGGCATCCGTCACAATTTCGGTGGTGCCGATGGCCGTGATGTTGCCGATCATCTCCAGCCGAGCAGCGGCCAGAGGCACGGCTTTGACGAGTTCGCCTTCCATCGCCGTCATAGTGGCGACATGCTGCTGTGCAGAGGTTCCCAAGCCCGCAGCAGCACCGATCTTGATGTCAGCCAGCCGAGCCTCAACGTCAGTCTGAAGGGCACGGATCATGGCTTGACCTTGGACACGAACCAGTTCGCGGTTCGTCTCTCTGGCTACGCCGCTGTAGCGCGACAGCAGGCCGCCACCAGGGGTGAGACCTCCGCCACCGCTGTAGGGGGTGAGGTTGGACATAGACGACGCTCCTTCGGTGGTTCGAGGCCATCGCTCTGGCGCGGCGGCCTGGTTCCCCGAGCCTGGAGCACGACGACGACACTCGTCGTGACATGAAAGTGACATGTGCCGCGATTCGCACCATGTTCGTCGGGTCGCCAGGGGGCGTCGGTGGCAAGATGTAGGCCATGACCAGCGGAGATGGGTTCAGCGAAGCAGTTGCGCAGGAGCGTCATGTCGTTGTAGACGCCGTGCCAGCGGCGACCACTGACGGCACGGCGTCCACCGCTGGCGCTTCGACCGATGGCACAGCAACCGTCACCAGTGCTCAGGCCGCTACCGAACGTTCGCCAGCGTCAGCCCTTGGGCAGCGTGTTGCCTCCGAACCCTGTGCGATCCGCACGTAGCCCCACTCAGACCTGATCCGTGAGGCACATCAGGTCTCACCAGGTAGTAACGGTATGATGGCCACCGAGTAGCCATACGCCATATTGCCGTCTTCCAGGCCCTGCCGCGAAAGGAGTCGATGGATCGTTCGATTGGCCGACGTTGAAGATACGTTACTTGGACACGGACAGGCTATCTGAATGGGGCCGCAATGATGCCGAGAAGTCAGTACAAGGCAATCGCGATGACTTGCATATCAGTGTGCGTCGTTGTCACTATATCATTTGAGGAGTTGTTTGCCACTTCTACAGTAGGCGGCGGCCGGTGGGTACGCCTTCTCCTCAGTTTAGTCATCGGAATCGCAGTCTCTCTCGTACTATCCTCGTTTCTGTTTGACAGGATCGTGAAATATTACTATTCTAAGACCATGTTGGCCCACATTTGCGGCGAGTGGTTCCAGGTGTTCACAGTGATTGACGCAACCGATGAGAGAGACCTCGGTTTTCGATTTGGGCCATGTAGCATCAACTATGATGGTTCGAATATCTCTATGCAGGGGACGAACATCCGAGCTGATGGGTCATATAGTTCGAGCTGGACCTCCGAGGCGGTATTAATTAGCGGCAGCAGAATCAGCCTTGTATATAATTCCGAAGGAGCGCGTGCACCGATTCGAGGTATTATGACCCTCCAGTACGAGGCCTCGCGGAGACAACTCGTTGGAACCTATAGAGATGGCGCGCCGGCTACAAGGTACGGAGAATTTTTCATATGTTTCGATGAGGAGGAGCAGAAACGCATGATCGCGCGCGAGTCGCAGCGGAACGCGGGGGCGCTCGAGGGAGAGCCGGAAGGCAGCGATGGGTGAACGCGCTCCATAAAGTTGTTCGAGGCCAATATAAACAAGACGAATGTGTCACGATGGAGAGAACAGCCAAATGCCGGTGTAGTGCCTGAGGGAAGCCGAAATCTGGCGATAGATACGTCGTCCATTGCTCTGAACTCAGTGGGCAGACTTGCTTACCGCTCCCTGCATGGCATACATCCAAGAACCTCGTTTCTTTTGATCGCGTGTGCCTATTGCCCCTTCTACAGCGCTCATAGTGATCTGTGCAGCCGGAGGAGAAAATATTGATACTAAGTCGGCAAAGAATCGAAACTTACGTTCAGTGCGCCGCGTGGTGAGTTCTGCCCTCAGCGCTTCAGCGAAATAGGCGGCCACGGCACTACTATCAGGAATTTCGCCTAATGCGATCATCGAAGCGAGATCCGATCGCAACCGAGCCACAGCACCATCGCTGTGTACGAATCTGATCACAGCATCGATGTTGTTGGGGCGCAAGCCGGGCGCGGCCAACTCAAAGAACCTTCTTGCGGCAGCCTGCAAATTCAACTCCTCTCCATCCGGACCCCACCTGAGCGAAAACACGCGACGATAATACTCTTCGCTGTCGTCCCAATCCAATACCGTAACTCCGGCGCAATACTGGATACAGTCATTGCCGACTATGTGGAACAGCAGTGGTCGAGCGACCATCTTCACAAGTTCCGCGTCGTCGTCATCGAACGTCGAAATGTCCTTCTCTAGCAACACCCTATATGCATTTCGGAGGCTAGCGCTCGTAATCTTCTCATCGCGAACTATCAACGCGTTCAGCAACGTATAGTGGTTGGCGTTGATAAATCTTCTGTCATCGGGAACGTTACGGTCAACAAAACTGTTTCGCGAGGCGGACAAAATCCTCCACTGATCAGCCACTATCTCCCTCCAGGGCCTCCAATCTTCAAGAGTCTGCTCCACTTTTTCCGCAATCTCCTGTCGATTCTCCGACAATATTTGCTCAGCGTCTATACGATACAAAAGCCCGGAGTCTTCCAAGCGCGTAAGGCTAGTGACAATCTGTCTAACGTGGGGTAGCCCGCAATTGCTGAGATAGTCGAGCATCCCAACATCCGCTCGATAAGTGTCACCAAGCAATAGCGATGAATAGTCAAAATCCAGCCCACTATCTCCCTCGACAGCAATCGGATACACAGCATGGTCAGGCAGCGGAAGACTCAAGTATGGATTGTGCAGTCCGAACGTTGAGAAGTAAAGTTCCACGCATCACTCCCGGAAGAAGGGGGACTCTGACAATTCGCCTGGCCATTCGTTGTGGTGAACGATGTTGTTCACACCGTAGGCAATGTGTTTCGGCGGCACATCACGAGTCACTATGGCTCCGCCACATACATAAGAACGCTCTCCGATCAAGATATCGCCAATCAGCAAAGATTCGTGTCCTACGAAAGCGCCGCGGTCGATCTTCGGCCCACGGTCGAACTCCGCACGATGATCCCAACTTTGGGCCGGGTCGAGGTGCCGGTGGACCAAACGTCCAAATACCTGAGCTCCCTCTCCAACGTGAGTATCTTCGCAGAGGATACCGCCGATCACACAGTTGGAACCAATTCTGCATCCTGCCCCTATTCTTGCCTGATAGATGACCAGAACATCGTCTCCTATCACAACATCTTGGTCAATCTGGCACATTCGATCGATTATCACACGTTGGCCGATTTTACTCCCACAGCCTACAATGGCATAGGCCCCTACCTCGGCAACGCCGGCAAATTCCACATCGCCCTGAAGGATGCGCTGGTTCTTCGAGCGAACAAAACCTTGCAGCATTCTGTGCGGCGAACCAATAAGCGACGTCGAATGGACTATGGGCTCTGGTTCAGTCATGCCAGTGACGCCAGAGAATCTACGATGCGCTGCAAGTTTGCGATCGATCCTGGGTTCATTCCTGTTTCATCGCCAACTTCCGTGAAGCCGTGTTCCATCCCTTCAAATTCTATGAGTCGAACTCCACCGTGAACTCGTGCCAAGCGACGCGAGTGTTCGACAGGAATCGCTCCATCGAGAGTGCCGTGCATGATGAGCACCGGCTGTGCCAGTGCTCCGATGACAGTGTCCAAATTGATGGTGATGAACTCGAAGGCAAGCCTTGGGCCGACAGCGATTCGTTCATCTAGAACAATCGGAGTTGTCGCTCCCCGTGCCAGATCAATAATTCCAGCATATCTTTCTCTACGGTCCCTGTCTGCTGGCTCAACGTATAAACCAAGCAGATCAGTTACTGGAGCGATCAGACCGACAGCTTTCACCTGTGGCATCAGCCTGCCCAGCATTATAGCAGAAGGAGCGCCAAAACTGGTTCCAACGGCGACAACTGAATTGCTACCGAGATGTTCCGTAGCCCACTCAGCAGAGGCTACCAGGTCTTGCGTCATATTGAACAGATTGAGGTCTTGGCTAGAAAATGAACTCTGGCCATGACCTCTATGGTCAATTCTAATCGAGGCATGTCCGTAGGCTGCTAGCCCGCTGGCAACCTTTCGATAGAAATCGAGATACTCATCCTTTCCGGTAGTAATGCCATGCGAAAGGATATACACGGAGGAACTTGTGGAGTGGTCGGGTATCGCGACCGTACCAGATACCGTACCATCATATCCTGGAATCTCAATGGGGTGTTCTTTCATCAGACAGTCTCCTTCGAGTACGTGTTCACGAGTCCAACCAACTCTCTGGGGTTGATGCTGTTGATCTCCTCACGCGCAGCATCTAGGGCTCGCGTGATTCTCTGGTCTTCAGACAATGCAAGCAAGCCTTCAACTCGCCGTACTTGCTTTCTGCGAATACTGTTCCAGAAATCGATGTCTCCTCCCATCGGATCGAAGTCCTGTTCAGCCCGCGCCTTCATGCCTTCGGCAAGTAGGTCTCCTAACTGTTCAAACCGTGTCGCACCATCGGCGCGATAAGGCATTCTGGGCCGCTGGCGAGCGATACCTACGGCGATCGGGTTTTCAGACCGTTGTTGCTGTAACAAGAATATCCAATCCTCGTTGTATATCTTAGGAAAGCGACCCGTCGCCTGTTCGACTCTAAGAAATAATGAACTTCCTCCTGGCGACACCCTTGACTTGGTCCTCATCACGATTCTCTCGATGTGATCAAGAGTTGATACATCCGGATGGCCAAGCACATAGAAAGTCGCAGCAGCATGATCACTGAGTGAACTACGTGCCGCCAATAAGTCTTCGTCGCTCAATGTAATGTCGTCATCCAGTAGTCCAATATTGTGCAACCCCAGATTTCTGGACCGCTCAAGGGCGAATTGTCGTTTTTCAGGAATATCAAACTCTGGTAAAATACTTGAAGAGCTGTTCGCGTTCCCGGGCAGGCGTATGAACGCATCGGTATCGAAGTATGTCGATAGATTCTCCCAAACAACTACATTGCTATCGTATCTCGCCCATGTCGGGGCGACACCCGAGCAGAGAATATGGACCGACTTTGCGTGTTTTAGCAGCGTGGCCATCGGCGTGGCCAACTCAGGCCGGTGTTGTTGCGTTGGTATATAAATCGCATCAATGAGCGGAGAGGTTGGGTCGATCTGTCTGAAGTCTTGAAAGCCAAATACGCGGTTCTGGTCTGCGACGGCGAACTCGTCAGCAGGACTGTACGACCGCAATTCTACTTCGGAAGGCAGCATCCGATTCACGACTCCATCTTGCGCCCCCTGTGCAGGCATGTCAATAGTTCACCTTCACCCACAGGTGGCTCTTCACCCCTCGCCTCTGGTAGATGGCTGCGATCTGCCAGTATTTTTCACAACACCGACGTTGCGTAAATCACAACACTTGACCACTCATGGTTGACGCTGTAGACTTCGCACCTTCTCACCCTTGTATCACTTATGAGACTTGCGGTGTGGGACCACCTATACATCACTGAACTGCACTATTAGACGAGCACCTAGCAGGCAGTCCATGCACGCCCTGATCTGACTCAGTGAACAGTGCTTGACAGACTTGCCACTCAAACAGGTTTTTCTACTAGGCCAAACGGGTAGCGTGTGGCTCCAACGCACCACTGCATTGTTTGTGCCCCTAATCCTTCCCACTCACCACAACCCCAACCGTATTCCCAAAAGCCTCAACCGCCACATCAGCATCTAGTCGAACCTGCTCCATGATGGCCACAGTGAACTTTGGCCACAGCGGTGCCCAGCGCAGTAGGAACCGTGTGGAGTGGGTGCCAAGGTCGAAACGTGCCGGTCGTGCCAGCTGCTTGCACACGTACGACGGGTTTGGGTCGGCCTCTGGGTTGGTGTCGAACTCCAACTCGACCTGTTGCATCGGTTGGTCGTCACGCGACAGGCCAAGCCGTGGCGTCCGCATCGGCGTCTCAGCCCGCACCTGGGTGTCGATGGTCAGAGCGACGGACTCTGGACTCAACCCGATCACGATGAGATGCAGTTCAGGTTGAGCCTGACGCATCCAAGTGGTCGTCACCAGACGGGTTAGTTCCTTCACACCCTTGTCCGAGTAGCGACGGGCCTGACGTTGCTCGAAGCCGAACTTCTGACCGAACGCTTCTAGCCGTGCCAAGTGGGTGTCGGCCCTGCTGTCTAGTTCACGGGCCAGGCCCAGCGAGTAGGCCGCTGCCGTCACGGCCAGCGGATCGTCGGTGGTGGCTGTGTGCTCCATGACGCTACGGAGCAGGTGATCGAGCGCCGCTACCGGGTCGGAGTCGCCAAGCAGCGCCGTCAGGGTTGGTGAGCGGGCCATCTGGCCTTGGGTTAGACCCTCAGCGGTCTTCCTGGCAGCAAGCAACTCGTCCAGAACGCGACGCTCCAGAACAGGGGTGCGCGCGTCGTCCACCAGAGGGCTGGTTTCGGGCTCGATGGCGTCGAAGGCTATGTCATCAGCGGCGGGGTCGTCAGGCACGTCGTTGGGAGGCAGGTCATCTCTGTCCACTCCTGAAGCCTAGCCGTCTTCGCAGGTCAACACCTGTTTCACCTGTCCAGAGAGATGGGTACCTCATGCCACCGCCCGCACCCGCCCATGCTTGTCCCGAGTCGTGATGCCGTTGCGGTGCATGAACCGCTGCAACGTGGTCTTGCCGACGCCCAGGCGGGCCGCCAGCGCGGCGATGGACAGGCCAGAGTCGTAGAGACGACGGATCTCGTGCGCTCGGTGGTCGGGCAGGGTCGGCCCACGCCGGGGTACGTCGTGCTGGTTCAGCACTCGCCGTACGACCGAGCGGTTGATGCCCAGCGCGGCGGCGATAGGACGGATGCCTTGACCTTGTTCGTACATTTGTACTATTGTAGGCTCGGTGCGTTTCGCCGCGCTCTTCTGGCGCTGGGCGGCTCGCTGGCTCTGTGTGCGCTGCCGGATGGCGGCGGACCAGGCTGCGGCGACGGGCTCAGGGTCTACGCTCAGGTTCGAGGAGAGTGTGAGGAAGCGCCCCAGGTAGTCCTTGTTCGAATCCGCGACCGTTTGGCCTGCGGGTTCTTTGTTATCGGGGTCGCTCAGGTTCGAGTCTTGTGTACCCGGGCACCCCAACCGCCCCTTGTTCGAACAGGGGTCAGCATGGCTCACGGCGGGCTGGTCGGAGTCTACGATACGTAGCCTCTGACCAGCCCGTTCGTGTTTCGCGGAGTGGGCTTGGTGATCCAGGTGGTAGTGGGTTCGAGCCGGTAGCAACCCGCCCGATCGGTGGTCCATCTGGTCACGTGCCGCCGTCTTGCCATCCACCAACACGTCTAACACCTCGCCCGAGTCGCCATTGACCGTCGAAGCCGCTTCCGCCGTCACCTGCTCGGCCAACTTGTCCAACGCAACGAACACCTCGGTCCTGGTGGCGCCGTTGCCGATCTGGTGCTCATCGTCGGTGTCGATCAGGACTGACTGGTAGAGGAACTGGTTGTAGGCCGGATCAGCGATGACGCAGATGGCCGTAAGACGGGCTCATGCTGGCCTCGGGGCCCGTGTCTAGCTTCAACTCGACCTGTCGAATCGGCCTATCGCCACGCAACTACGACAACTACCGTCTACGCATTCTCCTAATCGCTGGCGGCCTCGACCCATGACCCACCCTCAGATGCGAAGAACCTCTCTAATGCGGCGTCCGGGACTATTGAAAATCTAGACAGGGATTGAAAGGATGTGGCTATGGAAGAGCACAGCTTTGTAGTCAGGCCCGATCTGCTCGACACAAGCACGTTGCTCGTCGCAGTTCAGCCGTCGGATGATCTGAGGCACGACATTTTCACAGCGCTGAGCAGCACAGATGGTGCCGTCGAACAGATGTATGAACCCCGGGAGAGGCCCGGCGGGTGAAACAAATCGCCCGAATGTCTCAGATGGGGCAAGATGTCCGGTTCCTGTTGCACGCCAGTCTGGCTGGACTCTAGATTTGCCTGATGGTGCACCAGTTGGAGGAGATCGTCTCCGACCTCGTCGAGCGTAAAGGAATATTTGGCATCATTGGGTCGATGCTGGCTACCATCGCAACCTTGGTCACTATTGGTCTGTTTCCCAACGCCGCAGAGAGCGCACAAACTGCACTGTACTATGTTTTTGGAGTAGTCACTTTTGTCCTAATTATCATAATCGTAAGCCTGGTCAGATCTCACCGTCGGCTTTGCAACAGACTCGTGGATCGAGAGCAATCATTGATATGGTTCACAAAAGCCGCGTGGGCGCGCCCGCGTGAGTCCGATTTCTACAGTATCGAGAAATGGCACGAGGTGTTGACGGTCGGGAAAAACGGCGACACAACGATAGTGGTATCTGAGAGCATCGTCGTAGGCGGCGAGGCAATCGATTTGATTTGGATGCACCGAAGCCGAACCGAGGGAGTACCGTTGCCTGATCGCATCAAGGAAAAGGTTCGCGTGCAGGCACTGACAATCGATGATGGATGTGGTGATGGTGCAAGGATTCGTAGCACCACGACCTGGCAAGACTCGCATCTTCGAATATTCCTCAACTTTGACCCTCCTCTGACTCCGAACCGGCGCAGACAATTCAAGGTTGTCATCTTCTGGCCAGAGTATATGAAGACGCTTCTCGATGGACAGACCGAAACAATGGACTGGAAATTCAACCGGCCGGTCGCAGATTTTTCAAGTAGCCTTGTGCTTCGCAAAGAATGCCGAATTGCAGACAGAGTCAGAGTTTCTTACTTTGGCGACGTGGACCAGTTGGAGCAACGCGACTCACCGAACGGCGATATTTCGGTGGACCTCCGCAACCATCCTCAGGTCAAAGAGTGGTTCGGATACCGAATTGATCGTGGCGGTATTGACTTGAAGGGGGGTGTTTTGTAGAGTGGTCACAATTATGGACAACGGGGCAGGCGGAGAGGACTAATCGGCGACGAGTGCCGCCGGAGGGCGGCTGACCATGCGGTGGCGTCCCTTTGGGTGGTGTAGTTTCCGGTCTTCTGGCTCGTGGTGTCCATGGCTTGGAGGGGTCATCTTGCGATGGTCAGTGAGACCTGTCTGTGAAACTCACAAAGGGACGCACCGCACGATGGCTATGGACCAGTCTGCCTTGCTCGGCCCGCTCGCCGAGTTGAGGAACACCGATGTCGGTGACCGGTTCCGGACGGCCACCGAGCACCTGCACGAAGAGTTGATCGACGCCGATGCGACGGCTCGTCCGTTCGTCCACGCCTTCGGCTCGTTGCCCCACTCGGGTTCGAGTCGGGCGCTGCCGAGCACAAGACTGGCCACGCCACACCGTGTGGCTAGGCCGGGGCTACTGGTGCGGAGTCGAATACTGGTCTTCCTACACTGGTTTTTTCGCCTACGGCTGACTTTATCTCTTCGGCGGAGTAGCCCTTCTTTGCGAGTTCTTCGGTGAGGAACAGGGGTTCGTCCAGGGGGGTGTCTATCCAGGTGCCGGCTACGGCGACCAGGTGCCAGGTTGGGTCTTCCTGGTGCATCAGCCAGAAGTTGAAAGTTGATCCGCCTGAGTGCGACGACTCGACCAGGGCCCAGCCGCCTTCGCATGCGTGCACCTGGAAGTAGTCGTAGTAGTACGGGTGGCCTTCTGAGGCTTCCCGCTCGAACAGTGGAGAGTTTTGCCGGTCGTCGCGGGCCTTCCGCAGCGTGGTCTCCGAGCACGGTGACCCATCTGAAGGGTCGCTGGGGCTCAGGGCCGGCGGCGGGGCCGGCACTGGGGGTGGGTCGTCGCGGCTGCACCCTGCGGCGGGCACCACAGCCAGCATCACAGCCACCCAGGTCACGAGAACCCGTCGTTCGAAGCCAGCAACATCCATGAACCCACTCCACTCTGCCGAGACGGGCACGGCCGACTGTGCGGACCCGGGCATAGCGATGCCGCGCTGCACCGCCGAGGCGGACCAACACCTCCCGAGGTGCCCACATGTTAGAACGCTCTCCTGCCCAAGATGTTCCAACTGTCGGAAATGTCACCCCCGTCAGCAGCAGGCGTACTCGGACAGGAAGCGGCCCCACACCTCAGAGAGGGTCGGGTGGACTGGCGTTGCGTGCCACAAGGCGTCGAGGGAGACCTCGGCGGCGACCGCGATAGTCGCGGCGTGGATGATCTCGCCGACACCGGGCCCCACAAACGTCACCCCGATAACGGTCTGGCGGGAAGCGTCGACGACGAAACGGGCCTGCCCTTCGTAGCCCGTGCCACGGACCGCGGCGCTGGGCAGCTCTGACATGTCCACGTCCACCACACGGGCCATCCGACGGGCTTTGCGGGCCTCAGCCAACGTCACACCCGCCCAGGCGACCTCGGGCCTGGTGCACAGCACCTGGGCAGTGGACGCGCTGGAGATGCGGTACCGCACACTGGCCTTGCTCTCAGCAACACGGGCGAGCAGGTCGGAGCCGAACCGGGCAGCGACCACATCCCCGGCGACCCGTGCGTGGTACTGGCCGTGGTGGGTGGTGCCACTGAGACCAGTGACGTCACCAACGGCGTACAACCAGTCGCCGACGACCCCGACCACCTGGCCGCACGAGTCGATGGGCAACGGGTCGCCTGGGGTCAGTCCGATGGTCTCCAGGCCCAGGTCGCTGGTCACGGGGTGGCGGCCGGTGACAACGAGCAACTCGTCAGCGTCGACGCGGGTGGACGCACCGCGGTGGTTGACCTGGACATGCACCCCGCTGGCATCGCGCCACACCCGCTCGGCGTGAACGTCGGTGAGCACCCGCACCCCCGCAGCGGTCATCGCGTCAGCCATGATCGTGCCGACGAACGGTTCAGCCTTCGGCAGCAACCGCCGGGTGCGGGCGAGCAGCGTGACCTGCGCCCCCAGCGCCTGGTACGCCTGGGTGGCCTCGACACCGGCTGGTCCGCCGCCGAGCACCACCAGGCGCTGCGGCACATGGTGGGAAGACGTGGCGTCCCGCGACGTCCAGAACCGGGCCTGCGCCAGACCCGGCACGTCAGGAATGGTCGGCTCAGACCCGGTCGCCACGATCACCGCGTGCCGGGCAACCACAGTCCTGTCACCGTCAGCGGTGGACACAGACATGGTCTTCTCGCCAACCAGGCGGACCATCCCCCGCAACACTGTGACCAGGGTGTTGCGCAACCAGCCCATCTCTTCGTCGTCACGCCAGTGCCCGACCACCGTGTCGCGGCGGGCGAACGTCGCGTCCGTGTCTACCTCGCCAGCGTCCAACCCCGGCACAGCCCGTGCGTCACCGAGCACCGTGCCAGGGCGCAGCAACACCTTCGACGGCCGGGAGGCCCAAAAAGCGTCCTCGCCGCCCACTAGCTCGCTCTCCACGAGCGCCACGGACAACCCTGTCCGAACCGCCCGTTGTGCGGCGGTCTGGCCGACCGCGCCAGCGCCTACGACAACGATGTCGTACTCGTCCATCCCACCATCGTCGAAGATACGGGGCGATTCCGCAGGTCGAACCACACAGACAACTTCGGCCCGAGAGCCGTGCGGAGCGGACCGAACCGGGTCGCGCAAGCCCGGGAACTCGCATCTCGCACCCTCGTTCGCCCCTCGGTCATCGGTTGATGTTCACCCCATGACAGTGGACACACAGGCAGGCAGAGCTCGGACGACGACAACGGCACGTAGCCGACGGCAACCGTCGGCGAACTGGTCAGGGTCGAGCAGAAGAGACAAGGACAACGTGGCCGGGTCAGGCAGGTCATAGAGCCAACCGGGGTGGGCACACAGACCAGCGTGGAGCACGTGGGTGGCCAGGGTGTCGTCGTCGCGGGTCCGGGGGACATCGACCAGGACGCTCCAACCACCGTCAGTGCGGCGCACACGGCACGGGGCAGCCAGGACGGCACGTGCCGTGGCGAGGTTGGCGGCCAGGCGGGCACGCACCCGGGGCACCTGGTCGTCGACCAGACCCAACAGGTTCGGCAAAGCGCAGGCAACAGGGGCGCTGACCGACAGGTACGCGTCAGCGACCGCGTCCAGGGCCTGGGCGAACACCTCGTCAGCGCCCGACAGACGCAACCACGCAGCCTTGAGTTGGGGGGCAGCCAGCGACTTCGACAAACCGTCGAGAACAGCGACGGTCACATCGTCGGCGACGTCCGCCAGGCTCGGGGCGGGAGAACCCCGGTCCAGCCAGAAGGGGGCGAACACCTCGTCGGCGATAAGCGTCACCTGGTGGCGGGCGCACAGGTCGGCGA
>WRET01000039.1 GCA_009779195.1 Micrococcales bacterium
CGCGAGGCGTACCGCGACTACGGCCGCGGCTCAGGCCACCGCGCCCACCTCAACCTCGGGGACGTGTTCGCCTACGCCCTGGCCGCCCGTCTGCACGAGCCGCTGCTGTTCGTCGGCGACGACTTCACCCACACCGACATCATCCCGGCCCTGCGGTGACGAAGTCCCGCCACGTCCTACTGGCGCTCAGCCCATGTGGTGGTACGAAACGCGGTGACGGGCAGGGCCCACATGGCGTCGTCCAGCTCGCGGACCTGCGTACCGGTGTAGACGACGAAACCCCGGTCCAGGCCTCTGTGGTCACGCAGGGCGCGCAGGCCTTTGAGGTCGGCGGGGTTGACGCGGGACGAGGCTTTGACCTCGATGCCAACCCGGCGGCCCCCGAACGCCTCCAGCACGACGTCCACCTCGTAGACCGGAGCACCAGCCCGGCGCCAGTGGTGGACACTCGTGGTGCGCGTCGCCCAGGCGCGGGCGGCGATGACCTGGTTGGTGACGTGGCTCTCCAAGAGCTGGCCGAGCGCCTCGCGGGTGCCCAGGATGTCGACACCTGCGCGTTCGAGGGCTTCGACAGCCAGGCTGGTGTCCACAGGGTGGACCTTGGCCCGGGTGTGGGTCTGGTTGGCCGGCGCGGTGGCCAGGTTCGGCAGCCAGTGCACGAGGAACAGGCGCCCGAAGATCCCCATGTACCGGTCGATGGTCCGCTTGTCGAAGTCCAGCAGCTGGGCCAGGCGCGCGGCGTTGAACGTCGCGCCGGGGGTGCGGGTCAGCGCGTCGAGGGTGTCCAGCGCGATCGTGGGGTTGACCGCCATGTCGGGCAGCGCGCTGGTGGACAGCACCGCGAGGGTGTCCGACGCGACACGTTCTCGCAGACGTGACCGGCTCAGACGCCCACGCTGCAGCACGTACGGCGGGAAGCCGCCATAGGCCAGGTCGGCCAGCAGGTCCTCGTCGGTGGTCTCAGGCAGAGACCCGGGCTGGATCTGCGCGTCGAACAGCAGGTCGACAACCGACCCAGGCAGGCCAGCGACCTCCCACGACGTCAACGGCAGCATCGTCAGCCGCGTAGCACGCCGCGCCAGAGGGTCGGCCCCGCCCAACCCAGTGCGCCCGATCGACGCTGACCCGGTCAGCACGTAGTGGTTGCCCGGCCCGAGCGTGTCGACGTGCTCCTTGACCGCCAGGGGGAGGTCGGCCAGCAGCTGGGCCTCGTCGACGACAGCAGGGCGCGGCAAGCGCCGCAGCCAGCCTTCGAGGTCGTGCGAGGCGAACCGGAAGGTGGCCCGGTCAGCCAACGTGGTGTACGAGTACCCCGCCGGTTCGAGCTGGCCGTGCGCCAGCGTCGTCTTGCCGACCGCCCGCGGCCCTTCCAGGACCAGCACCGGGCAGTCTTGCCGGGCCAGGAGCGCGTCGCCCACCGGCCGCCGGATGGGGCTCGCCATACTCAGAAGAGTACACCCGATGATCTAATATTGGTACATCGAGTGTCCCAATATTAGTACATGCCACGCGGAGGCCAGGTGGCGCCCTGGTCTCTGTTCGTCGGCTTCGCCCACACTGACGTCGTCCCCGCCATCGGGTGACGACCAGCCCGCTTGGCAGGTGTGGTGCACGTGGGTCCTCAGCTGGCCTGGTGCGTGGCGAGGTATTGCGAGGCGGCGTCGCGCAGCACCGCGGAAAACGAACGACCCTGGGCACGGGCGAGGTTGCGCATCGCGTGGTCCAGGCTCTTGGGAGCCCGGACCTGCCACAGCGGGGAGGGCCCGGCCGGAGCGTCCGGGTCGAGTGTTGGGCGCCCAGCGGTGCGACGGATCATCGCGCGGTCGTCGTCGGTGTCGGCAGCCTCCAGCAGCATGGCGGTCACCTCTGCACAGCTGGCGGGCGTCCCGCGTTCGACCGTCGCGTCAGGGCGGATGGTGGGCTCGTCGGACTCGGCCCAGGCAGCCAGGTCGGCGTAGCGCTTCTGGTCGATCGTCACCGCGGATCACCTTCTTCTAGCAGCTCAAGGTACTTCTGGCGGGCTTGCATGACGTGGAACACCACCAGCGTCCGGGGTGGGACACGCTCGACCATGATCTCCAGGATCGGCCCGCCAGGCGGCCTTGGAGGGCCGAGGTACAGGTCAGGCCGGCCTGCACCTTCCTGGCGCGGCTCGTCGAACTCCAGGACCCGCAGGTGGTGGTTCTGCATCGCGTGCAGCGCGTCCTCCCGGTCGACCCCGTGCTTGTCCGCGCTGTCCGCCCACTCCACCGCCATGGAGGCAGCGTACGACAGAACGTATATTCTGTCAAACAAAAACGCGCGCGGCCCGGTGTGCAGTCAGGCGACGCGGGCGAGGCGGTCGGACACCAGCCGGTTCAGGCTGACCTTCTGCTCGGCGGCTTCGGTCACCAGACGCTGGTGCAGGTCAGGCGGGACACGGACAACGAACCGGCCCGAGTAGGCCCGGTCGACCAGCGGCACAGGCACTGGTTCTCCGGCTGTCTCGAGGTCTGCCACGACCTGCCTGACCAGTTCGGCCAAGCCGCTGAACGCGTCCACAGGTGACGCGGCGAGCCACGACAACGACGGCAGCTCGGCGACCGTCGCGACGTGCTCGTTGTCAGGTGCAGACCAGGCCACCCGGTAGGTGTAGTGCGCGGTGTTCACGCTAGCCATCGTCACCCTCCTGTTCGGTGTGCGGTTCATCCTGGGCCGCGGCGGCAGCGAGGACCTGGCGCACCTGGTACGCCTTGGCCTTGCCGTCGGAACCCCGTTGGATGTTCACGCGAGGGTCACCGACCCACGGCATCGTGTAGACCGCATGTGACGTGCCCTCCTGACGTGGGGCACCGAAGTGCTCCTCGCAGACTTTCGCAAGGTTGTCGTACCGGACGTTGTGTGGCGCACGACGCATCAGCCCAACGATTCGTTCCACCCTACCCACAGTGAGACAGTATCAATAATGGTACCATATGGACAACCCCGTCGCGGCTCAACTCACGCTCCCCAAGGACTGTCCCCCGCCAGGTGTTGTGCTGGAACGTCCTGGGAGACAGTCAGTGGGAATGTAGAGGCGTGCAACTACGACCTGTGGAGCCCGACTTGGACGGCTGCCCGGCGCTGGTGGTGCCGTTCCTGGCGGGGGTGCCGGTGTTCGACTCCAGCTGTTCGCCTGAAGCCCAGGTCTGGTTCGCCGACCGTGACGGGGGGTGCTTCGTCAAACGCGCGGCATCCGGGACGCTGGCCACCGAGGCCGCCATGACCAGGTATTTCCACGCCAAAAGCATGGCCGGACAGGTGCTGGCATACACCACCGCCGAAGACGACTGGCTGGTGACCGCCCGTGTCCCCGGCGCCGACGCTGCCAGCGCGCAGTACCTCGACCAGCCGCGGCGGTTGTGCGACACCCTCGCCGAGACCCTGCTCACGCTTCACAGCACCGACCACTCCGGCTGCCCTGTGCCCGACCGCACGGCCACATACCTAGCAACCGCCGAGACCAACTCCGCCCACGGCGAGCACGACACGAGCTACGCCCAGTACTGCGGATACTCCACCATCGCGCAGGCCCACGACGACCTCGTCCGCGACGGCCACCTGCTGCGCACCGACACCTTGCTCCACGGCGACTACTGCCTGCCCAACATCATCATGGACGGCTGGTCCGTCACCGGTTTCTGCGACCTGGGCAACGGTGGCGTCGGCGACCGGCACGTCGATGTCTACTGGGCCCTGTGGACGCTGCGCTTCAACCTGGGCACCGACGAGTACCGTCCCCGTTTCCTCGACGCCTACGGGCGCGACCACCTCGACGACCACCTGCTCCGGCTCTGCGCCGCCGCCGAGGCGATGTAGCGCGAGCCGCGCAAGACAGCCGCCGCCTACACGGAGGATCTTGACACGCCGGCTCAGCGCGACATTCCCAGTCACCTCCTCCCAGCCTCACGGGTCAGGTGAGTTCCGGCCCGAGGTGGTGGACGTGAGCGAGGGCCGAGTCTGTCGGATCCGGCGCCCAGACGATCTGGTAGGTGTCGTCGCGGCCGCTCACGTGTACCTCGATCGACCAGACGGTGGTGCCAAGCACGCGAAGCGCTGTGGACCGGGCGAGAGACTGGTCTTCGGCGATGGCGGTGAGCACCTTCTCAAGCTGTGACCACAGCAGGGGGTCGGTCGCCTTGTAGGTGTCGACGTTGTGCCTGGCGATCGTGTCGAACCGCAGCTCGGTCATGCCGCTCACGCTACCATAGATAGGTAGCAGCCACTAATAGGCGGTTGCCATCTGTGGGCGTGAGGGCATATCATCAGTTCATGTGTCGCGCACCGATCCGTGCGCTATCGGGAGACGGGAGGACGTGAGATGGTGACCACAGTCGAGATCGACAGCAGGGGCCGTGTTGCGCTGGGCAAGATCGCCAAGGCTGGCACCTACCGGGCCACCCGCAACGACGACGGGTCGATCCTTCTCGAGCCCGCCCAGGTCGTCACCGAGGCCGAGCTGGCTGTGCTGCGCAACGCCGCGGTGACTGCGTCGATCCAATCGGTGGTCGACGGGCAGCCGACGACGCAGCCGTACGACTGGAAGAGCACGTGACGACCGCTGCGGCGCGGACCTCATGGTCCCAGTGAACCAACGCCTGCGCCCAGCGCGTTGGCCTTGGTCTCGATTCGGAGATCAAGACCTCGCCATCAGGATTCCTCAACGCCTCGGCATCAGTGACACGAACGACGTCAACGTCCCTGATGAACAGCGCACCCAGGTGCCGACGCCAGTCATGCGACGCGGGAGAGAGCGCGACCAGTGAGGTTGCCCTTGCCGGCGGCATAACGCCACACGATTCCCAGTCACCTCCTCCCAGCCTCGCGCTGGAGCGTCCAGGTCGTCGCGAACGTTCAGGATTGAAGATTCAACCAAAAAGCCGGACGCACACCACCGCTGGCAACAGACACGACGCGGCCGTATTCGTAGAGGTCGCCCTGACCGTAGACGGAGGCCGCGCCGCCGGGGTGGCCACCGGGAGAACGTAACCACCACCAAGCGCTCTCACCCTTCTCGTCCTTCGCCCTCGCGTTCTTGCCCAGACTCAACTGGTACGTCTTCCAATTGCTCGGCTCCCGCCCGGTGAACTGGACTGCTGCCTCTGTCATGCTCAGCAGGAAGAACCCGTCTGTGGTGTCGCCGCACCCGCGAGTGCCGTAGACCGGGTTGGGCGCGTTCTCAACCGTCGTCGGCAAGACCCTGGACGTCAACGTCTCACCCAACGACCAGAAGAACTCCGTGTTCAACCACCGGCGCAGGTCACACTGCTCCCACGTGACGTCTTCCTGCGCCATGTGGTACGGGCCTGTGCCGATCACCCGGTCAGCAAACAGCAGCGCCCTGTGCGTGTCCACGACCTCCAGGACTCTCCAGTCGATCCCGCTCAACCGGACCGGGCGCGAGCCAGCCGACCACGTCGCGGCAACCTTCCGGCACACCTTGGTAACCTCTGCAACGGTCGATGGCGGACGGGTCTGGTAGTTCACGATCCCCGTGCGCCCCAGCCGCTCCGGGTCAGGGTGTTCCGGCTTCGGAGGCGCAACCGGTGGTGTTCCCCACGGCGGCGCCCCAGGCGCGCCGGCCACTGCGCCACCTTCCAGACGTGCCACCGCGGCTTCGAGGGCTGCCACCCGCGCCTCCAGGCGCAGGCAGTCGGGCACGGGCACCGCGTCCGCGGAGACCGGCGGTTCAGGTTCGTCCTGTGCCCGGTCCACGATGCCCATGCCCCCGACGGTACACCGGCCCGTACGCAGGCTGGATGGTCCAGGTGCAAAAAAACTCTTGGGCAGCCCGCGACGCCCGCATAGAGTCGCCCCCAGACCTGGCAGACGCGGGTCGAAGGCAGTCGGTTACCTACGGGTCCTAAGGTAGTCGTCAGCGGCGTCCGCACCCGCGGTATCTGTTGAAGCGATGAGTCGTCCAGATGGACGGCGTGGCGACTGTCCGACCTTTCCTGGGAACCCTTCCCAGCGCCGGACAGGCCGACTCGCAACGCCGGCAGCCACCCACTTATCCGCGTCGCCTGGTCGCCATGGTGGTGGCGGACCGAAGAAATATTGTTACGCAATTGTCGACGACCCCATCGCGCCCGGGAGGCCATTCATCCAGCCCGGAAAGACGGTTTCGTCTTTCCGGACCCAAAATTCAGCCAGAAAGCGGGGCGGACGCCGGCTCTGCGCCGCCGCCGAGGCGATGTAGCGCGAGCCGGGCAGGACGCTGGGCACAAGCGCTGCCGCCACCAGCCCGACCGCGGACCGCATGCGGTCCCCGATCAGGGCAGGCCGGGGCGCCGTCGTGCCTCGCCACGACAGGCGGCGACGACCGATACGATGCGGCCATGACGGTCGTTGGTCTTCTCGACCTCGCCGAGCGGCAACGGGTGCAGGCGCTGGCGGGGGTCGAAGCTGAGACGCAGAGCGAGTTGGGGCAGTTCTTCACCCCGGCGGCGGCGGCGGCGCTGATCGCGTCCATTCCCAGGCTGCCCGAGCGCGGTGTGGTCCGGGTGCTCGATCCGGGAGCGGGATCGGGGGTGCTGTCGGCGGCGCTGGTTGAGCGTGTGCTGGCAGAACGTCCGGACCTGCGGCTCCACCTCGTCGCTGTCGAGTGTGACCGTGCAGTACTTGCGCACCTGCGGGCAACCCTCGACGCCTGCGTGAAAGCCGGGCAGGGACGCGTCAGAGTGGAGGTGGTCGAGGCAGATTTCATCTTCGCCTCGACCGGGCTGGATGCGACGATGGACGGCCAGCAGTTCGACCTGGTGATCGAGAACCCTCCTTACGGAAAGCTGGCGGTCTCCAGCCGGCACCGCCGGGCGATGCGCGGTGCGGGAATGGACGCGCCGAACCTGTATGCGGCGTTCTTGGCACTGTCGGCGGCGGCCCTGGCAGACGGTGGGCAGCTCGTCGCGATCACCCCTCGCTCGTTCTTCAACGGGCCGTACTTCGGTCCGTTCCGCCGTCACCTGCTCGAGCGCATCTCCTTGGACCGTGTGCACGTGTTTGAGTCCCGGTCGTCGGTGTTCTGCGACACCGGGGTGCTGCAAGAGAACGTGATCTTCTCCGGGACCCGTAGTGGTGCACGGAACACCGTCGTGCTGTCGGTCAGCCGTGACCACACCGACCAGGTGGTCACACGTGAAGTCCCGTACGACGAGGTCGTCCACCCTGGCGACCCACACCAGTTCATCCGGTTGTCCACCGACGCGAAAGACACCGTCTGTGCCGAGACGATGCTCGCCTTGCCGTGCTCGCTGGCGGACCTGGGTATCGAAGTGTCGACCGGACGCGTGGTCGATTTCCGGGCCCGTCACGCGTTGCGCCACACACAGTCGCCCGACGGCGCGCCGCTGGTCTACCCCGGCAACCTGCACGACGGTGGTGTGCAGTGGCCGCGGGACATCCGAAAACCGCAGTGGTTCGTGCCCGCCAGCCCGCACGACGAGGCGCTGCTGCTGCCATCGGGCTGGTACACCGTCGTCAAACGCTTCAGCACGAAAGAAGAGCGCCGCCGTATTGTCGCCTCGACCTGGTCGCCGCTGGAGAATCCCGCCAAGGTCGCGTTCGAGAACCATCTCAACGTGTTCCACGCTGGCGGGGCCGGGCTGGACGAACCGCTCGCCCGTGGCCTCACCCTGTGGTTGAACTCGTCGCTCGTGGACCGTTTCTTCCGCACCTTTTCCGGCCACACCCAGGTCAACGCCACCGACCTGCGCACGCTGCGGTTCCCCGCTCCCAGCACCCTGCGGGACCTGGGTCGTCACACCACCACCGAACAACAGCACGTCGACGCCCTCGTCCTGGAACGGATCGCAGCGTGAGGGACATCGGCGAAGACGCGTACGCACGTGTCGAAGACGCGCGTTGCGTCCTGGGAGCCCTGGGGATGGACGCTGAGCGCTCCAACGAACGGTCCGCTCTCGTCCTGCTCGCACTGCTCAACCTCCGTGTGGCTGACAGGTGGGACCAGGCATCCAACCCGATGCTCGGGACACGGGCGATCATGGACTTCATCCGGGACGAGTACGGCAGGGACTACGCGCCGAACACCCGCGAGACAGTCCGCCGTTTCACGCTCCACCAGTTTGCTGATGCTCATCTGCTCGTGCAGAACCCCGACGACCCGTCACGGCCAGTGAACTCTCCCAGGTGGAATTATCAAGTCGTCGCGCAAGCCCTTCCAGTGATCTGGACGTACGGGACCGGCGGTTGGGAAAAGTCGCTGGAAGAGTACCTCGCCGTCGTTCCGGGCCTGAAAGCGCAACACGCTGCGGCCAGGAAACTCGACCGCATCCCGCTCACCCTGCCAGACGGTGCGGGGATCGCCCTGTCCCCTGGCGGGCAGAACGTTCTGCTCAAGGCGATGGTCGAAGAGTTCTGCCCCCGCTTCACCCCAGGTGGACGCGTGCTGTACATCGGCGACGCCGGCGACAAGTGGGCTGTCTTCGACCAGGCGGCTTTCGCTGCCCTCGGAGTCACGGTGCACGAGCACGGCAAGATGCCCGACCTCGTCGTCTACCTGCCCGACCGTGAGTGGCTCGTCCTCATGGAAGCCGCCAGCTCGCACGGTCCGGTCGACGCGACACGTCAGGGCGATCTCGCCACTTTGTTCGCAGGGTCGACCGCACGGTTGGTGTATGTGTCGTGCTTCCCAGATCGCGCCGAGTTCCGCAAGTACGTCGACAAGATCGCGTGGGAGTCAGAGGTCTGGTGCGCCGACCACCCCACGCACATGATCCACTACAACGGTGAACGGTTCCTCGGTCCCTACGGATGAGCGAGCGCCCTGTCTCGTGCGCAGCTCAGCTCACGCCGAGGGGTAGGTGATCTCGACGCGCCGGTTCAGGGCGCGACCGGTGGGGTTGTCCTTGCCGTCGACCTGGTTGGGGGCGACCGGCTGGGACGACGAGTGCCCGGCGGTCTTGAGGTTCAGGTCGGGGCGGGCGCCGGTGAGCACGTCGGCGACAGCCTTGGCCCGGGCCTCAGACAGGGGCTGGTTGATGTCGTCGCCGCTGATCGAGTCGGTGTGGCCGTCGACGGTGACCGTCGCACCCTGGGGGATCGTCGCAGCCACGGTCTCGATCTCCTCGCGGGCGCCAGGCACCAGGTCGGACTTGCCGAACTCGAACAACACGTCGGCGACGAGGGTGACCACGGTGTTGGGGCCTTCCTGCTCGGTCACGGCGACGTCGTCGTTGTAGATGGTGATCGTCCCGGCCGTGCCATCGGTGAAGTTGAACGTCACCAAGTTCGGGTTGCCGGTGTCGACGAGCTGGTCCGTGCCGTCGCCGGAGATCGTGGTGACCACCCCGCCCACGCAGTTGCCGCCCCAGCACCCGTCGTAGGCCCCGGTCGCCTCGAACCCGTGGTGGCTCAGCTGCCAGTTGAACGTCGACGGCAGCGCGATGTCGATATCACCAGCGTTGATACCCGAGAAGCTGATGGTGGCCGAACGGTCGACGACCGTGGCGAACCGCAGGTCCAACGTCTTGCCCAACGGGTAGACATACGCGGGGATGTCCGAGTCTCCGACGAACAAGATGGTCGTGCCCTCGGCGACGCACAGGTTGTCGCCGACCCACCAGTACTTGCCGGGCGCGTTGTCGGCTGCGGTGGCACCGACCAGCCGGGTCATGTCCCCACCGCTGGGGTCGCCGGGGTCCTTGCCGCAGTCGAGCTGCGGTCCAGGCTCGGACCCTCCACGACCAGCCCCGCCACCCCCGCCACCATCACCAGCCTGATCGGAACCCCCGCATCCAGCCAGGGCGAGCGTCCCGGCCACCAGCAACACCACACTTGTCCGGCGAATTCCCACCATCATCTGTCCACTCCTGATCGTGACCAACGCAACACCATCGCAACCACACTGTCTCCGCGCACACCGCCAACCGCATCATGTCGTCCTGCTGGTCGCCGTCGGTGGCTCCGCGGTCCGTGGCGACTCTCGGAGGTACGTGGGCGGCATGAGGCTCCAACATCTTGGCGAACCCGTCTAGCAGGTACCACCAGACCTGCACGTTCATTCATCGGTGAGCCCCTTCGTCAGAGTCGATGTCGAACACACGGCAAGTCGGCAGGCACATCATCCTGGGCCGGGTAATTCTGGGAAACCGGCCCTGTGGCTATTCACAGGTCGAACGCCACGGCGATCTGGTTTGTTCCTCCGACGTTCGCGATCGCAATCTCAATACTCTTCCCGCCGTCGAAAGTTCCTTGATAGGCCCAGTTTCCCGCGACGCGGCCGGACGACTCTGCCTGCGCTCCCAGCTGGCCCAGAGCCTTCTCGTAGTGCGCGACCAGAACGTCGAGGGAGTCGGACGACATCAGCGCCAGCTCGCCTGGTTGGTATGCCATCACTGTCGCCCTCGGCGGCGTCATCAAAGACTTGATGGTGGCCTCGGAGTGGCCAGAGGTGTCCGACCCCGGGGGTTGGGAGTCTTGCGTCTGGGGGTCTGCTGGGTCGAGGTTCTGCGTTTCGCCGTCCTGCGGCCCGAGGTCACTCACAGCAGGTTCCTGCGTTCCGGAGCCTTGCGGCCCGTCACCTGTCTCCACCGAACATCCTGCGGCCATGACCGCGACAGCCAGTGCCACCAGACCTACCCGTATCTTCATGTGTCTGTTCCCTCGCTTTGGACGGTGTCCCACACAGTAACAAGTGCCTCAGCTCCCCCTGGGGCCAACGGGCGTCACAATCCAGAAACAACACGTTACAGATCTGTGACACGCGGCTCTCCCACTCCAGGTCACCCCGTCTCCCACTGAGACCCGACCGGATGCCTTCTGCTTGATCACACGGCGATGACCTGAGTCAGTCGTCGTGCCGCACGGGAGACGGCGCACAGGCCTTGGCCGCGCCACACCGCGACCTCCGGGTGCTTCCCGCCCCCGAAGGTTGCGCGGAAGCATCAGTGGTCGCCGGCGCTGTAACGTAGGTCTTCCTGCGCATCCAGCTGGTCCAGGTCTCCGCCACCTGCACAGCCACGGCTGCCGCCAGGCGTCACATCCTGTCCGGTCTGTGCGTCGACCGTTCGAGCCGCGTCCTGGTAGACCCCGTACGGCCCGACCCAAGAGAGACGACCACCAGTGATCACACACACACACGCCCGTCCCGTCGCTGCGGCTGTCTCCGCCCTGCTTCTGGGTGCGGCGCTCGTAGCGTGCAGCAGCCAAGGCACAGACACCACGACGCCCCCTGGCTCGCCGACAGCCGCCGACCCGGCCTTGCCGGGCGACTGCGACATCTGCGGCGTCGCGTGGAGTATGAACGGCTACGACTCGCCTACTGCCTGGACCGACTATCCCCACCTCCTGGACGTCTCTCCCGACGGCACTTTTACCTGGGTCGCCGGGGCAACCGATGACACGGAGTGGGGAGACGACGCGGGCAGCGGCACCTGGCGACGCGATGGTGACACTTACGTGCTGACCTTCGTCGACGAACCAGAATCGGGGCTCAGCACCCTCAGCGTGGCGCTCAGCGACGTCGGGCTCGCCATGACCGACGCCTCCGGCCTGACCTATGTGCCCGTGGCCCGCGACTGACACCCAGATGGGGCACCCGCCCCAACCGGTCTGGCTGTCCACAGCCGCCGGCCGCCCCCGCACAGGTAGATCCCCACACGGTCCGCTCGTCGTTGTCGACCGTCGACCTCTCACGCTGGCTCTGCGCTATCGCGCGAGGTCGCGGCGACGGAACCCGGCGAACCCGATGGCCAGGAACACGGCTGTGACCAAGGTGATCCCTGCCAGGCCGGTCAGACCAGGATTGGCGGCTGCGGTGTTGGGGACGTGCCAGAAGGGGCTGATGGCCAAGACCCAGTCGGCCAGGCCGAAGGTGGGGCCCAGGAGGGTCAGGACGAAGGAAGCCAGGACACCGAGCCACGCCGCGAGCGCGACCTTGGGCCGGGCTCCGACGACGGCGACGGCCACTGCGACGACTGTCCACACTGCTGGGACGGTGGCCGCGGCCTGGACGAGGACATCACCGAACGTGACCCCGAGGTCGGCCCTCGATGCGAGGGCTGCGACGACGGTCCCCGCGACCAGGACGTACACGGTGGGGCCAGCGAACGCGAGGGCGACGTTCGCCGCGTAGTAGCGCGGACGGGTGGTGGCGGTGGCGATAAGCGGTTCGACGCGGTCTTCGGTCTCTTCGGTGCGGACCTTGAGCATGGTCTGCACACCGGGGACAGCGGCGATGATCCCGACCAGGCTCAAGACGGTGACCAGGAACGCCGAGACGAGAGCTTCGGGGGTGGCAGCCCCCGCGGCGAGGACGTCCTGGATAGCCGAGTCGGAGGAGAACAGGTCGGTCACCGATGTCGCGAAGTAGCCGAACACGACACCCAGGAGCACGAACGCGCCGGTCCAGGTGATGACCGGGCCACGGTTCAGGCGCAGGGCCAGGGCCCACACCGAGCGGGTCGTGCCGCGCGCGGGACCTGGTTTCGGCGGTATCGCGCCCTGGCCGAAGTCCCGACGGGCCCCGAGAGCGAAAGCCGCGACCAGGACGAGGGCCGTGAAGACCACGGTCAGTGCCAGGGGCCACCAGTTGTCGACGGTGGCGGGCTGGGTCTTCGTGGTCCAGCCCAGCGGGTTGGCCCACACCGTCCAGGCGGGCGCGTCGATGGAGTCGGCGAAACCGCGCAGCACGAACAGCACCCCGAGGGTGCCTACCGCCATGGACGTGGCGGTGCGGGCGTCCGAGCCCAGCTGGGCAGCGACCGCGGCCACGGCGGTGAACATCCACCCGGTCGCGGTGAAGGTCGCAGCCAGCAGGAACGACGCCTGCCAGCCCCCGCCGCACGCAACAGTGACCAGGGCGCTGACCACACCAAGCGCCAGGGAACCGACCAGACCCATGGCCACACCGGTCAGCAGACGGGCCCCCCGTCCTAGGACCCCAGAGGCCAGCAGCTCGGCCTGACCGGAGTCTTCGGCTCCACGGGTGGCCCGCACGACGGTGAAGACCGCCCCGAGCGCAGCGAGGAACCCTCCCAGGGCCAGGCACCGCCAGGCGTTGAACCCGTCGGCGGTGGTCAGGTCGTTCGCAGGTCCGAAGATCAGGCCCAGGGCAGGGTTCGCGCCGATCGTCGCGGCCAGGCCTTGCCGGTCGTGCACGGTGGGGAACACCCACGGGTAGACCAGCACCGACGACGCCGACAGAGCGGTGGCGAGGACGACCCAGGGAGCGATGAGCCGCCCCTCGTGCTTGAGCGAGGTCCGCAGCAGCGGTGCGGTGCCGGTGACGGCGCTCACCGGAGCGTGTCTTCCTCGTCGCCGTACAGGCTCAAGAACAGCGACTCCAGCGACGGGGGTTCGACGGTCAGCGACGTGATACCGCAACCAACCAGCGCCGTCATCGCAGCGCCCACACGGTCGCAGGCCACCGTCGCGGTCAGGTGCTCCCCGTCCAGGCGTACCTCGCCGAGGGCCGCGAGCACCTCGGTGCCCGGGGTGCGTTCGGTGACGGCGTGGATCGCCGTGCGGGTGCTGCCACGCAGGTCGGCCAAGGTGCCGGTCCGCACGGTCTTGCCGTCGCGGATGATGGACACCCGGTCAGCGAGGGTCTCGACCTCGGCCAGGATATGGCTGGACAGCAGCACCGTGGTCCCCCGCTGCTTGGCCTCGCCGACGACCTCCTGGAACACGTTCTCCATCAACGGGTCCAACCCCGAGGTCGGCTCGTCCAGGACCAGCAGCTCGACCTGCGAGGCCAGCGCGGCCACGATCGCCACCTTCTGCCGGTTGCCCTTGGAGTACTGCCGGCCCCGTTTGGTCGGGTCCAGCTCGAACCGTTCCACCAGCTCGGCGCGACGCTGCTCGTCCAGCCCGCCGCGCAACGACCCGAGCAGGTCGATCGCCTCCCCGCCGGTCATCCCCGGCCACAACGACACGTCACCGGGCACGTAGGCCAGCCGTCGGTGCAGGTCGACCACGTCGCGCCACGGGTCGCCACCCAACAGCCGCACCCGTCCGCTGTCGGGCTTCAGCAGGCCCAGCAGCACCCGGATCGTGGTCGACTTACCTGCCCCGTTGGGGCCGAGGAACCCGTGCACCTGCCCCTGTTCGACACGCAGGTCCAGGCCGTCGAGCGCCCTGGCCTTGCCGAAGGACTTGACCAGCGCCTCAACGTCGACCACCGCAACGCTCATCGGACCGTCCTCTCGCACCTGGGCTGACAGGCCCCATCATAACTCCACAACTGGGGAATTCCACAAGGGGGGAGTTAGGATGTGTGCATGAGCCAGCAGCAACGCGGCCGTCCGACCGGCCGACGCACCGGAGACAGCGGCACCCGCGACGCCATCCTCGACGCCGCCCTCACCCTGTTCGCCGAACGCGGCTACGACGCCGCCTCGGTACGCGCCATCGCCGAGTCCGCTGGTGTCGACCCGGCGCTGATCCGTCACTTCTTCGGCGACAAGAACACCCTGTTCGCCACCGTCGTCGCCGACCGCACCTCGATCCCAGCACGCCTGGGCGCCGCCCTCGACGGAGACCCAAGCACCCTGGGAGCACGCGTCGCCGACGCCTACCTGCGGCTGTGGGAGGACCCCCAGACCCGTCCCACGCTCCTGGCGCTGGTCCGCTCGGCCACCACCTCCCCCCATGCCGCCGACATGCTCCGTGACCTCCTCGCCGGTCGTGCCCCAGCCCTCGCACCCGACAAGGCCCAAGGCACCGCCCTGGCCGCCTCCCACCTGTTCGGCATCGCCTTCACCCGGCACATCATCAAGCTCCCCGCCATCACCGCCTGCGACCACGACACCCTCGTCGCCGCCGTCGCCCCCACCATCCAGCACTACCTCACAGCTGACCAGCAGACCGCCAGCACCAACGCTCGATGAGAACACTCCCCCGTGTGCCTGAGGACAGTGGGGACGGTTCCCACTGTCCTCCTGTTCTCACTGTCGTGGCCGTCTGCGCCGCCCAAGACAAGAGGAACCGTCCCCACTGTCCTCGCCTGAAGACTGCCGCTCAGGGCCGTCCGGCACGGCCACCAAGGACGCTTCGCGCCCCAAGCGCCCCACTTTGACGGCCACAGCTTGCCACTATGGAGCCCATGACCGCCGGACCGCCCGCCACGACCGAGCGTTTCGACTGTCTCATCGTCGACGACGAGCAGACCCTGTCGGAGTCGACTGCCGGGTACTTCAACCTGTTCGACGTGCGCACCGCCTGGGTGGCCACCGCCCAGGAGTGCTTCGACTTCCTCGACACCCACGAGGTGTCGCTGGTGCTGCTGGACGTGAACCTGGGCGACGACTGCGGGTTCGAGGTCTGCAAACAGCTGCGCGCCACGACGGACGTGCCGATCCTGTTCGTCTCCGCCAGGTCGTCGGACGACGACGTGCTGCTCGCGCTGCACATCGGCGGGGACGACTACATCGCCAAGCCCTGCTCGCTGTCGGTGCTCCTGGCCAAGGTGAAGGCTGTGCTCAAGCGTCGCGCGCCGGACGGCGAGGCGCCTGTCACCACCCAGAACCTCGACGAGCTCCGGTTCGGCGACCACCGCGTGGACGTGGCTGGTCAACGGGTGTTCCGCCCCGACGGCGAGGTACAGCTCACCACGATGGAGTTCCGGCTGCTCGCCTACCTGCTGCGCCACCGAGGTCGCGTCGTGGCAAAACGTGAGCTGTTCGCCGAGGTCTGGGGCGGCCGCGCCGGGGACGGCACGTTGAACGTGCACATCCGCAGACTGCGCGAGAAGCTGGGCGACGACGAGCAACGATGGATCAAGACGGTGTGGGGCACCGGCTACCGGTTCGAGAACGAGGCCTGACGTGCGGCTGCGTTGGGTCGGTCTCGTGGTAGCCCTGGCCCTGGCGGCCGGGGCCGCCGCCGGGCTGACGACGCTCCGTCACCAGTCGCAGGCCCCCGTCGACATCGTGACCTACAACGACGTCGTCGAGTCGCTCAAAGAAGAACCGGGCTGGCCACCGACCACCTTGCCCGACGCCGACGGTGCAGGCTACGTGCTGTTCGCCCCCGACGACACGGTCCTGGGCGCCACCGGCGACGACGGCCTGCCGACGTGCCTGTTCGACGCCTACCGGCACCGCGACACCGTCATGCCCGTGGTCCGCGACGGCCGGCTCGCCGCCATGGTCGCGTTCGGCTCGTCCGACGACAGTACTGACGACCTCACCTGGCTGCGCTGGGCGGTGGTCGGCCCGCTGCTCGGCGTCGGCGTCCTGATCGCCGGGGTCCTGTGGTACCTGCACAGCCGGGTGCTGCGGCCGTTCGCGCAGATGCAGGACTTCGCATCCCGGGTCGCCGCCGGGGACCTGGACGCCCCGCTGCAGATGGACCGGGCCAACACCTTCGGGGCGTTCACCGAGAGCTTCGACCTCATGCGGTCCGAGCTGGCGGCCGCCCGGGACCGCGAGCGCGCCGCCAACCTGTCGAAGAAAGAGCTCGTCGCGTCCCTGTCGCACGACCTGAAGACACCGGTCGCGTCGATCAGGGCGATGGCCGAGTTCCTCACTGAGCACCTCGCACAGGCCGGCCCGTCCTGCGCGCCCCCGGACCCGACGACCCGCGACGGCCTGGCCCAGATCACGGCGAAGACCGACCAGATCGGCGCCCTGGTCGCCAACCTGTTCGCCGCCACCCTGGCCGAGGCCGAGCATCTCGAGGTCAACCCCGTGCCGGTGCCGTCCAGCCTGGTCGCAGACCTGCTGCGGACCGCCGACGTGCACCACCGCATCGACTGGTCGCACCCAGACGCACAGGTCCCCACGTGCCTGGTCCGCGCGGACCTGATGCGCCTGGCACAGGTGGTCGACAACGTCGTCGCGAACTCCGACAAGTACGCCGGCACGCCGATGACCGTGCGCTACGGGCTGGTGCACCGTGACGACACCGACGTGCTCACCGTCGCGGTCGCCGACTGCGGTCCAGGCGCCGATCCGACCGAGCTGCCTCTGCTCACCGGCAAGTACTACCGCGGCCGCCTGGCCGACGGCCAGCCCGGGGCTGGGCTGGGGCTGTACCTGTCGCGGTCGTTCATGACGCAGATGGGCGGCACGCTGACCTGCACGAACGCCAATCCCGGCCTGTGCGTCACACTGACGCTCTCCCTGGCGTAGCCGGCCCACGGACCCGCGGAGCTCGCGAAACGTTAAGGGACCGGCAAGGACTCTTGGCAGACAGGTTCAGGAACGGCAGGCAGCATAGGACCATGACCAACCCGATCCTCACGACCCACCAGCTGTCGAAGACGTTTTCCACCGCTGGGGTGCAAAAGCACGTGCTGCGCAACCTCGACATGGAGATCCGTGCGGGCGACTACACCGTCGTCATGGGAGCGTCCGGGTCGGGCAAGTCCACGCTGCTGTATGCGTTGTCCGGGATGGACCGGCCCACGCTCGGCGACGTGACGTTCGCGGGGCAGCACCTCGCCAGCATGTCCGAGTCGGCCCTGGCCCGGTTCCGCCGCAACCACTGCGGGTTCGTCTTCCAGCAGGTCTACCTGCTGGACACCATGTCCATCATGGACAACGTGCTGGCCGCCGGGCTGCTGGTCAGCAACGACAGGAAGGCCCTGGCCGCCCGGGCCGCCGAGCTGTTCGACCAGGTCAAGGTCGCCGACGACACCCGCACCAAGTTTCCCGCCCAGGTCTCCGGCGGCGAGGCACAGCGCGCCGGGGTGGTCCGCGCGCTGATCAACTCCCCCACCGTGCTGTTCGCCGACGAGCCCACCGGGTCGCTGGACCAGACGTCGGGCACCGCGGTCCTCGACGTGCTGACTGACGTGCACACCAGCGGGCAGACCGTCGTCATGGTCACCCACGACCTGAAATCCGCCCGGCGCGGCGAGCGGGTGCTGTACCTGCGCGACGGGGCGATCGTCGGCGACCTGGACCTCGGCCCTTTCACCAGCGACGACGACACCGACCGCAACGACACCCTGCGCGGGTTCCTCGTCGAGATGGGATGGTGAACGACCGTGCTCGCCACCTGGCGCCTGGTCCTGGCCAACCTCCGCAAGGGCCCCTGGCAGACAGCCGGGCTGGCCGGGTTCGTCACCCTGGCCGCCCTCATGGCGAACCTGGGCCTGATGTTCACCATGGTCTACCCGCACGCCCTCGACGACCAGGCCCGCGCCGCTGGGACACCCTGGCTCTCGGTGTTCGAGCCCGACGGCTCTTACTCCGACGCACAGGTCTCGTGGCTGCTCGACCAGCCCGGGGTCGACGCCGTCGAGCACGCGGACGTGCTGGTGCCCGACAAGACGACGGTGAGGTTCCACGACGGGCCCGAGGACAAGGTCCAGGCGTTCGTCGCCGACGCCGACGCAGCGTCGGGACGCGAGGCCGTGCGCCTGCACGACGGCGGCAAGCCCCTGACCGACGACGGTGTGTGGCTGCCCTACCTGTACGAGGTCGTGTACGGCTGGCAGGTGGGCGACGAGTTCACCTTCGACTTCGGCAGCTCCGTGGTACGGCTGCAGGTGTGCGGGTTCACCGACGAGATACCGTTCGGGTCGTACGGTAACGTTTGGCACCGGTTCTATGTCGCCAGCAGCACTTATGGCCAACTCGCTGACGAACTGCCCCGCTGGGCGCACCTCAAGGTCTACACCGACACCCCGGAGCGGGCCGACACCCTGATGTACGAGGTCTTGGACCAGTTCGACGGCGTCAACGTCTTCTCATACACCCCCACAAAAGAAGACCGCCTGTTCATGGCCAGGGTCCTGGCCACGGTGATCCTGGCGTTCTCGATCGTCGTCGTAGCGGTGTCACTGCTGGTGGTCCGCTTCCGCGTTGTGGCCTCGATCGAGGAGTCGATGTCGAACATCGGCACCCTCAAGGCCCTCGGCTACACCTCGGGGCAGATCGCCGGGTCGCTGCTGGGACAGTTCGGGCTTGTCACCCTGGTCGGGTCTGCGGCCGGTGTCGCGGGTAGCTACGCCGTGCTGCCACTGGTCGCCGGAAGGCTGGAGGCCCAGTCTGCCGTCGTCTGGACCCCCGGCTTCGCACCGCTGCCCGCCCTTGCCGCGGTGGCCGTGGTCGCCGGTACGGCACTGGCCGTCACGGGGGTCGTCGTCGTGCGCATCCGTCGGCTCGGCGCGCTGACCTCGCTGCGGACGGGCCTCACGGTCCACAGCTTCAAGCACAACCGTTTCCCGCTGGACCGCACTGCAGGACCCCTGACCTGGCTGCTGGCTGCCAAGTCGGCCGTCGCCGCCAAGGCCCAGACCGTCACCATCGGCCTGGTGGTCGCGGGGGTGACGGTCATGGGGACCGTCACGGCCGCAACCTACGAGAACATCGGTGCGGACCCGGCGAACCTCGTCGACGTCATCGGTGTCGAACTGCCCGACGTGCACGCCGACGGCGACCCCGAGGCCATCGCCGAACTCCAGGTCGACCTGGCTTCACGCGACGGGGTCCGCGCGCTGTTCGCGTACACCGACGGTATCCCTCTACCCGACTCCTCTTGGCCGGTTGTCTCGACCGACGACTTTTCGGTCACCGAAGGGCACATGCTGTGCCAGGGACGCTGGCCGCAGCACGCCAACGAGGTCGCCGTCAACTGGCAGCTCGCCAGGACCAACGGCAGGGGCATCGGCGACACCTGGGGGTTCATCATCGACGGCACCGTCCAGGAGTATCTCGTCACCGGCCTGATCCAGACCGTCGAGAGCACGCAGACGGTCGCGCTGACCACCGACGGGGTGCGCCGGCTGCTGCCCGACCACCAGCACGACATGCTCTACGTCTACCTGGACGACCCCGCCGACGCAGACGCCGTCGCTGCCGATATCAGACGCGGCTGGGCCGACCGCGGGGTGCACGCTTCCACCGACGCCAAGACGATGACCGCGCGGATGGCGCCCTTCGGCCCGGTGGTGTCCACGGTCACGGCTGTGGTCCTGGCAGTCTCTGTCACCATCATCGTCCTCGTGGTGTCCTTGGTGATGTCCATGGCGGTGCGGCGCAGCCGCCGCAGGTTCGGTGTCCAGAAGGCCGTCGGGTTCACCAACCGCCAGCTGGTCGCCCAGACGACCGCCACCTACCTGCCCACGGTCGCGGTCGGCGCTGCGGTCGGCAGCACCGTCGGCTGCTACGCCTTCCCACCGTTCATGGATGCCCTGTTCCGGACCATGGACATCTACACGACCGCGATGCGCACCTCGGCCGGCACCACCGCAGTCCTCGTCGTCGCCCTGGTCGCTCTCGGCCTGGCCGCCGCGCTCGCCGCCACCGCCAGGATCCGCAGGATCACCCCCTACTCCCTGGTCACCGAGTAGCCCCGAGCCGAATCGTCACCACAGCCCAGGACCCCGGCACAAGAGTTCGACTGCCAGCACAAGGGTTCGAACCCTTGCCCTGGCCACCGAACCCTTGTCCCGGGTCAATCAATCAGTGGAAGTAGATGCGGGTGGCGCAAGGAAAGGGAGGTCGCTTCTCCGGCTTGTGGAGGCTGACCTGGCCCTTCGTAGGCTCCCCCACCTGGATTCGAACCAGGAACCCTCCGATTAACAGTCGGATGCTCTGCCGTTGAGCTATGGGGGATCGCGGTGGCCCACACTAGCAGCGACCAGGGGGCTTGCGCACACTGATTCCGCCTGGTGGCGGGCCTATGACTGGCCCGGCACCGACGCCCAGGGGACGTAGTCGGCCGACTGGACGGGGTGGAGCTCTGGCACTGATCTGCGCGGGACGCGGTCCAGGGGTGTGGGCAGCGGTCACAACCTGACCGGCTACGCTCAGTCTGCGCGGGTCACCACGACTGGTCCAGACCAGTGAGTACGAGCCATGTCGTCCGGACGAGACTTGGGCAAGAACCGAAGGGTGGGGAGTTGGCGAAAACACCTCGGGAACCGCTGAGCCACGACAAGGTTCTGGCTGCGGCCGTGGCGCTGTGCGACGCCGAGGGCGTCGCGGCGCTGACAATGCGTCGTCTGGGCGCCGCCCTCGGCGTCGAGGCGATGTCGCTGTACCACTACCTGCCGGCGAAGGAGGCGCTGCTCGACGGCGTCGTGGAAACGGTGTTCGCCGAGATCGACGCAGCGGTCACCGACGTGGAACCAGCCGACGGGTGGCGTGCACGGATCCGCGAACAGTTCCTCGCCGCCCGCCGTGTGATGCTGCGCCACCCGTGGATGCCACCGTTGCTGGCCTCACGCACCAGCGTTCCGCCCAACCTGTTCTTCTATTACGACGCGATCTTGCGCACGATGGTCGAAGCCGGGTTCTCCTACCACATCGCCCACCGAGCACTGCACGCGTTCGGCTCCATGCCGCTCGGTTTCGTCCAAGAACCCTTCGGCCCGGCGATGACCAGCGAAGACGATGACGCTTTCGAGGAACACATGGCCGCCCTCGCGCAATCGCTCCCCCACCTGACCGCCATGATGGAATCCGAGGCCCACGACACCGACGACCCCACGATGGGCTGGTGCGACAGCCAAGTCGAGTTCGAGTTCACTCTCGACCTGCTGCTCGACGGCCTCGACCGTCTCCGAGGCTGAGCGCCGGCCTCTCGACCTCGGCCAGGAGGTGCGTGGCGAGGAAGCCGTTGAGAAATAGGTCAGGACATACCTGCGGCTTCGCGGACGCGGGCTTCGGCGGACTGGACGAGGGCGGCGACCTCGGGGTCGTGCAGGTCGACGGCGCCGGGGTTGACGACCTGGGAGAACAGGGTGTCGTCTTCGGCGCGGCGGATGGTGACGTAGACGACGCCATGGGGCACGGAGACGTCGCAGGAGCACACGATGGACTGCTGGACGCGTTCGCGGAACGTCGCGGCGAAGGGGCGCGAGGTCGTCTTGTCCAACAGCGCGAGCACCACTTCGCCGCCGTCGACGATATGGACCGTCAGGGTGTGCTCGACAGGGTCGAGACGGCCCTGGTCGACCTGGGACCAGGGCCAGCGGCTCACCTCGGTGTCGTCGACGACGTGCAGGGCGCGTCGGGTGGCCACCGCCCAGCGGTGGTCGGCCATCTCGACCGCGGCGAGGACGTCGTCGTCGGTGAGGACCAGGCGGTGCCGGTGCTCGGGGGGCAGCTGGGGAGCGCGTCGGAACAAACCCACAGCACGACCGTACCGACAAACCGACCTGACAGGGCCCACCGGACACTGTACGGACGCTCTGGACGCCGTACAGGCCAGCGGCGGACGCTCACCGTCGGCCACCTGGGGGTGCTCACCATCGCGTGAAGGCAGGTAGGCTGCGCGCGCTGGGGCAGTAGCTCAGCCGGTCAGAGCAGCGGACTCATAATCCGCCGGTCGCGGGTTCAAGTCCCGCCTGCCCCACCCAGCACAGATCGTCATGAGCCTCTCACCTGCACAGATACCTTTCCTCTCCCGTCGGTCAGAGGTTGGGGGCCACACCGGCCCCAGATGGACGATTCATAGGACGTCTCCGCTACCAGGCGCGCAGACGGCCAGTGGACACTATCCACCCAGGTGATTTTTCGGCCCGCGCCGACTCGGACCGACTGCCACCGTCGCCCGCCTGGTGGTCATGACCGCTTCGGAGGACCGCGCCAGGTGCACACACCTTCGCCATTGGGATCATCTGGAGTTGTCCAGAACACGTCGCGACGATGACCGCATGCACCCACAAAGCGTTCTGGTGGCTTGTAGAAAACCCGTCCGACCAGTGCTGGTGTTGCTCCGTTTGAGGTATACCAGGACCGGACGAAACCACAGGTGAGACCGCTAGATTCACCCGCCGGGCGGACCGGGACGACTTGCCCCTTGTCGGCGAATCGGTCATAGTTCTCGTGTCAGCGAGAAGAGCAAACCCACCGCGAGGTGGGGACGCAAAGCTCCGGGACCCACGGGGTCGGCCGAGCTACCGAACGACGGAGGACACAACCATGCGCGCCACAGTTGCCAACGACCTTTCTCAGGGAAACCTCCTCACCCCAGGTGAGGTTGCTGTCCTGTTCCGGGTCGACCCCAAGACGGTCACCCGCTGGGCCCAGGCCGGCAAGCTCTCTGCAGTGCGGACCCTCGGCGGCCACCGCCGCTTCCGCGAGGACGAGGTCCGCAACCTGCTGCTCGGCGTCCCGACGCAGCGCACCGAGGGCGACTGACCACTACCAACACCCCTCATACCGACGCCCGGAGCGGTCTGACCGCTCCGGGCGCGGTCGTGTCGCCATCCATCTGGTGGGTGGATCGGACGTCAGTCGTTGACCGGACACGGCCCGGACATGGCAGGATCGGACCATGGCCATGCGAGAGATCCGCGTCGTCGGCGATCCCGTCCTGCGTACACCGTGCGAACCGATCACGACGGTCGACGACCGTGTGCGCGGTCTCGTCCAAGACCTCCTGGACACCGTGGACGCCGAAGGGCGCGCCGGGCTGGCCGCCAACCAGATAGGCGTGGGCCTGCGCGCGTTCTCGTGGAACATCGAAGACGAGGTCGGATACGTGCTGAACCCGGTGCTCGCCGAGGTCTCCGCCGACGAGTACCAGGAAGGCGACGAGGGCTGCCTGTCAGTGCCGGGCCTGTGGTACCCGACCAAACGCGCCTGGTACGCACGCGTCGTGGGCACCGACCTGGACGGTAACGAGGTCGTCGTGCAGGGCACCGAGCTCATGGCCCGGGCGTTGCAGCACGAGATGGACCACCTCGACGGGCACCTGTACCTGGACCGTCTGGAGCGTTCGGTGCGCAAGAAGGCCATGCAGGCCCTGCGCGAACAGCTCTAGAGCCCGCAGCCTTCAGAAGTTCACCCGCTCGCCGGGGGCCAGCAAGACGGGTTGGCACTGCGGGGCGATCTGCGCGCACGCGGCGACGAACGCCGGACCGGCACGGTCCATCCACCCACGTGGCACGCTGCGCGACGCCGGGGCGTGCAACGTCCCCCAGTGCACAGGGATCGCCTGGCGCGCCCCGCACGAGGCCATGGCCTGCGCAGCCTGCACCGGGCCCATATGCCCCCCAGACAACCGCGGGCCCCATCCGCCCACCGGCACCAAGGCCAGGTCGACCGGTGCCCCGGCCATCTCGTCCAGCTGCGCCATCTGCGGGTACCAGGAGGTGTCCCCGGCGAACCAGACCGTTGTCTCAGCCGAACGCACGATGAACCCGGTCGCCGCGTTGGGACGGTGCGGCATAGGTCGGTGGCAGTGCACCGCTGGCACCGGTCGCACCTGCACGCTGGTACCTGGGACGGTCCACCACTGGTCGTCGCCCAGACCGACAGCGGTCGGCACACCGTGACGCAGCAACCAGCGCGTGTTCGCCTCAGGGGCGACAACAGGCACCCCCGGCAGGAGCCTCAACGACCCCACCTCGGCGTGGTCGTGGTGCAGGTGAGAGACCAGCACAGCGTCAGCCCCCGCCCACTGACCGGGCGCAGGCACCTGGCCGCGCCGGCGCAGCAACCCGGCGTGGCGGCGCAGCAGCGGGTCGGTGAGCACCCGCACACCGTCGAGGTCCAGCACGACGCTCGCGTGCCCGAGCCACGTGACCGAGGTCCCGACCCGTTGGTCGGTCGCGGCTAGCAGGTGCTCGGTCGTGGTGTTCGGCCTCATGTCCCTACCTTTCGTCACCGAAGTCGCCTCCCTGCTGGGTTCACGCCGCTCTCACCGGTTCGCCCGAATGACCAGTCTCACCCCGGGCCCTGCTGGGACAAAGCCACCGGGCCATCTGGGGAGTGCTGCAAGCCACCACTGCGCCACGACACAACTATCACGACACTCGCTCGCCTGGGAGGCAGCTATGAGAACTCACGTCCGGCACCGTCTGGCTGGTGCACTTGCCGTCGTCGCCGTCGCTGGCACCCTGCTTGCTGGTTGCAGTCCGGCCGACGAGGCGAACGGCGCCGCACGTGCCGCACCTGCCCCGCAGGCGGACCAGGACTACCAGGAGAGACCAACCGGTGACGTGTCCCAGCCTGCCCAGCGACAGGTCATCCAGACCGGCAGGGTGACCCTCACGGCGAAAGACCCGGTGGCGGTCGTACCCAAGGTCGTCTCTCTCGTCGGCGCGCAGGGCCCCGAGGCCCGTGTGGACTCTCGCGAGGAGACCTCGGGCAACGAGCACAGGGGTGGTTCTGCGACGCTCACCGTGCGGATCCCCTCCAACCGGCTCAACGCGACGATCGACGAGCTGAAGAAGCTGGGGAAGGTGGTCTCGCTGGAGATCAACGTCGAGGACGTCACCGACACCGCCTCTGACCTGGACGCCCGGATCGCCGCCCAAGAGATCTCGGTCGAACGTATGACCGCGGTGCTCGCCGGGGCCCAGACCACCGCGGACGTCATCGCGGCCGAGGAAGCGCTCAGCCAGCGGCAGTCCGACCTGGAGTCTATGGTCGCCCAGCGCAACCGGATCGCCGACCAGGTGGCGTTGTCCACCTTCACCATCTACATCACCACCCCCGACGGTGTCCCTGCCGAGAAGGACGACTCGTTCGGCGGTGCCCTGTCGCGGGGCTGGAGCTCGCTGACCGGCGCCGCAAAAGCCGTCGGCCTGGGTCTCACCGAAGCCCTGCCGTGGCTGGCCGTCCTGGCGCTCCTCGCCACCGCCGTGATCCTGCCCCTGCGTCGCCGCATGCGCCGTCGCCGCGCAACCACGACGACCACCCCCGCCACTCCTCCCACATCCCCGGTGTGACTCACAGCCCTCGTTGACGAGATCGTTCACTGATCACCAGATCGTTCATCCGGATGAACGATCTGGTGATCAGTGAACGATCTCGTGGATGAGTCCTGGCGCAGGCCGATGTTGCCAGCCCAGCGGCGCAGCTGGGAACCCAGGGCGTCGGCTCCGACGAGCCAGCGTTGGGTCCCGACGTCGCCGCACAGGTCGTCGTCCACGGACCAGCGGGTCGGGTACAAGACGAACGCTTCGTTCTGGTCACCGCCCAGCCCGCCGTGCGAGCCGACCTGGCCTTCGAAAGCGTGGACGTACCCACGCTGCGACACCGCTGACACGACGACGAGGTCGCCAGCGCACGGCAGGCGTCCGGCGCGGGCCAGGTCCGCAGCGGCACGCGGACCCAGCAGGCTCAGCGGGTCGTCGCCCTCGACACGTCCACCGTGCTCCAGCACGACGACACCGCTGGCACCCACAGCGATCAACCCCCGGGCGCTGTCGACGACCACCACGCCAACACCGGGCCGTGCCGCCAACCCCGCGACGAGCCCCGGCCAGTGCTCTTCGAGCCCGTCGAGGGTCAGCCGTTGCGGGTGCCGGGGGAACCAGACCCCCGCGAGGTTGCCCGACGCCCCGACGACGACCTCAGGCAGGTCGTCGTCGCCGAGCTGGTCGGGGGCGGCCCACCGCCCGTGGAACGGCGGCGGACGTTTCGGGCTGCGGAACCCGGCGAGCAGGGCGTTGACCGGCCCCCAGTCCTCGTTCGGCACCGACGCGACCGCGGGGGCCTGTGGCTCGGCCATGAGCTCGCGCACCACGTCGAGCAGGCTGCGTCCTTCGACCTGCTCGAACGTCGGGCCCAGCCCCTGCCCGTGGTCGGAGCACACCACCGTCTCGTACCGGCGCCCAGCGACCTCGGCGACAGTCGTCAACGTGGCCAGCACCCCGTCGAGCCCTTCCACGCACCGCAGCGCCTCAGGCCGTGTCGGGCCAGAAAAATGCGCGACGACGTCGTAGTCGACGTAGTCGACCATGATGACCGGGTCGCCGCGGACCATCGCGTCGGCGACCAACGACGTGTTCAGGTCCCGCAACGCCACGTTGGTCACCGCGCGCAGCACCGGGTGCCACCCACCGCGCCCGATCCGCGGACGCACGTCGTTGACCCGCTGGCGCCACCCCTGGTAGACCTCTTTGACGACCTCCCCGACCGCGAGCGTCAGCACCCGCGCGAACAGGAACGGGCTGGCGAAGAACCGCAGGTACGGGATACCCGGCCCAAAACCGCCGCCTTGCCCGCGCGCCCCGCCCCGGCTCATCACCATGAAGCTGCGTTCAGAATCCCCCGAGAACATCAACGACACCGCTGTGCCGCCAGGGCTGAGCAGCCCGCGGCCGTCGGCGAACGTCTGCTCCACAGCGGCAGCGTCCCCTGGGTGGTTGGTCACCACGAGCCGTCCCTGGGCCCGGTCCCACCACCGGAACCCGGGGATACGGTCGGCAGCACCGTGCAGCAACCCTGCCTGGGTGGCCGGGGTGGACGACGGCGGCTGGGCCCACCACGACGCCAGCTCGTGCGACCCGTCTGACAGCCACCGTTGCACCCGCGGAGCCAAACCCGCCTCGATCGCCTGGTCCAGCACCGGCCGGGCGACCCCGTCGAGCATGACGACGAGCAGTCCGGCCGGCTCGTCCGTCCCGTCGGTGCTCTTCGCCGTGGTCCCTGTGCGGGCCGCGTGGCGACGAGCCCGGCGCACCAGGTCCCCGACGACGTAGTCACGGTCGCGCGACCCTGCCAGCCAGCGTCCTGCTGCCATGACGACCGCCGCCACGACCAGCACCACCAGCGTGTCCCACCCCCAGCCACGATGGACCCCCGCCAGCCACAGCGCCACGACGACCACCGCGACCTGCGCCACCAACCCGACGACCAGCGCAGCAGCGACCCCGCCCGCACGCGCCAGAGGCCGCAGCACAGGCTGCAGAACAAAGTCCCCCACCCCCACCGCCACCGCCGCGACGACGATCCCCAGCACCGACCAGCTGCCCGTCCACCCGTCGACCAGTGCGACTGCCACCCCCAGCCCCAACGCCGTGGTGACCGTCGCCACCGCGGTGTCTCTAAGATCAGCCCCCCACGCCCGCTGTCTCGTCGGCCTGGCCCAGGTCGCCTGACCCTGGCCAGTCATGTCCGGCCCAGTCCCGTCCGGACCAGTCCCGTCCGGCCCAGTCACGTCCGGGGCCGCCGCGGAGCGTTGTGGTGCGGTCCACCCCACCGGTGCGCGTCGTCGATATCCAGCTCGTCAGCCAGCGCGTGCCACACCGTCGCCGGCTCCTCCCCCTGCGCCAGCGCCTGTTCAGCAGTCCGGTCCCCCAGAGCCCCCAGGTGCAACGTCCTGACCTGCACAGGGCCCTGGACCTCCCCCAGCACCTCGCACACCAGCTCGTCGAACTCCCGGTACCGCACCCCACCAGCGTCCCACACACCCCCGCCGGACTCCGCCCGGACAACCCTCGACCGCGTCAGCTGAACCCGTAATGACGCCCCCGGCGACAGGCCCAGGCTCCCTACGTCACCCGCGTGCCCGGTGAGGCGCCCCATTTCCGGACCGGTCGCGCGTAAGGTATAAATCGACCCAGAGTTGTATCACACCCAATCTGCACAGAGCTGGCGCCTCGTCGCTGGAGCGCTCCTTTGGCGCGGGGCTGAGCACCAGACACAGGTTCGGACGACGTAAGGGAGCCATAGATCGTGGTCGACCCGGCCTTCGGTGAACAAGCAGCGCACGCTGGCACTGCGAAGAAGTCTCGCAAGCTGTTGCTGCTGGGTGTCGTCGCAGGAGTCGTGGTGGTGGCGCTGGTGGGTGTTGCGGGCTGGTTCCCGCGCGGCACGGGCACCAACGCTGGCTCGTCTGCTGCCGGCATGGCCCCGGACTTTGTCAAGAAGCCAAGGCTGGGAGAGCCAGTCGACGTGGCGGACGTGCTGGACGGCGACTTCACCTGGGTGCGGGTGCTGGACTTGGTCGACAGCTCGCACATGCTGGTGTACGGAGCCACCTACGACCCACTCGCGATACCCAGTCCGCGCAACGGTTCTTTGGTGCTGGGGCTGCTGAACCTGGACTCCCAGACGGTCGACTGGCAGGTCGACCTGTGCCGCGCGACCGGGTTCAAGGCTGTGGGATTTCCCTATCCGCTGCCCATGGGAGACGGGTCTTTCGTCGTCAGGGTGCAAGACCGCCACAGCGACGCGCACAAAGTCGTCGTCATCTCATCGACAGGGAAGGTGACCGGTACCCGAGACGTGAGTGGCATGGCGGGCGGGACGCACGGCTACGTGGTGCTCGTCCAGCCGGGCGCTCCCTCCACCATCGGCGTCGCGAAGGCCTCGGACATTGGCAACGACCTGTGGAGAGCCGACGTCATCACCGAAGCAGTCGGTCTGTACCCAGCGGCCAGCGACGACGCTGGCCACCTCTACGTGCCGACAGCCGACGGAATGGTCGACGGCCGCACCGGAAAGCAGCTGGGCTACGGTGCTCCCAGCGACAACGGCCGGGTGCAGTACTTCGCGGAGCCTGACGGCACGGTGTTCCGTCGCGACGGCAACAAAACCTGGGACCACCTGACCCGCGTCAACCCCGACGACGGCACGGACATGTGGGACAACGCTGTCGACACCTTCCGGAACTACGCTGTGACGCAGGACATGGTCGTGGTCGTCGACACCGACGACACGACGGTGCAGGGGTTCAGAAAGACCGACGGCACGAAGGCGTGGTCGACGACAGTCGCGGACACCAGCATGGTAGCGCCACTGATGTCGGGCACGGTCGCGGTTGTCTCCGCGGACGCCTCCGTCACGATCATCGACCCGAAAGACGGCAAGAAGCTCACGACGCTCAACGACGTGCACGCACCTTTCGGATTTGACGCACCCTCAGGAAAAAAGGTGTTCTACATCACACGGGACGGCCACCTGAAGGGCTATTCAGCCACCGGCAGCAAGAGCTCAGCCTTGTGGACGCTCGACCTGGACAGCATCTACACCGAGATGATGGCCGGCTGGGGAAGGCTGTTTCTGGTGACCCTGTTGTACGACGACGGCAGCGTCACGAACAACAAGGGCTCTCACGCGTCAGTCGTCGAGGTTCTCAGGGACTGATCACGGCATAGCTGTCTACCGGCGAGCACGTCGTTGGGGTGCCCAGCGACCTTGACCCGCAGCGCTTCGCGACGACGCGGCCTTGTGTTGTGGGCCGTCCTTGGCCGGGGCCAGGGTTGTTGTGGTGGTGTCTCCCGTCGTCTCACCAGCGAGACGGTGGGGACGGTTCCTCAGTCTTGCCCGCTGCGCCCGGGGCGCAGCTTGGCAAGACAGCAGGAACCGTCCCCACTGTCTCGCCCACTGTCTCAGTTGGGAGACACGATGACACTCGACCCCGTGTACCAGAACACGAGACTGTACTACACCCA
This sequence comes from Micrococcales bacterium, assembly GCA_009779195.1. Taxonomy (GTDB): domain Bacteria; phylum Actinomycetota; class Actinomycetes; order Actinomycetales; family Cellulomonadaceae; genus Cellulomonas. The sequence continues at coordinate 30,068 of WRET01000039.1, forward strand.
GTTGTCAGGACAACGGCACAGCACGATGGTCACGACAGCAAGCAGCACGGTGTGGGTGGTCACGGGCACAATGGGGCTCGTGACCGACGAGGCTGTGCGCGACCCCCTGAGGGGGTTCTCGTCGGCGACGCGCGAGTGGTTCGCTGGGGCGTTCGAGGGGCCGACGGCGGCGCAGGTGGGGGCGTGGCAGGCGGTGGGCGACGGGCACCATGCGCTGGTGGTGGCTCCGACGGGGTCGGGCAAGACGTTGGCGGCGTTCTTGTGGGCGGTGGACCACCTGGTGAGCACCGCGCCACCGGACGAGCCGGAGCGACGGTGCCGGGTGGTGTACGTCTCGCCGTTGAAAGCGCTGGCCACGGATGTGGAACGGAACTTGCGGTCTCCGCTGGTGGGGATCGGTCAGGCGGCGGCACGGTCGGGGGTCGCGCTGCACGACGTGAGCGTGTCGATCCGCACGGGGGACACACCGCCTGCGCAGCGCCGGGCGTTCGCGACGCGACCGTCGGACGTGCTCATCACGACGCCTGAGTCGTTGTTCTTGGTGCTCACGTCGGCGGCACGGGCGGGGCTGGCGGGGGTGCAGACCGTCATCGTCGACGAGATCCACGCACTGGCGGGCACCAAACGTGGGGCGCACCTGGCGTTGTCGCTGGAACGGCTCGACGAGCTGGCGGACGACGGGCCGGTCCAGCGCATCGGGTTGTCGGCAACGGTCCGGCCGGTGACGACGGTCGCCCGTTTCCTGGCTGGGGGGCGCGAACCGCACGATGGGGGGCGGGCAGTCACCGTCGTCGCCCCACCGTCGACCAAGCAGATCGAGGTCCAGGTCGCGGTCGCCGTGCCCGACCTGTCCGACCTGACCTCCGCCTCGGAACCCGATGTCCTGCCCGCCTCCGCCAACGCA
>WRET01000040.1 GCA_009779195.1 Micrococcales bacterium
CGTGCGCTCGCAAGGCGGAGGACGACAGTCGCAGCAGCGCTGCGGCCGAGGATCGACAACGCCGCGAGCGTGCGTGCCGGGCGTGCCGCAGCGCGCAGGGAGTTTCGTAACACGGCCTAGTCGGGGCACGCTCACGTCTCGCGGAGGGTGTCCAGGGCTTGGGCTAGGTCTGCCGGTGGGTCGCAGGCGAGGTCGAGGACGCTGCCGGTGCCGGGGTGGGTGAAGGACAGGCGGGCCGCGTGCAGCCACTGACGGGTCAGGCCCAGGCGGCGGGCCTGGACAGGGTCGGCGCCGTAGGTGGTGTCGCCGACGAGGGGGTGGCGGATGGCGGCCATGTGGACGCGGATCTGGTGGGTGCGGCCGGTCTCGAGCTGGACCTGGAGGAGGGATGCCGAGGGGACGGCTTCGAGCAGCTGGTAGTGGGTGACCGAGGGCCGCCCGTCGGCGACCACAGCGAACTTCCAGTCGTTACCAGGCAGGCGGCCGATCGGGGCGTCGACCGTGCCGGTCGTGGGGTCGGGGTAACCCTGGACGAGGGCCAGGTACTGCTTGTCGACGCTGCGTTCACGGAACGCCTGCTTGAGGGCCTTGTAGGCACGCTCAGACTTGGCCACGACCATGAGGCCGGACGTTCCAGCGTCGAGGCGGTGGACGATACCGGGCCGTTCGGCAGGCCCACTTAGGGCCACCTGGACCCCTGCGGCGGCCAGGCCGGAGACAACCGTCGCACCGGTCCAGCCCGGTGAGGGGTGCGCGGCGACCCCGACGGGTTTGTCCACCACGACCACGTCGGCGTCTTCGTGGACGACCACCAGACCAGGCACGGGACCGTCAGGCGACGAAGGCACGACGGGAGGTGGCGGGGGCAAGGTGACCTCGAGCCAGGCCCCGGCGACCAGACGTTCGCCCTTGCCGACGGTGCGCCCATCCATCGTCACCTGGCCATCACCAGCCAGCAGGGCGCTGCGCGCGCGCGACAGGCCGAGCAGCCGGGCCAGGCCGACGTCCACACGTTCGCCAGCCAGGCCGTCGGGCACCGGAAGCTCGCGGCGCTCAGCCATCGTCACGGGGCGCGGTCCGGTGGTCCTCACGGGTGCCGTCCAGCCGCAGGCCTATGGCGACGAACACCATGACCAGCCCTGCGGCGACGACGATCGCGATATCCGCGACGTTGCCGATGAACCAGTTCCCGTAGGCGATGAAGTCCACGACATGGCCACGCAGCGGGCCTGGAGAGCGCAGCAGGCGGTCGCCGAGGTTGCCCAGCGCCCCACCGAGCAGAAGCCCGAACGTCACCGCCCACGCGGCCGACGCGGTGCGCCGCGCGGTCCGCACGACGACAACTGCCACCACCGCCGCCACCAGGGTCAGCACCCATGTCATCCCTGTGCCCAGCGACAACGCAGCCCCAGCGTTGCGGGTCAGGTGGAGCCCGAGCAGGTCGCCGACCAGCGGACGGCGTGTGCCGTCGTCCAGGGCGGCCAGCGCCCACACTTTGGTCAGCTGGTCGGCAGCGAGCACTGCGAGCGCGACGGCGACGACAAGGGCAACACGCCGCGACGCGGCGCGCGCGTCGGTCTGGGAGTCGTCGGGCACGGCGAGGATTCTACGCAGTCCGGCGCCGTCTGGGGTCAGCGCCGCTCTTCGCGCTGTTTGCACTCCACGCACAGCAGCGCGCGGGGAAACGCGAGCAACCGGGCCTTGCCGATAGCGTTGCCGCACGACTCGCACACCCCGTAGGTGCCTGCCTCGATACGTTCCAGGGCACGTTCGCTCTGGGCCAGCAGGTCGCGGGTGTTGTTCACCAGAGTGAGCTCTTGCTCGCGCTCGATGGCCGACGAGCCGGAGTCGGCCTGGTCGTCCCCGGAGCCCTCACCAGAGTTGCGCAACAGCTCGGTGAGGTCGGCGTCGGCGCTGCGCAGGTCGTCGGTCAACCGAGCGACCTCGCCGCGTAGGCTCTCGGCCAGCAAGGCGACATCAGCGGGGCTCCAGGGGTCTTCACCGTCACGGACGGGAAAGGATGTGGCGCCGGGCGTGTCAGCCATGGCAAGGCTCCCTTGTTCGAGGTCACGCGACTGTATTCGCCCAGATCGCGTGGGACAACCCGACACGCTCGGCGAACGCATGACCGATGTGCATCGCGGGGCCTGGACGCACGAAAGGTCCCGCTGGGTCACCCCAGCGGGACCTGCCGTACGTGACGGGAGACTAGAGGCTGCGGCTCTCGGACCCGGCCGGCAGCGCGCTGCCGCGCGAGTCGAGGTCGCCGAGCAGGTTCTCCAGATAGCTCTTCAGGCGCGTGCGGTAGTCACGCTCGAAGACACGCAGCTCGTCGATCTTGCGCTCCAGCAAGGAGCGTTCTTGCTCCAGGGCACCGAGGGTGCGCTTAGAGCTCTCCTCGGCCTCGGAGATGATCTGGTCGGCGCGCATACGGGCGTCGGAGACCACCCTGTCGCCTTCCTGCTTGCCCGACGAGACGTAGTCGTCGTGGACCTTCTGTGCCATGGCGAGCAGCCCTTGCGCGGACTCCGGTGTGGTGTCGTCGCCGCGCAGGTGCTCGGTGGGCGGTAGCGGCTGGTACTGGCCGGCCGACTCCACAGCCGACTCCAGCTCGGCGATACGGCGTTCAGCGCCAGCCAGCCGTGCCTGCAGGTCGTCGTTCTCGACCTGCAGCGCGTGCACAGCCGCACCGTCGCCCCCGCCTCCACCTCCACCACCGACGTGCACTTCGCGCAGGGTGGCGACAACCTCGTCGAGGAAGTCGTCAACCTCGTCCTGGTCGTAGCCCTCGCGGAACTTCGTCGACTGGAACTTCTTGTTCAGGACGTCGTCTGCGGTCAGCAGAGCCATGATGACTCACCTTCCTCGCTTGTGCTGGTGCGTCCGGCGGGCCCTCCACCGGATGTCCGACTGCCACCGTAGCGGACAATCGCCACATCGGAACTTCGGACGGTCAATCGTCCCTCTGACAAGGGCATCTGTCCCCCTAAGTGAGAACGGCGGCTGGGCCTGGCTCACAGAGCCGCGAGCCACCCGAAGACGTTGAGCAGGACGAAGCAGCCCAGCATCAGGACAAGGAACCCCAGGTCAAAGCGGACCTGACCGATACCGATTGAGGGTATCACCCTGCGCAGGGCTATCAACGGCGGATCGGTCGCGGTGTAGACGATCTCGGCGATCACGAGCAACGGACCGGTCGGGCGCCACTGGCGGGAGAAGACCTGGACCCAGTCGAAGATCAGCCGCACGAACAGGACCAGCACATAGACCAGCGTGACGAAGTACAGGACCCAGAAGACCGCGCTCACGTCAGCTCTGGTTGAAGAAGCCAGCGCGCACAGCGACCTCGTCGCTGCGTGGGCCGGAGCTGATCTCGACGTTGGCTGGTGACAGCAGGAAGACCTTCGAGGTCACACGCTCGATCGCGCCGCGCAGGCCGAAGATCAGCCCTGCGGAGAAGTCCACCAGACGCTTGGCGTCCCCGTCGTCCATATCGGTGAGGTTGATGATCACCGGGGTCCCGTCACGGAAGGCCTCGCCGATGCGACGAGCGTCGTTGTACGACCGCGGGTGAATCGTCGTGATCCGCCGAACCTCACCCAGTCTCTCTTCTGGGTCAGGAGCAACCCGGACCGGTAGCGGTGTCACCTGGGCGTCGGGCTCTTCCATCAGGTACTCCTCGTCGTCCAGGTACTCGTCCTCGGGCCGGGCGTCGGCCAGGCCCAGGAACAGCACCGCCTTGCGCAGTGCGTTGCCCATGGCTTCACTCCGTCCCCCCGGGGTTCCCGGGACCGACCTCTCGCACGGCGGGGGTAACGCCGCTACATCGTCCTTCCACCGGTCACGCTAGCAACCGGCACGACGAGGCGAGGCGCGACACGCCCGGTGGGCTGGATGGTCACCCCTGATGGTCGACCGGGAGCGTCGGTCAGGCGGTCGGCCCACCTTCGACGAGCCGAGCCTCGACCGAGCCGAACGCCACGTACCCGCGTACAGGGGTCGGGGTGCTCGGCTCGACCTGGACCTGGGCACCGTCGGCACCGGTGACCAGCACGCCGTTGGTCGACCACAGGTCGGTCACGTGCCAGACGCCCTCGACGAAGTCGAGCTGAGCATGGGTGCGCGACAAGGTCCGGGTGTTGTCGGAGATCGTCACCGCCTGCACACCGGGGGTCGACGTGGTCGGGTGCCGTCCGACGACCACCGACCGCGCCGACACGAGGAAGGAACGCCCGTCGTCCAACGTCAGCGTCCACGGGTCGATACCTGGCTCGAGCACCACGTCGAGGTCGACGCCCGACGGGTCCGGTTCTGGCGGGTCCGGCTCCGGCGGGGGTGCCCAGGGGCCGAGGGGCCGAGGTTCGGGGAACAGGACAGGCGCCGCTGGCGCGACCGGGGCTGGTGGAGGTGCCGCTGGCTCGACCTGGGCTGGCCCCGACGGCGAGGCCGGAGACCGTGAGGCTGAGGCGCGCCCCGGGGCTGGTGCGGCCACTGTCGCAGAGTCCGCCACCGCAGGTGCCTGCGGCGAGGCCGGCGAGGCACCCGGCTCCGGTGGCGCGAGCTGGCGACGGGTGCGCAGGGTCAACGAAGCAGAGTGCCCGAAGGTGGTCTCCTCGACGCTCTCCTCGTCCGCTGCGGGTCTGGCCCCCTCGTCGTCAGGCAGAGGCACCAGCTCGATCGCGATCGAGCCGAGCCACAGGTGGGTGCGCACCGGTGCTGACCGGCCCGTGGGCACCGACACCCGCCCTCCCCTGGCACCGACGACCGTCACAGCCGAGTCCACGCCGAAGTTGGTGACCCACCACGACCCGTAGGTCAGGTCGAGACGGGCGTGGGTGTCCAGCAGCCCCGGGTCCCAGGTGACGGTCAGCCGCTGCACGTCGGGGTTGGACGCCTGCGGGCTGCGCCCGACCACCACCGAGCTCGACCACAGCTCGACCCGCCGTCCGTCGTCGACCTCGACCGCCCACCGGGTCGGCACCCGGATCATCGGCTTGGTCGGGTCGTCGGCTACCGAACCTGGGGGGACCCAGGGCTGGAAGTCTGGGAACGGGGGTGAGAACGCGCCCGGACCAGACGGCTCCGCCTGCCCAGGTTCTGCAGACGGCCCAGGTTCTGCAGACGACCTGAGCTCTGCGGACGACCTGAGCTCTGCGGACGGCACGGGTCCTGCGGACGACCTGGGTTCTGCCGGCCTGGGGGCCGCAGGCGGCTCGTACGTCTCAGGCGGCGGCACGACCCGCACGGGCCCAGGCCCGGCGCCACCGGTCCCGTCGTCGAGGTTCTCCAGGGCTTCGGCCAGAGCCGCGAGCACAGGCATCGGCACGGTCAGCAAGCTCTCGTCAGCCGTCTCCGGGACCAACGCGAAATCCAGGTCCGACTCGAACACCACCGTCGAGGCCGGCAGCGGGCTCGTCGGCTCGAACCGTGCGGTGGACTGGACCAGCTCGTGGCGCTCGTGGCTCTTCTCGTCCCAGAAGACAAAACGGTAGGACGTGTCGTAGGGGCCAGAGATGTCGACCTGTTCGACGAAGGTCAGCGGGCCGTTGGCGTTCACCGGCCAGTTCTCCTCGTGCAACCAGACCGGGGGCCGCGAACGGTAGCGGAACAAAGTCCGTACCTTGGTCTTCATCGTCTGTTCCAACGAGTCCTCTGCCGTGCCCTCGCACTCGGCGAGCAGCGTGGAGAAATACGTCGGAGAGATGTGCAACCAGGTCGGCTGCACCCGAGACCACAAGGAGAGCTGCTGGTCGTACAGACGGGCGCGTCGCTCGTACAGGTCGGTCGGGGCGACCTCCTCCCCCCGGGCGACCAGGAACCTGACCAGGACACGCTGGGCTTCGAGCACCTCTTTGGGCTGGAGCCAGTCGAGCCCGCGCAGGTAGTCCAGCAAAGACCTGGCCGTACCAGGGGCTTTGGCGGACGACAGGTACGTCCGCACGGCCTGGTCGGTGCGCAGCAGCTGTTCGAAAAGCCCAGAGACCAGCGTCCCGTCGACGAACCGGCGTACGGCGGAGACGGGACCAGCGTCAGTGACCTGCACGCTCATCGCGCCCACCGCCCCTGCGCTGGCCAGGCGGCACCGACGCGAACCAGGGCCGACCGTCTGGTGGCGACCGTCGCCGTCCCGTTACCGGTTCCCGGACGGGTTGCGGTACGGCACACGGCTACGTCCTCAGTCTTGGATGAATCGTCGGATTTGTCTTGGCTTGCGCCGATTGTGCCACGTAGACGGGGCCTATGGGGAGCCTGGTCACGACAGCTGCGGGTGAGGTCACACGGCCTCAGGAGGAACCAGCCGCACGAGCCCTCCGAAACGCCCTGTCACTGGACCGTCGCGGCGGTAGGAGAACAAGGACAAGGCGTCGTAGGTGTCGGTTCCGACCGCCTCCACACGAGTGACACCCAGGTCTGCCAGGACCTGGCGCACCCCGGCGACGAGGTCCACCCCAGGTGTCCCCCAACGCGTGGACGTGGCCGCCCCAGGCACCGTCGCGGCCACTTCGTCACGGAGCGACCCAGGCACCTCGTACGAGCACCCTGCGATACACGGACCGACGACGGCGACGACCTGGTCGGTGCGGGCACCCAGGTCGGCCATGGCACCCACGACCGCCTGCACCACCCCGGCAACCAGACCTGCCCGTCCGGCGTGCGCCACCGCGACCACACGGGCACCGGGGTCTGCCAGCAGCACCGGTGCGCAGTCGGCGACGAGCACCCCGAGGGCGACGTCGTCCCTGGTCGTGACCAGGGCGTCGCCTTCGCCGACCGTCCACGTCCCGGGTGGCACAGGCTCGGTGACATGCAGCACCTGCACCCCGTGCACCTGGCTGGCGTAGGCGACAGGGGCACCCACCCAGGCTTCGGCCGCAGCACGGTTGGCGCCGACGGCAACCAGGTCGTCACCGACGTGCGCACCGAGGTTCGCCGTGTCCCACGGCGCCACCGACATCCCGCCGGCCCGGGTGGTGAACCCTGCCCTGACCCCTGGGCCCAGGTCGGCTGTGGTGACGGGGAACGTCACTTCAAGAAGTCGGGAACGTCGAGCTCTTCGCGCACCATACCGACCTCGTCGGTGAACACTCTCGGCACTTCCACCGATGCGGCGACGACCGGTGGTTCGTCGGCCAAGAACGCCGGGACCTGCGCGGCTTCGGCAGCCAGTGCGGCAGCGGCAGCGTGGCGAGGTGTCAGCGGCGTCGGACCGGACGGTTCGTCGTCGACCACCGGACGCTGCATCGGACGGCCTGCGGACCCTGACACCTGGCCCAGGGCACGTGAGTCGCGGCGCACCTGCGGGGAACCACCGTCGAACCCGGCGGCGATGACGGTGACACGCACCTCGTCGCCCAGGGCGTCGTCGATCACGGCACCGAAGATAATGTTCGCCTCGGTGTGCGCAGCCTCCTGGACCAACCGGGCGGCCTCGTTGATCTCGAACAGACCGAGGTCTGACCCACCCTGGATGGACAGCAGGACCCCGTGAGCCCCGTCGATGCTGGCCTCCAGCAGCGGAGAGCTGATCGCCATCTCTGCGGCCTGGACGGCGCGGTCGTCGCCGCGGGCGAAGCCGATACCCATGAGCGCGGACCCTGCCCCCTGCATGACGGACTTCACGTCGGCGAAGTCCAGGTTGATCAGGCCGGGGGTGGTGATGAGGTCAGTGATGCCCTGCACACCGGACAGCAGCACCTGGTCGGCAGAGCGGAAAGCGTCGAGCACGCTGACACCACGGTCAGAGATCGACAGCAGCCGGTCGTTGGGGATGACGATGAGGGTGTCGACCTCGGCGCGCAGGGCCTCGATCCCTGAGTCGGCCTGGACCGAACGGCGGCGGCCTTCGAAGGTGAACGGGCGGGTGACCACACCGATGGTCAGCGCACCCAGCGCGCGGGCGATACGGGCCACGACCGGCGCCCCACCGGTGCCGGTGCCGCCACCCTCGCCTGCGGTGACGAAAACCATGTCTGCGCCGCGCAGCACGTCTTCGATCTCCTCGGCGTGGTCGTCGGCGGCTTTGCGGCCGACCTCGGGGTCTGCCCCCGCCCCCAGGCCGCGGGTCAGCTCACGGCCGACGTCGAGCTTGACGTCTGCGTCGGACATGAGCAGCGCCTGGGCGTCGGTGTTGATGGCGATGAACTCGACACCCTTGAGCCCGACCTCGATCATCCGGTTGACGGCGTTGACGCCGCCACCACCGATGCCGACGACCTTGATGACCGCCAGGTAGTTCTGCGGAGCTGCCACGTTGGGTGCCTCTCATGTCGTGGTCGGAGCGGTAGAACCCTCACCTTCAGGTTGAGGGTTAATGTTATGTCAGGTTGCCCTTCGTCGCTGACGCTAGGTGCCCGCTGGGCGGTGGGCAACGACCACGCTGCGCGTGTCGCTACGAACCTGCGAAAGACCGCCCATGTGTTGCACGACCTGGGGGTGTCGAGGTCTGCGGGCGAGCCAGCCTTGTGCGTACCGGTCACCGCAGGACGGGGCGGCGGGGGGCGGAGACGTCGATCGTGGTGACGTCGGTGATGGTCTCGTCGGCGCGCAGGGTTGCGACCACTTGGGCTTTGAGCGCGTTGTCTTCGCCCGAGCCCCACAGGACTTCGACGCCGTCTGTGAGGGCCAGGCTCACCGTGTCTTGGGTGGGGGCGGTGATGGTGGCGACCTGGAGAGCCAGGTCGGGGGGAAGGGCGACCACGACGGACAAAGCTGCGGCCAAGGCGCGGTCGCCGTCGGCCTGGACCAGAGGCAGGCCGGGCGGTGGGTCTGGTCCGGTGCCGAGCCTGACGCCCTCTGGGTCGACGAGGGCCACCTGGTCACCGTCGGGGACGACGGCGACCGCGACCCGGGGGGTGACCGTGACGGTGAGGCCGCGGGGCCAGTCTCTGACGACCTGGACGTCTTTGACACCGTGGACTGCTCGCAGCTGCGAACACAAGGCTGCGGTGTCGAGGCGGGGCAGGGGTTCGGCGGCGTGGTGGTCGACGACGGCGCGGACGTCGGCTTCGGCGACAGGGCTGTCTTTGGTGCCTTTGACGACGACCTGGTGGGGGTCGAGGCCGAGCACTGGAGAGTAGAACACGACCCAGCCGACAGCGGCGGCAGCGACGAGCGCGGTGACCAGCGCCCCGGCCTTGCGCAAGGTGACCCGGCGCCGTTCCTTGGCCCGCTCGGCAAAACGCTGGGCGGAGCTGACCACCACACGGTCTCGTGGGGCGATGCTCGGTGGGGTCTGGGTACCACCGGAACGGGCCACCGACTTCGACGTCCGGGCCTTGGCCGGTGGTTTCGTCGAGGTCTTCGGCTTGGTAGGAGCCTTCTTGGGGGTTTTCGCAGGGGTTCTGGCGGCCTTCGCCTTCGCGGGGTGCTTGGCTACGTCTGTGGCCCTGGGCGAGGTCTTGGCCTTCGCCGCGCCTGTGGCCTTCGCCGCGGCTTTCGGCTGGGCCTTGGCCGGAGCCTTCGCAGTCTTCGGCGCAGCCTTCGCCTTGGCAGGTTTCGCAGGTGCCACAGGCCCCGAGCGCGCAGCCGAGCGCCGGGGCGCAGGTGGACGGGCAGGGGTCACCGGCATCCACCCCAGCCAGAGGAGAAGGCCGGCGCCAGCCGGGCCAGCAGCTGCGCCCGCACCGTGGTCACCCTCGTCCGGCCAGAGCGGCGAGCACCACAGGACCCAGCTCGGTGACGTCCCCGGCACCGACGGTCAAGACCAGGTCGCCAGGGCGGGCAGCACCAGCGACAGCACAGGCGGCCTCGTGGCGGTCGGCGACATAGCTGGCCTTGCCGGGGCTGGGAACAGCATCGACGAGCATCTGGCCGGTGACCTGTGGGTCCGGGTCTTCGCGGGCGGCATACACGGCGGTGACCACCACGACATCGGCCAGGTCCAGCGCCTGGCCGAACTGCGTGGCGAACTGTGTGGTCCGGGAGAACAGATGGGGCTGGAACAGCACCAGCACCCGGCCTGGGCCAGCCACCGCCCGGGCTGCACGAGCCAGCGCAGCGACCTCGGTGGGGTGGTGGGCGTAGTCGTCGACGACGCGGACACCGCCGGCAGTCCCCCGGTCCTCGAAACGCCGGCCGGTGCCGCGGAACTGTCCGAGGGCCTCGGCTGCGACGTCAGGGTCGACACCCACGGCGCACACAGCGGCCCATGCTGCTGCGGCGTCGAGGGCGTTGTGGTCGCCGGGGGCGGGCAGACCCACCTGGCGGGGTACGCCGTCAGGACCTGTCACGACGGTGCACCAGCCCGTGCCGACGGGTTCGGCAGGACCGACGATCACGTCGGCGGCGGTGGTGCCGTAGGTGGTGATCGTCAGGCCCGGGCGGCGCGCGGCGGCGGCGAGGCGGACTGCACCGGGGTCGTCGGCGCAGACCACGAGGGTGTCGGTGACACGGTCGGCGAAGTCGACGAACGCCTGCTCGAACGCTTCGGTGGTGCCGTAGTGGTCCAGGTGGTCGGGTTCGACGTTCGTCACCACGGCGACCTGCGGGGCGTAGGCCAGGAACGACCCGTCGGACTCGTCAGCCTCCGCGACAAAAGGACCAGAGCCGTCGCGGGCACCGCCCAGGGGCCCTGTGCTGTCGTGGACCACCCCACCGATGGCGAACGACGGGTCCGCCCCGGCGTGGAGCAGACCCACAGCCACCATGGCCGACGTGGTGGTCTTGCCGTGGGCACCAGCCACGGCGACAGTCACGCGCCCTGCCATGAGCGCAGCCAGGGCTTGGGAACGGTGCAGGACCGTCAGGCCCTGGGCTCGCGCTGCCGCCAGCTCGGGGTTGGTCTCGCGGACCGCCGAGGAGACCACGACGGTGTCGGCCCCGGCGACGGCTGAAGCGTCGTGCCCGACGCGGACGTCCACACCCGCAGCACGCAACGCCTCGAGCCCTGGACCGTCGTGAGCGTCCGAACCTGAGACCACAGCCCCGCGGGCAGCGAGCAGCATGGCCACGGCAGACATACCGACACCGCCGACACCGACGAGGTGCACACGGCCCAGCGCCGCGACCCGGTCGTTCATGACGCGGCTCCTTCGACGAGGTCGGCCAAGCGGGCTGCTCCGTCACGCACCCCGACTGAGGCTGCTGCCTGGGCCATCTGGGCGCGCCGCTGCGCTCCGTCGGCGTGCAGCAGGGGCGGCAGGTGCTCGCGCAACCAGGCGGCGGACAGGTTCTTGTCCTCCACGAGCAGGCCACCGCCTGCTTCGACGACGTCTCGGGCGTTGCGGCGTTGCTCACCGTTGCCCACCGGCAACGGCACATACACCGCGGGGACCCCGAGGGCAGCCATCTCGCAGACTGTCCCTGCCCCAGCCCGGCAGACCACCAGGTCGGCCACAGCCAGGGCGTGGTGCATACCGTCGAGGTACTCGCGCACATGCCAGCGGTCGGCGAAGTCGGTGCTGTCGAGTGCCTCGCGGACAGCGTCGCCTTTGCCTTTGCCGGTCAGGTGCAGCACCTGGGCGCCGGTGGCGGCGATCTCGGCCGCTGCGGCGACGACTTTCTGGTTGAGGGACAGCGCCCCCAGCGAACCACCGGTGACCAGCAGCGTCGTGGTGTCGCCGTCCAGGCCGAGCACGTCTGCGGCCCGGCGACGAGTACCGTCACGGTCGGCGGCCATATCCTCCAGCAGGGCTGCCATCGACGCCCGCAGGGGCAGGCCGGTCACGGTGGCACCGGGCAGCTTCGTGGCGCGGAAGGTCACAGCGACCTGAGCGGCCCACCGCGCGCCCAGACGGTTGGCCAGACCGGGACGGGCGTTTTGCTCGTGGACGACGACCGGTACCGACGCACGCCGGGCCGCCAGGTAGGCGGGGGTCGCCACATACCCGCCGAACCCTACGACGACCTGCGCGTCCACGTCGGCGATGGCCTGCGCAGCGGTACCCACAGCCCGGCGCAGACGGGTCGGGACAGCGAACAAGGCTGGGGAAGGGGTGCGCGGCAGCGGCACCCGGGGCACCACCACCAGCTCGAACCCTGCGGCGGGCACCAGGTCGGCCTCCAGACCCTCAGCGGTGCCCAAGACGACGATATGCGCGTCGTCGTGGCGTGCACGCAGCTCGGCAGCCAGGGCGAGCAAGGGGTTGACGTGCCCGGCGGTACCACCACCAGCGAGCACGACACGGAGCGGTTCAGGGCGGTGCGGTTCAGAGCGGTGCGGTTCAGGCACGACGAGACCTCCTGTGCGATATCCCGAGCACTGCGATCGACCGGCGCAGGACCCCAGGACGGGCAGCCAGCGCCGCAGCAGCCTGCGGGTCGGACCGAGCATAGGAGATCACCACACCCAACGCGGCCATCGTCATGGTCAGCGCCGACCCCCCAGCCGAGACCAGCGGCAACGGCACCCCGATCACCGGGGCCAGCCTCAGCACCACGGCGATGTTGATCAGGGCCTGCCCGACCACCCAGGCGAGAACCGCACCAGTGGTGATCCTCGCCGACGGTTCAGGGTGGTGGCGGATGATCCGCAGCATGGCGACAGCCAGGACCGCAAACAGCCCCAGGACGAGCAGCGTGCCGGCCAGGCCCAGCTCTTCGCCGATGATCGCGAAGATGAAGTCGTTGTGCGCCGCAGGCAGGTACGACCACTTCTGCCGCGACTCCCCCAGGCCCAGCCCGAAAACACCCCCGCTGGCCAGCGCCCACGTCCCGTGGTCGGTCTGGAAGCACTGGCCCGCCGCGTCGGTGCAGTCCCCCAACCAGCTGCCGATGCGCTGGGTGCGGTTCGAACCTGTGTCGGTGACGATGAACAACGTCACCCCCACCACGGCAGCGACAGAGCCGGTGGAGAACATCCACATCGGCACCCCAGCGACGAACAGCGCCCCGGCGACGAGCAGCACGATCACCAGCGTCGTGCCCAGGTCTTTGCCTGCCAGGACAGCGGCGACCGCGACCCCAGACCCCACCAGGGCGGGTACCACCACATGACGCACCTGGCCGAGCAGGGGCTGCTTACGCACCAGCACCACCCCGAGCCACAGGGCCAGGGCAAGCTTGACAGCCTCGGACGGCTGGGCAGAGAACACCGGCGTGCACACCCAGTTCTGGTTGCCCCCCGACCCGCAGCCGATACCGGGGACGAACACCAACGCCTGGAACGCCAGCGCCCCGACCAGGGCGAACCACGCCAGGCGGGCCTGCCAGGCGGTGGTCATACGGGTGGCCACGAGCATGATCGGCAACCCCAGGAGCGCGTACTTCGTCTGGTCGGCGAACGTGGCGTACGGGGACCGGCCCGCGACGATGGAGTCCACCGCCGACGACGACAGCACCATCACCAGCCCCAGCACCAGCAGCAGCACCGTGGACCCGATGAGCAGGTAGTACGTGGTCAGCGGACCTGCCCAGAACGCCCTGACCCGCTGCGGGCCACGCGGCCCGGCTCCGTGCGGCGCGCCGGTGCGCGCCGGGGCGCTCACGTGTGGTGCGCCAGCGCGTGCGCTGCTTCGGCGAACCGGTCTCCGCGGTCGGCGTAGGACGCGAACTGGTCCATCGACGCGGACGCCGGTGCGAGCAGCACGACCACCGGCCCCGACCCTAGGGCAGGGTCGGTGGCCAGCCGGTGGGCAGCGGCGACGGCACGGGTCATCACCGTCCCAGTCTCGGGGTCGTCCACCTCGATCACCGGGACCTGCGGCGCGTGTCGGGCCAGCGCGTGGCGCCACGGGGTCCGGTCGGTGCCGATGAGCACCACAGCGCGCAGCCGGTCGGCACGTGCGGCGACCAGGTCGTCGAACGTCGCGCCCTTGGCCAGGCCGCCCGCGATCCACACCGCCGACCCCGGCGCACAACCACCCAGGGACGCTGCGGCGGCGTGGGCGTTGGTGGCTTTGGAGTCGTCGACGAACGCCACGTCACCGACCTGGGCCACGGTGACGACCCGGTGCGCCCCGGGGGTGAACGCGGCCAGGCCGGCACGCACATGACGTGGTTCGACCCCGTGGGCCCGGGCCAAGGCGGCGGCGGCGAGGGCGTCGGCGACGACGTGCGCGGCGACCACACCGTCTGGTCCGGCCAGGTGGGCCATATCGGCGACCTGCGCCAGCTCGACGGGAACGTCCTGGCGGTCGACGAGGGTTCCGTCGACGACTCCGAGCTGGCCGGGCCCTGGCCGTCCGAGGGTGAAACCGGTACCGCGGCGCTGGCCGAGCAGGTCGACCGTGGCTGGGTCGTCGGCGTTGTAGACCACAGCGTCGGCGTTGTTCCAGATCCGGGCTTTGTCGGCAGCGTAGGCGTCCAACGAGCCGTGCCAGTCCAGGTGGTCGGGCGCGATGTTGAGCACCGCCGCGGCCTGCGCCGCCACCGACGAGGTGAAATGCAGCTGGAAGCTCGACAGCTCTACGGCGAGCACGTCAAGGTCGGGGTCGGTCACCACCTGGACCACGGGGGTGCCGACGTTGCCCACCGCTACGACGCGCTCACCTGCCGCGGCCAAGACTGCTTCGAGCATCCCGACTGTCGTGGTCTTGCCGTTGGTACCTGTCACCGCCAGCCACGGTGCGCGGCCGTGCCCGTCACGCTCAGCCCGCAGCCACCACGCCAGCTCGACCTCGGAGACCACCGGAACGTTGGCACCACGGGCTCCGGCCAGGACTCCGTGGTGCGGGGGCAGCCCAGGAGATGCCACGACCAGGTCGTAAGCGCCTGGGTCGATATCGTCGGGCCGGTGCCACTGGGCGTCGTCGGCATGGTCGTCGTAGGTCGTCACGACAGCGTCCGCAGCTCTCAGCGCAGCCAGCGCGGCGCGGCCTGATGTGCCGAGCCCGGCCACGAGCACCTGCGCCCCGACCAGCTCCACCTGCACTAACCCAGCACCCACTCTGCGTAGAACACCCCGATACCCGCGGCGACGAACAGCCCTGCGATGATCCAGAACCTCACGACGATCGTCACCTCACCCCACCCCGACAGCTCGAAGTGGTGGTGCAGCGGCGCCATCTTGAACACCCGTTTTCGGGTCGCTTTGAACCAGCCGATCTGGATGACGTCGGAGAGCACCTCCAGCACGAACAGGCCACCGATGATCGCTGCGAGGACCTCCACGCGGGTCAGGATCGACAGTCCAGCCAACGCCCCACCCAGGGCCAGCGACCCGGTGTCACCCATGAAGATCTGCGCCGGGCTGGCGTTCCACCACAAGAACCCGAACAGGGCCCCGGTGATGGCGATGGCGACCATCGCCATGGACAGGGGGTCTCGGGTCTCGTAGCACCGGTTGGTGGCGGTGGCGACAGTGGCGACGTTCTGGCAGGTCTGGTTGTTCTGCCACACCCCGACCAGCACGAACGCGCCGAACACGACCAACGAGACACCGGTGGCCAGCCCGTCGAGCCCATCGGTGAGGTTCACCGCGTTCGACCAGGCCGTGATGAGGAAGTTCGCCCACAGCACGAACAGGACCAACCCGATCCCGGCACCGAAGTACGCCAGGTCGAGATGGGTGTCACGGGTGAACGAGATCTGCGTGGCCGCAGGGTAACGGTGCTGTTCGTTGGGGAACCGCAAGGCGAGCACCGCGAAAGTCACCCCGACGAGACCCTGCCCGAGGATCTTCGCCCACGGCGTCAGGCCCAGGGACCGCTGCCGGGAGATCTTGATGTAGTCGTCGAGGAAGCCGACGAACCCCAGGCCGACCATGAGGAACAACGCCAGCAGCGCCGAGACTGTCGCGGTGGTACCGGTCACCACCAGCGCGACCACCCAGCCGGTGACGGTCGCACCGATGATGACGACACCGCCCATCGTCGGGGTGCCACGTTTGGTCAGGTGGGTGGTCGGTCCGTCCTGGCGGATGAACTGGCCGTACTGCTTGCGCACGAGCAACCGGATGAACAACGGGGTACCGAGCAGCGAGACGAGCAGCGACACGGTCCCCGCGATGAGCAACGCCTTCATCGACGGGCCTCCTGGCCGTCAGCAACCAGGATGTCGGCCAACCGCCACAACCCCGAGCCGTACGACGACTTGACGAGCACCACGTCACCAGGGCGCAGGTTCTCGCGCAGGTACACCACCGCGGCGTCCACGTCGGGGACCTCCGCGATCTCCTCACCCCACGACCCTTCGTGGGCGGCCCCCGTGGCTATGGGGTGCGCACCGGCACCCACGACGAGGGTCAGGGCGATATCGAGGCGGACCGCCAGACGTCCGATGGCATCGTGGGCCATCAACGACGCCTCCCCCAGCTCGAGCATCTCGCCGAGCACCGCCACCGACCGACGGTCGGGGCGGGCCAGCAGCGCCAGGGCTTTGAGCGCGGCACGCATGGAGTCAGGGTTGGCGTTGTACGAGTCGTCGACGATCTGCACCCCGTCGGGCCGGTCCACGACGTGCATACGGTGCGGCGAGAGGATCTGCGCGTCGCTCAGGGCGCTGGCGACGGCGTCGAGCCCTAGGCCCATGACGAGGGCTGCCGCAGCGGTGGCCAGGGCGTTGTGCACGTGGTGCTCGCCCACGAGGCGCAGGTGCACCTGCGCTGACCCGACCACCCTGCCGGGCAGGTCCACGGCCAAGGTGAACACGGCCCGGCCACCGTCGAGGCGCAGGTCGCGGGCACGCACCTGAGCCTCGTCGGACAGGCCGAACCTCACCACCTCGCCGCCAGCCAGCGTGGCCATCGCAGCCACACGTGGGTCGTCGGCGTTGAGCACCGCGACCCCACCGGGGCGCAGACCAGTCACCAGCTCGGACTTGGCGCGGGCCACACCGTCCAGGCTCCCGCCGAAACCACCGAGGTGGGCGTGGCCCACAGCCAGGACCACCGCCACGTCAGGTGGGGCGATACCTGTGAGGTAGTCCAGGTCGCCGGGGGCGCTGGCACCCATCTCCAGCACCAGGTAGCGCGTGGTGGCGTCGGCTTCGAGCACTGTCAGCGGCAGGCCGATCTCGTTGTTGAACGACCGGACCGGGGCGACCGTCGGACCAGCAGAACCGAGCACCTGGGCCAGCAGGTCTTTGGTGGTGGTCTTGCCGACCGACCCGGTGATGGCCACGACACCCACCGTGGCCTCCTCACGGAGCCCGACGAGCCCAGCACGTGCCAGCTGGCCCAGCGCCACCGTCGCGTCGGGCACCACCACCGCTGGTAGGCCATCAGGCGGTTCACGGTCGGCGACCACCACCACGGCCCCGGAGGCCACAGCCGAGCGGGCGTGGTCCAGGCCGTCGCTGTTCTGGCCGACGAGCGCCACGAACGCTGACCCTGGCGCCACCTGCCGCGAGTCGGTGACAACAGGCCCGTCGACGACTGTGGTCTTTTCTGCGTGGACTATCCGCCCACCGGTCGCCTCGGCGACCTGGGCGATGGTCAGTGCCCTCATACCTGCTCCACCGGGTTCTGGGCCTTCTGGTTGAGCCCCTGGTGCTCGACGAGGATCTCGTTGAGCACGTCACGGTCGTTGTAACGGTAGAACACCCCGGCGATCTCCTGTGTCGGTTCGTGGCCTTTGCCCGTGACAATCACCGTATCGCCCTCGCGGGCACCGGCGACAGCCTGGCGGATAGCGTCGGCCCTGCTGGTCGTGACTTCGTGGACGGTCGCCGTGGCCACCGCGGTGGCCCCGGCCAGGACCTGCGAGCGGATTGCGGCAGGGTCTTCGGAACGGGGGTTCTCGTCGGTGACGAACACCTCGTCGGCCAACCGCGCGGCGATCTGGCCCATGAGCGGACGTTTGCCCCGGTCACGGTCGCCGTCAGACCCCAGGACGATCACCAGCCGTCCAGGGGTGATCGGCCGTACCGCCTGCAGCGCCAGCACCAGGGCGTCGGGTGTGTGGGCGTAGTCGACCAGACCCAGCGGCAGGCCCTGGCCACGTTCGACGACCCGTTCCATACGTCCTGGCACACCGTGGGCGCTGCCGACCGCTGCCAGGGCTGTGCCCAGCGGGACGCCCGCTGCGGTGGCCACGACGATCGCCGTGGCCGCGTTCGACACGTTGACCAGCCCAGGCAGAGGGGAAAAGGCGTCGTGGCGGGTACCGTCAGGTCCGCGCAGGACGAACCGGGAGCCGACTTTGTCCAGGCCGACGTCGGCTTTGACGACCGCCCAGTCGGCGTCGGGGTCGACACCGTCGACCACCCGGGTGCTGACAGTCTCGACCGGGAGCGGCGTCTCGCGGGCCAGGCGCTGGCCCCATTCGTCATCGACGACGACCACAGCCTTCTTGGCCTGCTCGCCGGTGAACAACGCTGCCTTGGCCTGGTAGTAACCGGCCATGTCGTGGTGGAAGTCCAGGTGGTCACGCTGGAGGTTGGTGAAAGCTGCCACGTCGAAACGCATCCCGTGCACCCGGCCCAGGGCCAGCGCGTGCGACGAGACCTCCGTCACCAGGCTCGCCGCCCCACGTTCGAGCGCCAGGGCAGCGATACCGTGCAGCACCGGAGCCTCGACCGTGGTCCTCGGGCTGTCGAGCGCGTCGGCGCCGATCCGCAGCTCGACAGTGCCCAGCAAGGCGGTCAGCGGGTGCTGGGCGCGCAGGGCCTCGTCGACGAAGTACGCGGTGGTCGTCTTGCCGTTGGTCCCGGTGATCCCTACGGTGACCAGGCGCTGCGCCGGGTCGCGGTACACCCAGGCGGCCACGTGCCCAGCGATGTCCCGCGGGTCGTCGGTGAGCAAGACAACCATCTGGTCCAGCCCGGAACGGGCAGCCATGATGTCGGCACCAGCGGTGTCGGTGAGCACTGCGACCGCTCCGGCCTGTGCCGCTGCCTCGGCGAACGTCGCACCATGGTGGTGCTCACCGGGCACAGCGACGAACAGGTCACCAGGTCCGACGTCGCCGGAAGCCATCGCCACCCCGGTGAGGTGCGACGACGCGACGCCAGCCGGGCCGCGCCCGGGGCTGCGCACCACGGACAGGGCGAACTGGTCCACAAGGTCAGCGAGAGGACGGCCCAGCGGGTGTTCCGGCCGTAGACGGCCTTTGGGCAACACCATGAGGGCGAGGTTACCGTGCCGTCCACCATGACGTCGTACTTCGGCACCGGGTTGTGCCCCTCGGGGACCAGTCACCAAGTCGTCGCGTACAGTGTCGGCTCGACACCCGAAGGGGCGGCGTGCAGGGCGGTCAGGGAGTACGCGGTGACGTCGGAGAACACTGGTGCGGCAACCACCCCGCCGTAGATGGACGTGTGCGGGTCGTGCAAGATCACCGCGACGACGATCTTGGGGTTGTCGGCGGGGGCGAAACCGACGAACGACGCGGTGAACCCACCGGTCCCGAGGTTCTGCGCGGTGCCGGTCTTGCCGGCGACCCTGTACCCGGGCACGGCGGCCGACGACCCCGTCCCGTCGTCGACGACCGACTCCAGCATGGTGCCCAGCTGGGCAGCCGTGAGGGCCGAGACCACACGGGCCGGGGCTGGTGGGGCCACCGGGGTCCAGGTGCCGTCCGGTTCGGTCCATCCTTTGATCAGGTGCGGGGCGATACGCACCCCACCGTTGGCGACGGTGGCGTACACGCTGGCAGCCTGCACGGCGGTGACGGCCAGGCCCTGGCCGAACAGGACGTTGTAGCGGGTCCGGCCGTCCCAGTCGTCCACGTGGTGCAAGATCCCCGCAGACTCCCCCGGCATCTCGATCCCCGTGCGGGACCCGAAACCGAACTTGCGCAGGTATTCGTACTCGGTCTGCGCGGACATACGCTGGCCGACCTGGACCGTGCCGGTGTTCGACGACTCGGCGAGGACCCCGGCGGTGGTCAGGTGCTGCACTGCGTGCGGGTGCGAGTCGTGGAACGTCTGGCGGCCCACTGAGTACGTGTCAGGCACGGTGAACTGGGTGGTCGGGGTGACCGCACCGGTCTCCAGGGCGGCGGCCATCGTGACGACCTTGCCGGTCGAACCGGGTTCGAAGACGTCCGAGACCGCTGACGACAACGCTCCTCCAGCCCCGGGGCCAGGGTTGTTGGGGTCGACGGTCGAATCGTCGGCCAGCGCCAAGATCTCGCCGGTGTTCGGGTCCATGATGACGATCTGGCCCGAGCTGGCACCGGTGGCTGCCACCGCCTCGGCGATGGCGTCCTCGGCTTTCCACTGAAGGTCCGCGCGGATGGTCAGCGTCAGCGACCGGCCGTCCACCGCAGCCTGCCCCGAGTGGTAGCCACCAGGGATGGGCTGGCCGGTCCGGCCGCGTTCGTACACCTGGGTGCCAGCCGTGCCGCGCAGCTGGTCGTCGAGGGAAGACTCCAGCCCTTGGCGACCCTGCGAGCCTGAGCCGGTGAACCCGATGATGTCGCCAGCCAGCGCACCGTTGGGGTACACCCGCACAGAGACCAGCTCGACGTTGATCCCGCTGAGGCGCATCTGCGCGATCTCGCGGGCCACTTTCGGCTCGACACCTTTGGCCAGGTACCGGTACCCGGCTTTGCCGACGAGCTTGGCGACCAGCTCGTCGCTGTCCGTGCCGAGCAGAGGGGCCAGCAGCTGGGCCACACCCCGGGCACCAGGGGCGACACCTTCGTCGGTGTTACCGCGGTTGGCGCTGATGAGCTTCTGGTTGACCGAGATGTCGTAGCGGGGCACCGAGCTGGCCAGCACGACCCCGGTGGAGTCGGTGATCGACCCGCGGGTACCTGCCACGGTGATCGTCGACATACGGTCGTCGCGGGCAGCCTGTGCGATGGCCGGGCCGTGGATGACCTGCACGTCCACCAGACGTCCGGCGAACACAGCGACCAGCACCAGCAGGACCACGGCAAGGGTGGCCACCCGGGCGCGCCCGCCGACCTCACCGACCCGTTCAGCCGGGCTGGGCTGCGCCGCCAGGCTCCGCTCCAGACGTCGTCGCGCCCACCGGACGACAGGAGCCAACACTGTGCGTGCCGCTCCGTCTGGGCCGGCTGAGGAGACAGGCGACGGCTCTGGCTGGGCGGGCGCAAGCTCACGAGCTGCGAACGGGCGCGCCTGCTCCGATCTGCGCCTTTGGCCCGGCTGGCCCGACCGACCTGCCTGGCCCGACCGACCCGGCTGGGCCGACCGACCTACCTGGCCCGACCGGCTCGGCTGGCCCGACCGACCCGGCTGGGCCGACCGGCGCACCTTCGCAGGTTGCGCGGACGGTTTGGCCGTCCGGCTCTGGGCAGGCTCTGGAGCACCAGACCTGGGCTGGGCGCCACGCGCCTGGGCAGGTCTGGGCCCCGTGCCCTGCGACCTGGTCTGGGGCACCCGGCGCGGAGCGCCACGGGCAGATCGGCGCGGAACCGAGCCGCTCATGGCTGCTCACCAGTGTCGCTGGGGACAGGGACGGCGTCGGGCACCGGACCAGCGCCAGCTTCTGGTTCCTCCTCGCTGCGGGCAGGGGCAGGCGCACCAGAGACCGTCTGGTCGGACAGGCGGATCCACCCGGTCCCTGTCGCAGGAACCATCCCCAGCTCGCGCGCCGCGGCGGCGAGCTGTTCGGGTGACGACTTCTCGTCCAGCTGTGCTGCGAGCTCGTCGTTGTCCTGGACGAGCCGGGTGAGCTCACGCTCGCTCTTCGTCGTCTCGAACGCGGCCTGGGCTGTGGCGGTGTTCAGCAGCAGCATGGTCACCAGCGCCGTGATGAGGATGCCCATGCACATGAGCACGAACGGCACACGGGTACGCACCTGCTGCGGCGGACGCACCAGACGCAGCCGGGGTTCTAGCGTCGCAGGCCGCGGTGCGCGAACGCGTTCAGGGGTGGCACGCAAAGCCGAGGCGGCACTCATGAGACACCCCCACGTCGTCCAGCCGGGGTGGGCGCGGTCCGTTCGGCGGCACGCAGACGCACCGACGCCGACCGTGGGTTGGCGGCGACCTCGGCCTCGTCTGCGCGTTCGGCACCGTGGGTGACCAACCGCATGTACGCCGCAGTGCCGGCAGGTTCGACAGGCAGCCCGCGCGGCGCGCTGGACGTGGCCGCGGCAGCGAAGGTGCGCTTCACCAGGCGGTCCTCCAACGAGTGGTACGACTCGACGACGATCCGGCCTCCCACCGCCAGGTGCTCCACAGCCAGCGGCAACGCGCGTTCCAGGGCCCCGAGCTCGTCGTTGACCTCGATCCGCAGGGCCTGGAACGTCCGTTTGGCGGGGTGCCCACCAGTGGTGCGGGCCGCAGCGGGGATAGCCGCGCGCACCAGGTCCACCAGCTGGTAGGTGCGGGTCAACGGTGTGGCAGGACGGGTGGCGACGATCCGCTGGGCGATCCGACGGGCGAACCGCTCTTCGCCGTACTCGGCCAGTACCCGGGCCAACGCCTGCTGGTCGTAGGTGGCCAGCACCTGTGCGGCAGTGAGCGGACCGTCGGGGTCCATACGCATGTCCAGCGGCGCGTCATGGGCGTAGGAGAACCCGCGCTCTGGTTCGTCGAGCTGCAACGACGAGACCCCCAGGTCCATGAGCACCGCGTCGACGGTGCTGCGCCCAGGCGCGGCGGCGGCGAGCACGTCGGTGATCTCGTCGTAGCAGGCGTGCACCGCCGTGAACCGGTCGCCGTAGCCGGCCAGCCGGTCGCTGGCCAGTGCCACCGCTTGCCGGTCACGGTCGATACCGATGACGCGTGCGGTGCCGAACCGGCGCAGCACGCTCTCAGCGTGGCCACCCATCCCCACCGTGGCGTCGACCATGACGGCGCCGTCGCGTTCCAGGGCTGGTGACAGCAGGTCCAGGCAGCGCTCCAGGAGCACAGGTGTGTGCCGCGCGGCGGCCTGCCGTGCGTCCAGGACGTGTTCGGTGTTCATCGTGTGCTCCTCTCCTTTGTCAGCCATGCCCTTTGTCAGGCATGCCTTGTGTGGCCTGATGTTCACCCGGCCTGATCCCCCACCGGCCCTCTGGCACCGGGGAAGTGCGCCAGAGCGACGGGGGGAGGTCAGGCCGGACAAACAGCTCAGAACGGTCCGTTGGGGAAAACCTCCTCGGTGGTGTCGGCGTATCCGGGTTCCTGTTCGGCGAGGTACGCCTCCCAGGTCGGCAGGTCCCAGATCTCCACACGGGACCCAGCGCCGATAACAGCTACGTCCCGGTCGAGCCCGGCCCAGTCGCGCAGCCCTGGCGGGACGGTGATACGGCCTTGTTTGTCAGGTACCTGGTCGCTGGCTCCTGACAGCAAGACGCGCTGGTAGTCCCGTGCTTCTTTGAGGGTGACCGGGGCCTGGCGCAGCTCGTCGTGCATACGGGCGAACTCGGCCCAGGACATGACGAACAGGCAGTGCTCCTGGCCCTTGGTCATGACCAGGCCACCGGCCAGGGCCACGCGGAACTTCGCAGGCAAGATCAGACGGCCCTTGTCGTCGAGCCTCGGTGTGTAGGTGCCGAGGAAGGGCAGGGCGAGCGCGAACGCCGCCGCAGACTCGTCAACCACGGCTCCTCCTCCCACCAAGTCGGCTCCAAACACCTCCACAGTACTCCACTTTCCTCCACCATGCCCTGGCAATTTCCGCGAGACCGGGCGATGTGACGACATCGACGCATGTCACAGCGGTGGAGGGGTGTGGGGAAGAAAAGCTCACCCGGAGCCCAAATACCGACTGTGACACCTGCGTGGGCCCGGCGCACAGGCGACCAGAGCGTCTGCGGCGCCTAGGTGGAGGAAAGTGGAGGCAGCGTGGTGCGACGCGACGCCCCTGGCAAAGGGGTACGGTCATACGTGCGCAAGTGGGGCGAACGGCACCACTGCTTCGCGCCGAACACGTACGCTGAGTAGGGACGAGCACGTCAAGGAGGTACCGATGCTCAGCTCGGCGGACCGGTCCTCGAGCCGGGCGCCTGTTGGTCTCGACGATCTTGTCGAAGCCGTCGGTGCTATGCGTACGGCTGTCAGCTCAGTGCTCAGCGGGCGGCCAGCACTGGTCGACACGGCCCTGACTGTGCTGCTCGCCGAGGGGCACCTGCTCGTCGAGGACGTTCCCGGCGTCGGCAAGACGACCCTGGCCAAGGCCCTCGCCGCAGCGATGGGAGCCTCGGTCGGACGGGTGCAGTTCACCCCCGACCTGCTGCCCAGCGACCTGACCGGTGTGAGCATCTACCGCCACGAGCAGTTCGAGTTCCGACCTGGACCAGTGTTCGCGCACGTGGTCATCGGCGACGAGATCAACCGCGCCTCCCCGCGCACCCAGTCCGCGCTGCTGGAGTGCATGGCTGAGGCGCAGGTCACCGTGGACGGCCGCAGCTACCGGCTCCCCCGGCCGTTCCTCGTGCTGGCCACCCAGAACTCGGTGGAGATGGAAGGCACCTACCCGCTGCCCGAGGCGCAGCGCGACCGGTTCATGGCCCGCCTCGACGTCGGCTACCCCGGCCCCGAGGACGAGGTCGCCATGCTCGACGCCCGTGACACCACCGACCCGCTGGACGCGGTGCACCCGGTCACCGACCCGCACCACCTGGCCCAGCTCATCGCCCTGGTCCGGGCCACCTACGCCTCCGCGGCGATCAAGCGGTACGTGGTCGACCTGGTCACCGCCACCCGCTGGCACGACGGCCTGCGCCTGGGCGCCTCCCCCCGTGGCTCGATCCAGCTGCTGGCGGCCAGCCGCGCCCGCGCTGCGATATCCGGGCGTGACCACGTGCTGCCCGACGATGTGCAAGCCATGGCTGTGCCGGTGCTCGCCCACCGTGTGCTGCCGTCAGCCGCCAGCCGCTTGGCTGGGCGCAAGACCGAGGACATCGTCGTCGAGCTGGTCCGGCGCGTCCCGGTGCCCGCCGCCGTGTGGGCCTAGGGCCTGGGTTTGCGGCGGCAGCAGGCGGGGCGTTGGTGGGCAGCGCTCACGCCAGCGACCCTGGGGCGCAGCCTGACCCTGGTGCGGCTGACCCTGCGCGGCTGGGCCTTGGCCGTGGGCGCTGCGGTCTTCGCCATCACCGGGATCGTCATCGGGTCGGTGGACCTGGTCCGCATCGCCGTCGTGGTCGTCGTGGTGCTGGTGGTCGCCGTGGCCAGCCTCCTGCCCGACACCACAGCGGTACAGGTACGGCGCACGATCACCAACGAACCGGTGCACGCCGGCACCACCGCACGGGTGCAGGTCACCGTGTGCGGGGCCGGGACCGCGGCGGTGCACGAACAGGTCTCGGCGGGGTTGGCCACACAAGGACCACCGCAGGTGAGGCGTTCGTGGCACAACGACGGACCTGAGCCAGGGCACACCGGCTGCACAGCGGCGGACTACACCGTGGTGGACTACACCGTGCAGGCCCTGGTACGGGGCCGCTGGCCGCTGGGACCGGTGACGGTCACACGTTCGGACGTGTTCAAGACGGTCCAGCGGTCGGCGACGCTCGGGGGGACCGACATCCTGAGGGTCTGGCCGCACCTGGTGCCGCTGGGCACCCCTGCCGACACAGGGCTCGGCGAACCTGAACGTGTCGCCCTGGGAATCCACGAACCGTCCCCCGACGACGTCACGCTGCGCGAGTACGTCGAAGGCGACGACCTGCGCAGGGTGCACTGGGCAAGCTCGGCGCGCAGCTCCCAGCTCATGGTCCGGGCCGACGAGTACTGCGGGCTGCGGCCGGTCACCGTGGTGGCTGCGGTCCCCGAGCGCCAGGGCCACGAGCTGGAGTGGACGCTGTCGCTGGCAGCCTCGGTCGCCTGCGCCGCTTTCGACGCCCGGCACACCGTGCGGCTGCTCGGCCTGGGAGGTCCTGGCGACCCGGTGAGCGTCCAGACCGAGGCCGACGGCAGAGCCCGGCTCCTGGCACCCACGTTGGACGTCACCTGCCCCGCCAGCACGCAAGCGTCCGCCAGGGCGCTCGCCCAGACCCTCGCCGCGCTCGAACCAGCCGGACAGCTGGTGGTCGTGGTGCTCGCCAGCACGGACCCGGCCGTGATCCACGCGGCCAGGGCGGCGCTGGCGGACCTGTCGGCAGGAGCGCGGTGCTGGATCGTCACCCGCGCTGACGGCCCGGTGGTCGCCGACCTGCGCAGGGCTGGGTGCCGGGTGGTCGTGGCCCGTCCTGGAGACCACCTGGGCCAGACGTGGCAACAGCTGGTGGCGGACCTATGAGCCTGGTCGCACCTGCGGGCCCGCGCGCCTGGGACTGGGCCCGTGCCGCCCAGACCATGCTGGTCGCCACCGCGGTCACCGGGGCCTTCACCGCCTTGTCCGCGGTGCTGGCACCAGGCCGGTGGACCGGGGCCGTGGTCGGTGTGGTCACCCTGGTCACCTTGGTCTTGGTCGTGGTGCGTCTGGTGTTCCCGCTGCCCGGGGTGGCACCTGGTGTCGCTGTGGCTTTCGCGACGTGGTTGGTGGTTGCTGTCTTCAGCGATCCGGACCAGGTGCACGTGCTGCCCGGCGGCGGCACCTTCGACCAGCTCAGCGAGACCTTGCAGGCTGGTGCCCACGAGATCTGGGTCGGCAAACCGCCGTTGCCCGCCGGGCCGGGGGTGGTGCTGTTCCTGGTGGGCGGGGCAGCCGCGCTGCTGGTGTTCTGCGACCTGTGCATCTCGGTCGACGTACCTGTGGTCTCCGGTTTCGCGCTGCTGACACCGTGGCTGCCCGGGATGGTCCTCGGCCACCCGGCGTCGCTGTGGTCGCTGGTGCTCACCGCCGTGCCGTGGCTGGTGCTGCTGGCCGACGTCGGACAGCTGACGTGGCCGCGCCGCGCCACCGTCGCGACATGCTCGGCAGCCGCTGTCGCAGCCGCGCTTGTCCTCACCCCTGCGTTCAGCCTCTTGCCTGGCTGGGGCCGGGCGCTCGACCTGCTGCCTTTCTCCAAGAGCGTCATGTTGTCCGAGGACCTGGACCTGCGCGACAACCTGACCATGCAGTCAGGCAACGTCGCGTTCCGCTACACCGTCGCGGGGGCCTCACCGTCCGAGCTGGGCCCGCTGCGGGTGTTCACGACGACCACCTTCGACGGGACCCGCTGGACCACACCGCGCCCCACAGGCACCGAGCGGCCGGCGGTGCTCGGCGAGCAGACCGAGGGCTCACCGACAGTCGTCGAGGTGGAGATCGTCGGCTGGTCCGCGAACTACCTGCCGATCACCGCCTCGGCACGGAGCCTGGAGCTCAACCGCCGCTGGTGGTACGACGCCGAGATCGACGCCGTCTGGCTCCCGGACCGGACCACCAAGGGTATGTCGTACACGATGATGACCTCCGTGCCGGACTGGACCGACGACCAGCTGCGCGCAGCGAGCACCTCAGGTGGGCCACCCGAAGCCCTCGACGTACCGCCCACCGCGCACAAGGCAGATATCGCGGAGGTAGCCTCCCAGGTCACCGACGGCGCTGGCACCGCCTACGACCAGGCCCTGGCACTGCAGACCTGGTTCCGTTCCACCGGCGGTTTCGTCTACGACACCACAGCGCCGCAAGAAGGCGACGACGTGGTGTGGTCCTTCCTGCAAGGAAAGCAGGGCTACTGCGTGCACTACGCCACGACCATGGTCGTCATGGCCCGGACCCTGGGTGTCCCCGCCCGTCTGGCGGCCGGGTTCTTGCCGGGCAGGACCACAGCCGACGGCGTGGAGGTCGCCGGGCGCAACGCCCACGCGTGGCCCGAGCTGTGGTTCGACGACGTGGGGTGGGTCCGGTTCGAACCCACCCCGTCGCTGCAGACCGGCCCGCCACCACCGTGGGCTCCGTCGCCCGCCGACTCTCCTGCTGGTCCTGGGGTGCCGCCCCCGGTCGACCCGACTGCCGAGACCACCACCGCGGCACCAACACCTGAACCGACCGCACCACCGACCGCCGCACCCCCTGGGGCCCTCGACGAACCGGCCACCAACCAGGGCCACGACAGCGTGTGGGTCGTGTGGTTGCTCGTGGCGGTAGCGATGGTCGGCGCGGTCGTGGCGCTGGTGTTCGTCATACTCCGGCGCGCCCGTGCGGCCCCGTCAGACCCTGAACAGGCGTGGGTCCGGGTCCGCCAGGCGTTCACCCGTGCCCATATGGGCTGGTCAGAGTCGACCACACCCCGACAGGTCCTGGCCCTGCCGCTAGAGCGTCTGGTACCCGCAGACCCCGCCGACGACGCTGTCCGCCTGGCCTTGCACGCACTGGCCACGACGTTGGAGTCCCTGCGTTACGCCCGGCCAGGCGCACCTGCGGCCGACCCGGCCCAGGTCGTGGCATGGGTGACGACGATCGAGACCAACCTGCGCCGTCACAGGTGAGCCCCTGCGACGCTCAGCGCTGGTCGCGACGACGGTTCCAGCGTTCTTCGAACACGTCCATCAGGGAGCGGCGGGCTGGTCGCGACGACCGTGGTGTCGGTGGAGCGGCAGCCTGCGGCTGCGCAGCGGCCTTGCTGCCGGACCCGGAGAACGCGTAGGCCACGGCGGCGAACATCATGATGAACCCTGCCACGCCGAGCACAACCCCCAGCTGCCCTTTCAGGCCCACGCCGAACACGAGCGCCAGGATGCCCACGAGCGTGCCGACCGCTGCGACGAGATAACGGGTGACCGGCCGAGCACGCTGGGTGAGCCGGTTGGCGAGATGAGGGTCCTCAGTAGACAGATGGCGTTCCATCTGGTCGAGAACCCTCTGCTCGTACTCAGAGAGTGGCATTCGTGACCCCTGGTATCGGCGCTGGCTGAACGTGTGCCTTCAGGATAGTTCGACAGGAGCGAAGGTGGTAGTCGATCGGTCGTGTCTGTCCACGCCCAGAGCAGTGGTCGCCGGCCCGATCGCCGCCCGGCCGAACCGTGCACGGACCTCGTCGACGGCCAGCTCAGCGTCACGGCGGCCCGGACCACCGACAGCCTCGTCCAGCGTGGGCTGTCGCGGTGCGTCCTGTGCCCGGCTGAGCCCTTCGACCCTCACCCCGACCAGGCGTACCGGCAGCCCGCGCAGGTCCACCCCCGCCAGCAAGCGCCTGGCCACGAGGAACACCTCGCGCCCTACGTCGGTCGGGGTGACCAAGGTGCACGACCTGCTCAACGTACGAAAGTCGGAGGTGCGGACCTTGATGGCGACCGTCCGCCCGACGACACCAGCGCGCCGCAGACGGGCCGCGCAGGTGTCAGCCAGCTCCAGGGCTCTGGCCTCGACCACAGCCGGGTCACCGACGTCGGTGTCGAACGTCGTCTCGGCCCCGATGGACTTGTCGGTGTGCCCAGGGCACACCGGCCGCGGGTCACGCCCCCACGCCAGGTCGTGCAGGTGCGCACCGGCAGCCTTGCCGATGATCCGCTGGAGGGTGCCCACGTCGAGGTCTGCCACCTCGGCGACGGTCGTGACACCCCACCGGGCCAGGGCCTGCTCGGTCTTCTCCCCCACACCCCACAGCGCCCCGACGGGCAAGGTGCGCAAGAAGTCCACGGTGGCGGCCTTGGGCACCAACAGCATCCCGTCAGGTTTGGCGTGCTCAGAGCACAGCTTGGCGACGAACTTGGTCGCCGCGACGCCGACCGAGCAGGTCACACCGAACTGGCTGCGGACCTGCGCACGGATATGCTCGGCGATCACCGTCGGCGGACCCATACGCCGACGCGCCCCTGCCACGTCCAAGAACGCCTCGTCGATACTGACCTGCTCGACCAACGCGGTGACCGAACCCAAGACCTCCATCACCCCGACGGACACCTCGTGGTACGCACGGTGGTCTGGTGGCACGACCACCGCCTGCGGGCAGGCCCGCAGCGCCCGGGCCATCGGCATAGCCGAATTCACCCCAAATGCCCGCGCCTCGTACGTCGCCGCCAGCACCACCGAGCGCTGCCCCCCGCCGACGATCACCGGAAGGCCCCGCAGCGCCGGACGGCGCACCAGCTCCACCGACGCGTAGAAAGCGTCCATGTCCACGTGCAAGATCGAGGTCCCCGACTGGTCGTCACCCCAGTCCCGCCGTGCCTGCGCAGACCTCGGCCCCCTGCTCACGGCTGCGTCCTCGTCACCCGGGGCCACAGTGACGCACCTGTGGACCGCGCGGTCTGGTGCACCGTTGGTCGTACCAGGGTCTGCGTCACAGCCACCTCCTGCGGCATGCCGGCGACCGACGGCCGCCACCATCTATCATCGAACATCCGTTCGCCACTGTCAATCCGTCGGGCTGGGGCTCGGCGTCCCCACGTGCCCGGCACCGACGGGTCACGCACAGACAACAGCGGCTGGTCTAGGGATGACGTCCCCTGGGGTGGTGTGGTTCTCGGGCTGTGAGCGTGGATTCCGTCACTCAGCGGGACGTCATTGGTCTAGGGTGGGTCAATACTGGGAATACGGGACACACGCTGAGGGCAAGGAGCGGACGTGCCAGGTTGGATATTGGCAATCGACTTCGGAACAGCCAACACTGGGGCGGCCATCCGCTTCCCTGACGGACGGGTGGAGAAGGTCAAGCTCGACCCGAACACTGACACCATGCCGTCGGCGGTCGTGCTCACCGACGGACGCTGGAGGGCCGGCCAGGCTGCGCTCAACGCCCGGCGCACCCACCCTGACACGTTCATCGGGTCACCCAAGGCACGGCTGGGCCAAGAACCGCTGCTCTTGGGCACCGAGCTGGTCAGCCCTGCCTCGATCGCCTCGCACGTGCTGGCCACGGTACGCGAACGCTCCATCCGCGCCGCCGGTGGTACCGAACCGGACCGGCTCGTCTTGACCCACCCCGTGCGCTGGGGCAGGTCCCGCCTGGACGCCCTGCGCGAAGCAGCCAGCCTGGCCGGGTTCGCCACCGACCGGCTCACGATGCTCCCCGAACCCATCGCCGCGCTGCACGCCCACATCCCACC
>WRET01000041.1 GCA_009779195.1 Micrococcales bacterium
ACGAAAACAATCTGGCATCCACCGCACCACCCACTGACGAATGGCACGGCACCGACACCAACCAAAATTGGCATCGACCATCTATCTCGACACACTGTTGAGTTCTCAAACAACGCACGCACATCCCTTGCGCCCTTTCGGGCAGGCGGGAGGCAACTGGAGTAACCTATCGGGCCGGACGCACCGCGTCAAGTCGGACTTCATCCGTGTGCCCGCCGTCGGCACCCCAGCCCCGTCGCGCCAGCAAAAGCCCAGTTCAGACGGCCTGCGGCCATCCGTCGGACATCAGTACAACGCGGACGCCAACGCCCGGCGCGCGGCGACGACACGCGCGTCGTCGTTCCCGACGACCTCGAAGAGGTCGAGCAACCGCAGCCGTACCTGCTCACGGTCGTCCCCGGAGCACACCCGCACCAGGTCCACCAGACGTGCGAAAGCGTCCTCCACGTGCCCGCCAGCCACGTCCAGGTCTGCGACCACCAGCTGCGCTGCCACATCGCCAGGAGCGTCAGCCGCAGCCCGGCGCGCTGCGGCGAGGTCGGTCACCTCGCCGGTCCGCGCCAAGAGCCCCACCTGCGCCAGCCCAGCCTTGGCCTGGTCGTCACGGGGGTTCTGCGTGAGCGCCTGCTCGTAGGCCTCCTTAGCCGCCTCCAGGTCGCCGGCTGCGACAGCGTCGTAGGCCGCTTGGTGCAGTGGCGGCAGGGCGGGCTCTTCGGGCTCTGGCACGCTCTCAGCGTCCGCTGAGCCCACTACCGTGCCTGAGATACCGTTCGCCGCGGCTGCGGCCAGCACCTGGTCGATCACAGCGCGGATCTGGGCACGTTCAGGCTGGCTGTCGAACAGAGGCAGCGGACTCCCGCCGAGCAGAGCCACGACTGCGGGCACCGTCGGCGCCCCGAAGGCCTGGGCGATCTGTGGGTTCGCGTCGACATCCACCCGGGCCAGCAACCAGCGCCCTGCGTCCTCGTCAGCCAGCGCCCCCAGGTCTTCCACCACCGTCCGGCTGGCCTGCGACCATGACGCCCACAGCACGAAGACCACCAGGTGCTCCTTGGACGCCTGCGCGACCTCGCCAAAGTTCGTGGGGTCGATGTCGCGTACCCAAGCCCCTGCCGCTGGCGGTCCCCCCGGTGACCCAGGCGGCGTGGCAGGACGCGCCAACGCGGACAGGTCGACCGCCCCGCGGACGTCCAGGGGTGGACCAGGTATGGGCTGGGCAGGCATAGCGCTCTGGGCACCTTTCAGAAGTCGCGACCAACACGACAACCGTAGTGGGTCAAGCCAACGGCTTCACAGTTTCTCGGCAGCGGTGACCGTGTGAGAGTAGGCCATGATGATGACAGGTCCAGGTTCGGCGGCCGGCGGGATCTTGAACACGACGACGCCGGTGTAGGTCCAGGTCATCGCCGAGCCCAGCTGTCCGCCAGCCAAAGCCGACACCCGCCCGAGCATGGGGTCTTCTGGTGCGGCGGCGGAGACGTCGATGCCCTTGGCTTCCACCCGCGTCGTCAGCTCTCCGATAACCAAGGCTCCCCCGTCGACGGTCGCCAGGACGACCACCGGCCCTTCCTCATCGGCGGTGAACGTCTCGGAGTACTCGCCGGCGTCGCCCTTCTTGTCCAGGATCTTCTTGCGGGTCGCCTCGATACCCCGACGCATCCCGTCGTTGTCTGTCCCGACGAAGGCCCCGGCATACCGCGAGTCGTCCCCGTTCTCCAGCACGTCGGTGTAGCGCGCCAGGACGTCGCCCGGTTTCATGTCGAGCTTGTCAGAATTCAGCGGCAGCGTCGGGCTTCCGACATGGGGCGCTGTCATCTCCGGCATGCTCATCGCCGAACCGAGCCCTGCTGACCCCCACAGCTTGTACGGCTCACGCGGCGACTCTTGGCGCAGCGCCAAGATCCGGGGCGTGCCTACGAGGTCGGAAGGCTGTTTGGTCACCACGAGCACCACGCGCGGCCAGGTGGTCGTCTGCGACACGACTGTCCACCGCTCGTCACGTTCGATCGGCATCGAGGCGAGCGGCATGTCGTGCTCGGCGACCGTGTAGTCGGCCCGGCGGACGTCCAGGGCCGGGCCTTCGAGCCGCTGCGCGACCGCATCGGCGTCGAGCTTGCCGTCCGCAGCTTCGAGAGTCTTCTGCAACGACACCATGATGCCCACGATCTGGGCGTCGGTGACCACCGGGACGGGCTCCGTGCCAGCGGGGTGAGGCTGGGGGGGCGAAGGCGAGCATGCGGCCAGCACGACGACGAGCGCCGCGACGAGCACGAAGCGGATACGCGTCACCGGTCCTCCTCATGCTCGGTCGAGATACCCCAGATCTCGCGCCACGCGTCGCCACGAGGTGTCTGCGCGGACTGGCGACCTGCCGAAAGGCGTGGGGCGGTGCCGGGGCCGGAAACCCTGGGGATGGCACCAGTGAGCTGTGCCGGCGCGCGTTGGCCCAGCCACGCAGGACGTGCACCCGCCTGCGGGGAGGGCACCTGCGGGATCGCACCCGTGCGTGCTCCACGCCCTGGCATCCAGGCGCTTGGTGTGGCAGGAGGGGGTTGAGCGGCTACCGGCGAGGGCCCATACGAGGAAGGCCCAGAGTCGGCCATCGACGGGCGGCGTCCGAACGGGCCTGAGCGCCGCCGCTCTGCGGGTGCGGGGGCAGCGCCACGCGGTGGGGTACCGCCGTGGGCCGCGACGCCACCACCCACCGGGGCAACATCGTGCTCGGGAACGTTCGGGGCGGGTGCAGGCGGCCACTTCCGGCTCCGCCGCGAGGGAGCCGGAGACTGCGCTGGTGCTGGCGCTGGTGGTGGCGCTGGTGGTGCAGGCGGCCGTGCTGCCTTCTTGCGCGAAAGCGGTGCAGCATTGGCTGGTCTGGGCTCGTATGGAGACGAAGGGGGTGGGGGAACCGGCGACGGGGCAGGCGGTGGCGAGCTGACGCGGGACCACGCGGGCACACCCGGTCTGGCTGGCGGCGGCTCGGCCCACTCATCGTGGGCTGGCTGGTTGTCGCCAACCTGCGGCTGTACCGCCCTGTCGAACAGGGCAGCCGCCTCGTAGTGCGCGGCTGGCGCATAGTCGCTCGACGCAGGCTCGGTCGGCACCAGCGGGATCGCACCTGTCCGGTGCGTCTGGGCCACCGCTGGGTCAAGCTCTGGGGTGGCAGCGTGCCGTGAACGCGACCAGGTCTTGGCTGTCGAGGACCGCCGGGCAGGCTCGGGGGCAGGAGCGCTGGGCTGGGCGAAGGGAGCCGGTCCCCAGTCGGGGGCGGGCTCGTCGTCCTCGACCGCGTCCTGGATCGCGTCCTCGACAGGTGGAGGCGCGATCACAGCAGGCACCGGGTACGTCCGGACACCTGTGCGGGCCTCCCTGCGCGTGCGCGGCCGGGCCTCCTCTTCGGACGGGGCTTCGTCGCCGTGGCCAAGGCCGAACGTGAAGACCTCACGACGGCGCAGCTCCTGGTAGGCCGCCCAAAGCAGAGCAGCCAGACCCACGATGAGGGCAGGGATCAGCCACGGTGCCGAGACGTTGCGCGGCCAGGCCATGACGATCTCCACCGGCGCCCCGGACGTGTTCGCGACGACCACGCTCCAACGCCCTGGGTAGTCCGTGCCCGGGGCCCAGCTCTTGAGCACGGCACTGCCCTTGCCGCTGGCCTCGGCGACCCACATATCCGAACCCGCCGGGCTCTGGTACCCCTCGGCTGGTGGAGATGGTGCTTTGGCCGCCGGTTCGCTGATGCGCAAGGTGCTCCAGCCGGCTGTCCCGGTGATGGTCTGGTGCGGGTCGTCACCGACCCAGGCGACGACGTCGGAGTCGCGGCCGACCGCCACGACCAGGTTCGCGTCTTTCTTCGACGAGGTGACGGTGATGGTGGTGGGTTGGCCGCCCATCTCGACGACGCCCGGGTCTGTGACGACGTACGGGCTGTTCGTCGTGACGCTGGAACGCAAGACGTCAGAAGGCCGCAACAGCGTCGCCGACGCGACGCCAAGCCCAGCGATGACGACGCCTGCAGCGCCGACCGCAGCGATGGTCATCCGACCTGCCACTCAAGCACCTCCGATTCCCCTCCAGCACACCACACTACGGTGTCTGACCCCCCGAATCGAACCGTTGCCGCCAAACGCGTGCACTGCACCAACCGGACGAGTGGTGCAATACGCGCCTCACGCTGCACAGACGTCCCAACTGATAAGTTGGCTTCACCCGTTCGCAGCCACGCAGAGCCGAGGTCCCCTATCCTTGCAGAGGTGGTCCACGAACACGACGATTGTGCTCGGACCAGAGAGCACAACAGCGCTGGAGGTGCCGTGCCTGAGTCTCGCCCCCGTTTCCCTCTTGCCAGCTTCCGAGGTTACGACCGTGATGCGGTCGATGCGGCGACAGCCAACAACGAAGCCACGATCAATGGGCTCCAGTCCCAGGTCACAGCGCGAAACGCTGAAGTTTCGCAGCTGAGCGAGGACCTGGCTGCCGCACGTAAGGCCCTGGCTGAGGCCGGCCGGCCCTCCGGTCTGGGCACACGGATGGAACAGCTGCTGCGCTCGGCCGAAGAGCAGTCGTCCGAGCTGGTCACCCAGGCTGAGGCCGAGGCGTCCGACGTGGTCACCAAGGCAAAGCTGTCCGTCGGGCAGATGCGTGCGCGGGCCGAGAGCGAGGCTGCGGAGCGTGTCAGCTCGGCACGCCGCGAGGCTGACCAGATCAGGGCCGAGGCCCGGGCGGAGTCTGACTCCACGCTCGCCGCCGCCGCCAGGCGCGCCGACGAGCTGGTCGGGTCGGCTGAACGCGAGGCTGCGCGTATCTCCAGCGAGATCGCCACGGAAGAGACCGAACGCCGCGCGTCCCTGGAACGTGAGCTCTCCGAGCTGCGGGCCTCCGTCATGCAGCAGACCACCGACCTGAAGATCACCACCCAGCGCGAGACCGACACCTTGCGGACTGCGACGGTGACCGAAGCCGACGACATGCGCACCCAGGCCGAACGCTACGCCGAAGACCTGCGCCGCCAGGTCGACCAGGAGGCGCTCAACGCCCGCCAGCAGATCGCCGAGGAGATGGCCGCCCAGCACACCGCCGAGCAGCAGGGGGCTGCGGCGATGCGTGCCCAGGCCGCTGCCGAGATCGCCGCCGAGCGGCAGGCTGCCGCCGACGAGGTCGCCACTTTGCGCGCCACCAGCCACGAGTACTCGCAGATGCTGCGCTCGCAGGCCGACCGGGACAAGGCTGCCCTGCTGCACCAGGTCAGCCTGGAGGTCGACGCCCTGCGCTCCGACGCCGAGACCTACGCCGCCGACGTGCGCGCCGAGGCCGAACGCGAAGCCGCAGCCCGGCGGGCCTCGCTGGCCGACGAGCTCACCGAGCTGAGCACCAACACCGGCCAGGAGATCGCCACCGCCCGCGCCGAGGCCGAAGAGTACGCCGAGCAGGTCCGCTCTTCTGCCGACCGCGAGACCAAAGAGCTGCGCGACCGCGCCGCGACCGAGGCAGCCAACGTGCGTTCGGTCGCGACGATCGAGGTCGAGCAGATCCTCGCCGACGCCAAACGTGAGGCTGAGCGCTTGCTGACCGACGCACGCCGCCACGACAGCGAACAGCGCGAAGCCACGCGCCTGGAGGTGGAACGGATGACTGCCGAGTCTGTCCGCGCCGCCCAGGACGCCGACAGGGCCACCAAAGGCCAGGCCGACGAGCTGGTCACCCAAGCACGCCAGATGCTGGCAGAGGCCGAGCTGACCATCGCCACCCAGCACGAAGAGGCTGCCAAGGCTGACACTGCCGCGCACGAGGAGACCAAGGCGGACGCCAGGAAGCTGGTCGCGGCTGCTGAGGCCCAGGCTGCTGACGCCGAGGCCCGTGTCCGTGCCGCGCTGGAGCAGGCAGAGAAAGTCCGTCGCGACGCCGAGACCCAGGCCGAGGAGATCACCGCCGACGCACGTCGCACCGCCGACCGAGTCATCTCCGAGGCCCGCGACCACGCCGACAAGATGGTCTCCGTCGCCACCGAGGAGTCCGAGGTGCAGCGCACCACAGCCGCC
The DNA here is from genome assembly GCA_009779195.1 of Micrococcales bacterium. GTDB lineage: Bacteria > Actinomycetota > Actinomycetes > Actinomycetales > Cellulomonadaceae > Cellulomonas. Next base: position 6,036 of record WRET01000041.1, read on the forward strand.
CAACAGGTCGAGGAGCTCAACGAGCGGCGCGCGTCGATGACCTCCTACCTCGACGAGTTCCGCAACCGTCTGGCCGGCAGCCTGATCAGCAGCGGTGTCTTCAGCCTCGTCGACCCCCACGAGGACCAGACCAACCGGCCGCTGGACCGCATCGCCGAGGCCATGGCCTTCCTCACCCCGGCGGCACCGGCCACCCCCGGAGCTCCCGCCGAACCCCAGGCTGCGCACGACGCTCCGGCCGACACGCCCGCCACAGCTGCTCCAGCCAAACAGGCTGCACCTGAGCCGCAGGATGAGGACGTGCCCGCACCGATCCCCGCCGTCGAGCCCAAGGTCGTCAAGGCCAAGGCCGCTGAACCCAAGGCCGCTGAACCCAAAGCCAGCGAACCCAAAGCTGACGAGGCCAAGGACGCCGAACCCGAGGCCAGCGAACCCAAGGCTGGCGAACCCAAGGACGCCAAACCCGAGCAGGACGTCCCGGACGACGAGCCCGTCGCGAAGGACGCTGCCGCTGACGACGCCACTCCGCCCCACGGCACGAAAGGCGTGGACACACTGTTCGACGGGGAAGAAGACCGCCCCGCCCCCAAGCTCCGCAAGAGCCGCACCCCCCGCACCCGTCCGATCTCAGCCATCACCGGCCAGGTCGAAGACGAGTAGGCACAACCCGTCAGCAGCTCGCCTGCACCCCGTCGTCCTTGTGCAGGACGACGGGGTGCGGTGCGCTGAGGTCGTTGCGTAGCCGTCAGGCCCGTCGGACGAGCCCGACGAGGGCCTCGGCGACGAGCCGCGGCTGTTCCACCGGCGACAGGTGCCCGGCCTGCGGGACGATGACCAGCGGTGCACCAGCCGTGGTGGCCATCTGGCGGGCCACGTCCACGCCCGAGAGCACGTCCTGGTCACCCACGACGACGACAACCGGGCCGTCGAACGTGCCCAGGGTCTGCGTCCTGTCCGGCCGTGCTCCGATAGCCCGTTGGCACCAGGCCACGGTCGCAGGAGTCTGTTCGTCGATCCACCTGTGCACCTGGCTGACCAGCTCTGGCCGCGTGGCCGTGGTCGTCGCCCCCAGCAGACCGGCGACCATGGCGTGCGCGGGGTCCATCACCGCGGTGCTCTCCAGCTCGGACACCATCGCCGCCCGCCGGGCCCGCGCAGCGTCGTCGTCGGCCTCAGCCCGGGTGTCCACCAGCCCGAGCCCCGCCACCAAACCCGGGTGCCGCTGCGCCAGCGCCAACGCGAGGTACCCGCCCATCGAACACCCCACGACGACGACCGGCCTGGTCACAAGCTCGGCGAGCCTGTCGGCGACGGCATCGAACGACGGCTCGCCGGGTTCGGCACGGTCGGGCAGGTCGACCGCGACCACCCGTCGGCCCAGCCGGTCGTGCACCGCCGCCGCGACACCAGCCCACATCCGGTGGTCCAACGGCAAGGCGTGCAACAACAGCACCGCTGTCTCGTCGTGCGGTCCGTCGTGCAGCACGTGCAGTCTCATCACGATCCCTGTTCGCGTCGGGTCGACCTGTCAGCTCGCCGTGGGTGCGCGGGGCACGGCAGCCCGTGCTGCACCACCTCGTCCGACGGGTCTCACGGTTCTTCGGTCGGTGGGGTCCACTGGGTCGGCAATCGGGGAATGTCGGGGCGGATATGGCGGACGATCTCGTTGAGCACGCGGCGCACAGCCGTCTCACCGACCCACAGGTGGTTGGCACCGACCACCCCGATGAGCTCAGCCTGCTGCACCCGCCCGAACCGTGCCTTGGCCTCCCCTGGACGCAGGAAGTCGTCGTGCTCGGGCACCAGCACCACCAGGTCGCGCCCGAACGCCGCCCAGGCGTCCAGGTCAGCGTCGGTGGCCCGTGCCAACGGCGGAGACAGCAGCACTGCCCCAGCCACCCGCGGGTCTCGCCCGTACATCAGCGTCAGCTCGGTCCCGAACGACCAGCCCACCAACCACGGGTCAGGCAACCCCCGCGCCTCGACGAAGTCCAGCGCCGCAGCCACGTCGTACCTCTCCCCCTGGCCCCCGTCGAAGAACCCCTGCGACCTACCCCGCGGGCTCTTGGTCCCCCGGGTGTTGAACCGCAGCACGCCGAGGTCTGCCAGGGCGGGCAACCGCCACGCCGCCTTGCGCAGCACATGAGAGTCCATGTACCCGCCCTGGGTCGGCAACGGGTGCAAGGTGACCAGTGTCGCCACCGGTTCGGCCTCCTGCGGCACAGCCAGCTCTCCGACGAGCGTCAGCCCGTCAGCCGTCCGCAGCTCCACGTCCTCGCGCCGTGCCGGCAACACGGTCAGCGCCCTGATCGGTGTCTTCACTCCCCCGAGCCTACTCGCGACGACGACCACCAGCCGTCACAGACACCAGCGCACCAGGTGCCGTGCGGAGCAGCGAGCAGCAGCGCCAGGTGCAGCGTCGTGTCAGACGGCTGAGGCCTCGTCCGCGACGATCGTCACCTGGTCGGAGTCCACGGAGAAGAACCCACCGGTGACGTACCACCGCAGCACGTCCCTGCTTTCGGGCTCGCGCACCCGCACATCGCCAGGCCTGAGCACCGACAGCACCGGTGTGTGCCCGGTGAGGATACCGATCTGACCAGAGCCAGCGGCCGCGACCACGAGGTCTGCTGGTCCCGACCAGACAGGCCCGTTGGTGTCGACGATGTCGACTTCCAGTGCCACCGCTCCTCCGAACCTTGTGTTATCGCCCGAGCCTACCCAGTCCCATCCGCCGCGCCCGTTCGAGTCCTTGACGCCAGTGCACGAGCAGCCCGAACCAGTCTGTCACCTGCGTCGAATGACCTGCACACAGGCCTCTGACCTCACAAGACATAGGAACCGTCCCCACTGTCTCCAGCGAACGGCGAGACGGTGGGGACGGTTCCGACTGTCTTGCGGACCGGCGCCAGCGGCGCAGGTCCCAGCGAGACTGCGGAACCGTCCCCACAGTCTCGCCCCCAAGACACAAGTGTCCCCACACACAGAAAACCCGCAAGGCATGTCGACCCACGCCAGCGAAACCGGTTCAGAACAGCCGCGACGACGAGTCGTCGACGCCTCTCATGGCGTCGTAGTCGAGGACGAGGCACCCGATACCTCGGTCGACAGCCAGGACCCGTGCTTGGGGTCTGATCTGCTGGGCCGCGAAAACGCCTCGGACGGGGCTCAGGTGGGGGTCGCGGGCCAGCAGGTCGAGGTATCTCGTGAGCTGTTCGACACCGTCGATATCGCCGCGGCGTTTGACCTCGACGGCAACAGTGCCACCACTGGGGTCGCGGACGAGCAGGTCGACCGGGCCGATGGCCGTGGGGTACTCACGGCGGACGAGGGTGTGGCCAGGGCCCAAGAGGTCGACCTGTTCGGCGAGCAGGGTTTGCAGGTGCGCTTCGACACCGTCTTTGACCAGGCCGGGGTCTTGGCCGAGGTCGTGAGAGCTGGAATGGAAGACCTCGTAGAGCTCGACGACGAGGCGGTCGTCGGATTTGCTGTGCGCGACGGTCCACACCTCGCTCACACCAGCGGCACGTTGCTCGTCGGAGGGGTCAGTGATGGCCCGGGTGCATGGGGGGCTCATCCAGTTCAGCGGTTTGTACGAGCCGCCGTCGGCGTGCAGCAGCACAGAGCCGTCAGCTTTGACCAACAGCAGGCGGGTGGCGCGCGGGAGGTGAGCAGCCAGCCTGCCGGTGTACCAGGCAGCGCACTGCGCCACGACGATCTGCATCGGTGCTCCAGGGTCCTGGTCGTCAGATGACCTGGTTCGGCGGGCCGGGCCGCGCCTCCAGCCAGGATGTCACACCGGCAGCGGCGGCGGCGTCCAGCAGCAGGTACAGGTCGGGGTGGGGGCACAGACCAGCAGTCTGGCAGCCCAGGACGAGCATCCTGTGGCTGCCAGAACCGAGCGGGTCAGCCTGGGTGCGTGAGACCACACCCAGGGACCCACGTGGCCAGTGCTTGGCTCCGCCCAGGGAGAACCGTGGCCACCACGACAGACGTTCAGCCTCGTACTGGGCCAGCCCTGAGCGCCACGGACCCTGCTCGCTGCGGCCCACCCAGCAGCGGAAGGTGCCGGGCCGGTGGCCCAGCAGCGACATCCGGTGCACCCAGATGCCGGCTACCGCGCCCAAAGCACCTAGCGCCGCTGCTGCGACCAGCAGCAACGCTAGGTGCACCACCATGTCAGCGGGCTGCCGCAGCGTGGACTTCGGTCGCCTCGTCTACGACGATCGTCACCTGGTCGGAGTCCACAGAGAAGAAACCGCCGGTGACGCGCCACCGCAACGAGTCCTTGCTCTGTGGTTTCAGCACCCGGACGTCACCGGGTTTGAGCACCGAAAGCACCGGGACGTGCCCGGCGAGGATACCCATCTCGCCTCCGCCAGCGGGCGCGATCACGCGGTCCGCCGACCCTGACCAGACACTTCCCTCGGTGTCGACAATGTCGACTTCCAACGCCACCGTTCCTCCGATCCTCGAGTCCTGTTTCGATCAACGGCAGGGGCGTCAGACGCCGTATTCCTTCTGGATCCGGGCCCAGTTGCGCTCCAGGTCCTCCAGACCACCGATGTTGAAGAACGCCTGCTCAGCGACGTGGTCGTACTCGCCGTCAGCGATCTTCTTGAACGCCTCGACAGACTCGGTGACGGGAACCGTCGAGCCCTCGACACCGGTGAACTTCGTCGCCATGTAGGTGTTCTGCGACAAGAACTGCTGGATACGCCGCGCCCGGGCGACGACGGTCTTGTCCTCTTCGGACAGCTCGTCGACACCGAGGATCGCGATGATGTCCTGCAGCTCTTTGTTGCGCTGGAGGATCGACTTGACGCGGGTGGCCACCTCGTAGTGGTCCTGGCCCACGTACCGCGGGTCGAGGATCCGGCTGGTCGAGGCCAGCGGGTCCACGGCGGGGTACAGACCGCGCGAGGCGATCTCACGGCTGAGCTCAGTCGTGGCGTCCAGGTGGGCGAAGGTCGTCGCCGGAGCCGGGTCGGTGTAGTCGTCGGCGGGCACGTAGATCGCCTGCAGGGAGGTGATCGAGTGACCACGCGTGGAGGTGATGCGCTCTTGGAGCACACCCATCTCGTCGGCGAGGTTCGGCTGGTAGCCCACCGCGGACGGCATACGTCCGAGCAGGGTCGAGACCTCGGACCCGGCCTGGGTGAAGCGGAAGATGTTGTCGATGAACAACAGCACGTCCTGCTTCTGCACGTCACGGAAGTACTCGGCCATGGTCAGCGCCGACAGCGCCACGCGCAGACGGGTGCCCGGGGGCTCGTCCATCTGCCCGAAGACCAGCGCGGTCTTGTCGAACACGCCTGCCTCGTCCATCTCGACGATGAGGTCGTTACCCTCACGGGTGCGTTCGCCGACCCCGGCGAACACCGACACACCGCCGTGCTCCTGCGCGACGCGCTGGATCATCTCCTGGATGAGGACGGTCTTGCCCACACCCGCGCCGCCGAACAGGCCGATCTTGCCGCCCTGGACGTACGGGGTGAGCAGGTCGATGACCTTGATCCCCGTCTCGAACATGACGGTCTTGGACTCGAGCTGGTCGAATGGCGGGGGCTTGCGGTGGATCGACCACCGCTCGGTGATCTCCAGCTTCTCGCCCTCTTCGAGGTTGAGGCAGTCGCCGGTGACGTTGAACACGTGGCCTTTGGTCACGTCGCCGACGGGGACCGAGATCGGCCTGCCGGTGTCGGTGACGACAGCCCCGCGGACCAGCCCGTCAGTGGGTTTCAGCGCGATAGCCCGGACCAGGGAGTCACCCAGGTGCTGGGCGACCTCCAAGGTCATGGTGTACGAATGCCCCGACAGGTCGATATCGACCTGCAGCGCGGCGTACATCTCCGGAATCTGGTCCGGCGGGAACTCGATGTCCACGACAGGCCCGATCACCCGGGCGACCCGGCCCACGCCAGGCGCGGACTTCGCCGTGGAGTCTGCGGCGACGGTGGTGGCGGTCATCTGATCCTCTTCGTTCCTCCGGACCCTGCGGTCCGGTCCGTGGGTGGGTAAGCGGTCTACGAGGCCGCCAGCGCGTCCGCGCCGGAGACGATCTCAGAGATCTCCTGGGTGATCTCACCCTGCCGGGCCTGGTTGGCCAGCCGGGTGTAGGTGCGGATGAGGTCTTCGGCGTTCTCCGTGGCGGTGTGCATCGCGCGCTGGCGCGAAGCCAGCTCGGAAGCAGCAGCCTGGAGCATGCAGGCGAAGATCCGGGAGCGGACGTAACGCGGGAGGAGCTCGTCGAGCACCGCGTCCGACGACGGTTCGAACTCGTACAGCGGCAGCGGTGGGGAATCGTCGTCGCCGTCGTGCTCGACAACACCTTCGACGATCTCCAGCGGCAGCATCCGCACGATCTGAGGACGCTGGGTCACCATGTTCACGAAGTGCGTGTACACGATATGCACCTCGGCGACCCCGGCCACGCCCTCGGGCGGGTCGAAGGCTTCGAGGAGCTCGTCAGCGATCTCGTTGGCGATCTCGACCGTCGGGGCGTCGGACACCGCTTGCCACTGCCCGACGAGCGGACGCCCGCGGAACTGGTAGTAAGCGATGGCACGACGGCCCGACACGTACAGGTCGACCTGTTTGCCAGCGTCCCCGAGCCGTCCGATGAGGCGTTCGGTCTCGCGGATGACAGTCGCCGAGTAGGCGCCTGCCATACCGCGGTCCGACGCGATGAGCAGCACCGCGACCCGGTTGGTGTCGGCGCGCTCGGTCAGCAGGTGGTGGGTGACGTTCGAGTGCGACGCCACCGCCGAGACCGCGCGCGTGATCGCCCGGGAGTACGGGTTCGCGTGCTGCATCCGGTCCCGTGCCTTGCCGATGCGCGAGGCCGCAATCAGCTCTTGGGCACGGAACATCTTGCTCAGCGCCCGCGTGGAGCGGATGCGCTGGCGGAAGACGCGTTGTGAGCCGGCCACGTCAGCCCTTCTTCTGCCGGACGATCTGCTCCTGCTCGATCTCGACGTCCTCGCCGTCGTCACCGTGCATGAGTGAGTGACCGTCGAAGGTCATGAAACCGTCGCGGAAGTCGTCGATCGCGGCCTCCAGAGCATCCTCGGTCGCCTTCTCCAGCTTGGCTGTCTCGGCGATGGCACCAAGGATGTCGGTCTTGCGGCGCAGGTGGTCGAGCAGCTCGGTCTCGAACCGTTTCACGTCGCGGACCGGCACGTCGTCGAGCTTGCCCTTGGTCCCAGCCCAGATGGACACGACCTGCTCAGCGACCGGGTACGGCGAGTACTGGCCTTGTTTGAGCAGCTCCATGAGGCGGGCACCACGGGTCAGCTGGGCGCGAGACGTGGCGTCCAGGTCGGAGGCGAACATGGCGAACGCTTCCAACGACCGGTACTGCGCCAGGTCCAGCTTCAGCGTCCCGGACACCGCTTTCATGGCCTTGACCTGGGCAGCGCCACCGACCCGGGACACCGAGATACCGACGTCCACAGCGGGACGCTGGTCGGCGTTGAACAGGTCGGACTGCAAGAAGATCTGGCCGTCGGTGATCGAGATCACGTTGGTCGGGATGTACGCCGAGACGTCGTTGGCTTTGGTCTCGATGATCGGCAGGCCGGTCATCGAACCGCAACCGAGCTCGTCGGACAGCTTGGCACAACGTTCCAGCAACCGTGAGTGCAGGTAGAACACGTCACCGGGGTAGGCCTCGCGGCCCGGGGGACGACGCAGCAGCAGCGACACCGCACGGTACGCCTCGGCCTGCTTGGACAGGTCGTCGAAGACGATGAGCACGTGCTTGCCCTGGTACATCCAGTGCTGGCCGATGGCCGAACCGGTGTACGGAGCCAGGTACTTGTACCCGGCCGGGTCGGACGCAGGCGCCGCGACGATCGTCGTGTACTCCAGCGCGCCAGCGTCTTCCAGGGCGCCACGCACCGAGGCGATGGTCGAGCCCTTCTGGCCGATCGCCACGTAGATGCAGCGGACCTGCTGGTTCGGGTCGCCAGAGTCCCAGTTGGCCTTCTGGTTGATGATCGTGTCGACCGCGATCGCCGTCTTGCCGGTCTGGCGGTCGCCGATGATCAGCTGGCGCTGACCACGGCCGATCGGGATCATCGAGTCGATCGCCTTGATACCGGTCTGCAGCGGCTCGTGCACCGACTTGCGGTGCATGACGCCAGGGGCCTGCAGCTCCAGGGCGCGGCGGCCGTCGGTGGCGATCTCGCCCAGGCCGTCGATCGGGGTGCCCAGCGGGTCGACCGTACGACCCAGGTACCCGTCACCGACCGGGACCGACAGCACCTCGCCGGTACGGCGTACGTCCTGCCCTTCTTCGATACCGGCGAACTCACCAAGGACCACGACGCCGATCTCTCGTACGTCGAGGTTCAGGGCCAGCCCGAGGGTGCCGTCTTCGAACCTCAGCAGCTCGTTAGCCATCGTGCCAGGAAGACCCTCAACGTGGGCGATACCGTCGGCAGCCAGCGCGACACGGCCGACCTCCTCGGCCGCCGGGCCCTTCGGCTCGTACGACTTCACGAAGCTGTCTAGCGCGGCCCGGATCTCTTCCGGCCGGATCGTCAGCTCAGCCATTGTTCGTCTCTATCTCCTCGTCGCACGCGCGGTGCTGGTCGCTTGGTTATTGGGGTCAGCTGGTCAGTCGTCGGCGGGCGTCGGCCAGGCGGGCGAGCACAGTGGCATCGACCACGTCTGAACCGGACTGCACCTTCAGGCCCCCGACAACCCGGGGGTCGACACTGACGTTGAGCGCCACCTCGCGGCCCAGCACCTGGCCCAGGACCTGCGAGAGCCTGGCGGTCTGGGCAGCGGTCAACGGTGCCGCGGTGGTGACGGTGGCGACCTGGCGGTCGCGCCGTTCGGCGATGAGATCAGCCAGGTGGCCCAGCGCCGGGACGAACCGCACGCCACGAGGCGCTGAGGCCGCACGGCGGGCCAGAGCCACGGTGGCAGCGGCCGCCTTGCCGCCGAGGATCGCCTCGGCCAGCTGGGCGCGGCTCGCTGGCGGGGCGGCAGCGTCGGTCAGGGCCGTCCGCACCTCACGCTGGCCGTTGAGGGCCCGGGTGAGGCGGAACAGCTCTTCCTCGACGGTGTCCAGCTCGCCTTTGGCCTCAGCCGCGCCAAGCACGGCCGAACGGGCGAGCAGCTCCAGCGAGTCGGCCACGTCACCGTCAGCGGACCAGCGCAGACCCGCCGCCTCAGCGACGACAGCCACGATCCGCTTGTCGGCCTTGGCGAGCACGTCTGCGGCGAGCTGGGCCTTCGCGGCGGCCGAGGCCGCCGGGTCAGACAGCGCCCGCCGCAACGACGGGGTGGCGTCGAGAGCGTCGACCACCGTGAACAGCTCGGTGCCCAGCTCCAGCGCCTTGGCCTTGGCCCGGCTCACCACAGGCTCCCAGGTTCGGCTGAGCGCTAGGAGCGACGCTCGCGACGTCCCGCGCATCAGGTCGCCTGCCCTGCCGTGCTCGAGGCCTCAAGCTCGTCGAGGAACCGGTCGACGACCCGCGACAGGCGCTTGTCGTCAGCCAGCGACTCTCCGACGATCTTGCCGGCGAGATCGGTGGCCAAGGCTCCGACTTCGGTCCGCAGCGAAACTGCCGCAGCCTGGCGTTCGGCCTCGACCGACCGTTCGGCTGCTGCCGCGATACGGGCCGCTTCCTCGACGGCCCGAGTCCGGGCCTCGGCGACAATGGCTGCCGCCTCCGCCCGTGCTTCCTCACGGATCCGTGCCGCTTCGCCCTTGGCGTCGGCCAGCTGCTGCTGGTACTCGGCCAGCGCAGCGTTCGCCGCCTCCTGGGCTTTGTCCGCCTTGGCGATGCCGCCCTCGATGAGCTCGGCCCGCTGGTCGAACACCTCCTGGAACTTCGGCAGCACCCACTTGGTGAAGACGACGCCCACGATGATGACGATGAGCAACGACCAGAAGATGTCGAAGATCTCTGGCACCAAGGGGTTGGGGGGCTCGGCTTCATGACCTGCAGCCGGGTCGTCCCCGGCAGCCGCGAGAAACGCGGCAAACCATACAGTACTCACGTGATCAGCCTCTCAGCGAGTGATTGACCGGTCAGTTGTAGCCAAAGATGAACGGCGTCACCAGACCGAGCAGGCCGAACACCTCGATGAAGGCCAGACCCATGAACATGGTTGCCCGCAGCTGACCGGACATCTCCGGCTGCCGGGCCATGGACTCGATCGTCTTGCCGAACAGGATGCCCAGGCCGATACCAGGGCCAATGGCAGCAAGACCGTAACCGATGAGCGCGATGCTTCCTGTCACCACTGCTTCCTTTCGTCCGCGCGCCAGGTGGCGCGTCTGGGATGGTCCGATCCCCGGGGCCGGGGCCGGGGGGTCAGTGTTCGGGGTCCACCACCATCTGCAGGTAGATGGCCGTGAGGATGGCGAAGACGTACGCCTGGAGGGCCGCCACGAAGACTTCCAGCGCGAAGAAGAACGCGCCGCCAGCGAAGGTGAGGATCCACATCGCGTACTGGTAGTTGTGCGTGGCGTAGAAGAGGAACTCGTGGGTGGCGAAGAAGCACAGGGCCAGCAGCAGGTGGCCAGCGATCATGTTGGCGAGCAACCGGATGGTCAGCGTGGCCGGGCGCAGGATGAAGGTCTGCAGGAACTCCACCGGGATCAGCAACACGTACAGGACCGCCGGGACACCAGGCGGCATCGTCGCCACCTTGAGGAAGCCGAAGACGCCGAACTTCTTCACCGAGGCGCCGATGTAGAGGACGAAGACCCACAGCGCGAACATCAGGGGGATGGCGATCCGCGAGGACCCGGCGATGTTCAGGAACGGGACGACCCCGGTGATGTTCAGCGCGAGGACCGTCAGGAAGATCGTGGCGATGATGTTGAAGTACTTCTTGCCGAGCTTCTCGCCCAGGACCTCGTTGACGATGTTGTTGCGGACGAAGACCAGGATCCACTCAAGGGCTGCCTGGAACCGGCCTGGTACCAGCGTCAGCCGGCGCGCGGCGACGATGAAGACGGCGAGCAGCGTCGCGATGGCGACGATGCGGACGATGAAGATCCGGTCGATGACCGTGATCGGCTCGTTGCCGGAGATCGGGTCGCTGCCAGAGATCGACAGCAGGGCCTCGGGGAAGAAGTCCTTGACCCCGGGCATCCCGTGGCCGCCTGAGTAGTACGGCACGGCGACCCACACCCACGCCGTGCCGGCGATCGCAAGCAGGGCGATCACGATGGCGATGATGGGGCCGCGGCCGATACCGGACTTGGCCGGTGCGGTCTGGCGCGGCGGGGCCTGGACGGTCGTAGAGGTGTCGCTCATCAGCACATCACTCGCTGTCGGGTCGTTGGAGGTAACGGGGGTGGCAAGTGTCAGGCAGTCGGACCGCCGCCATGGCGGGACTGCCAGCGATGAGCACCGGCACACCGAGCGGGTTCAGGAGAACTCCAGTTGTATGAGGTCTTCGCCACTGAGACCAACAACGGTACCCAGCGGCCCCGACGCTCGCGATCCTAGCGCAGGTTGGTACCCGCGGTCACCCAGGCAGAGTGTGACTTTCGTCCTCTTGACCGATGTACGGCATCCGCGCGGTAGCTACGGCACGGTAGTCCAGCAGCGCCGCGCCTATCACTCCGACCGCCAGGACGATCCCCAGGACCAACGGGTGCACCCACGACTGGCGGGCCAGCACCGCCAGAGCCACGAACACGACCAGCATCTTCACGACCCACGCGCCCATGACCACCATGATCATCTGTGCCGGGTCCTTGCCGGCGGTGCGCTGGACCGACACCACCGTGGTACCGCAGAAGAACAACACCAGGACCACCGCGAGCATCGCCGAGACCACCCCCGTCCACCCGTCGACGACGAACCCGGCGACCCCTCCGACCACTGCCAGTGCACCGACCAACCACAGCAGGAAGTTCAGCGCTTGGCGGAACGCCCCCTGCGCGGCGTCGGTGGTGATCGAGGGCTGACGGTCAGGCAGAGGCGTGGTCATCGACACTCTCCGTGTGGATCTGGGTGGTGCGCCCGCGCAGCGGGCCGATGGTCAGCAGCGTAGCGACGACAACCCCCACACCGAGGCCGATCAGCACAGTCGTCGTCGAGAACTGCACCAGCGCGGCGACAGAGAAGGCCAGCACCGCCGTCCACACGTACATGATGGCCACGGCCCGGCGCTCGGTGTGCCCCAGCAGCAGCAGACGGTGGTGCAGGTGGCGCCGGTCGGCGTGGAACGGGCTGTGGCCCTGGCCGACCCGGCGCACCACAGCGATCGTCATATCCGCCAACGGCAGGACCATCACCGCCAACGGCAAGATGATCGGCACGAACACCGGGAACGACACCCGCTCGTTCACCGCCCCCAGGTTGAGGTTCCCGGTGATGATGATCGTCGCCGCCGAGAACATGAACCCCAGCATCAGCGCCCCAGAGTCACCCATGAAGATCCGGGCCGGGGCGAGGTTGTGCGGCAAGAACCCCAGGCACGCCCCGACGACCGCCGCGATGACCAAGGCACCGAAGTTCGAGTAGTCGGACGGGTTCGTGGCCTTGATGAGCAGGTAGACGTAGCCGAGGAACGCTATGCCTCCGATAGCCAGCACCCCGGCAGCCAGCCCGTCGAGCCCGTCGACGAAGTTCACCGCGTTCATACCGATCACCATGACCACGACGGTGATCACCACCAGCACACCGGTCGAACCGGTCGTCTGGCCTGCGATCGGCAGCTGGAACAGCAGCACCCCCTGCCAGGCCATGAACCCTGCGGCCAGGACCTGCCCGAGCAGCTTGGTCAGCCAGTCCAGGTCGTACACGTCGTCGAGGACTCCCAGCGCGCACACGATCCCGGCCCCCCCGAGCACCCCGACGATCTCTCTGGTGCTGTTGGAGAACACCCCGTCCAAGAACTGCGCCCGCGAGACCAGCAGGAACGACACGACGATCCCCAGGTACATCGCCAGCCCGCCCATACGCGGGGTCGGGATCGTGTGCACGTCGCGCGCCCGCACCGCCGTCACCGCCCCGACCCGCACAGCGAGCACCCGCACCGCAGGGGTGAGCAGGTAGGTCACAGCCGCCGCGGCGATGACGACGAACAGGTAGGTCACCCGGCCTCCTCGCTCGGTCCGTCGCCAGCCTCGGGTCCGTCAGTGGCGTCGCCATCGGGTCCGTCGGTGTCACCATCGGTGACGTCGCCATCGGGTCCGTCGAGCAGGTCGGTGACGTCCGCCACCTCACGCAGCGCCGCCAGGTCCAGCACCCCACGCCGCAGCACCTGCAAGGTCCGTGCGTCGACGATGGTCGACGGTGCGCTGCCCGGGGTCGGACCAGCATCGAGGTACAGCTCGACCCTGGCCCCCAGCTGGGCGCGCGCGTCGGCTGCGGTGGTCGCTGGCGGAGCCCCCGACAGGTTCGCGCTCGACACGGCCATCGGCCCTGTGCGCTGCAGCAACGCCCTGGCCACCTCATGGTCGGGAACACGCAGGGCAACAGTCCCGCCGGTGTCCCCCAAGTCCCAGGCCAACCCTGGCTGCGCATCGACGACGAGCGTCAGCGGCCCCGGCCAGAACGCCTCGGTCAACGCCTGTGCCCCCGCTGACAGCTCGCGTGCCAGCCCCAGCACGGCCCGACCGTCGCTGATGAGCACAGGCGGCGGCTGGGTGCGCCCCCTCCCCTTGGCCGCCAGCAGCGCCGCCACCCCCGTCGCGAAGAACGCGTCCACCCCGATCCCGTACACCGTGTCAGTCGGCAGCACCACCAGACCCCCGCGCCGCACCACCCCAGCAGCGGCGTTGAGCGCCTCCGCCCGAAGCTCGGGGTCGGTCACGTCCCGCATCTGCTCGTCGTCCACGAGCCCTGAGTCTGTCACACCCATGCGGGGGTGGGAGTGAGATCTCCCCGGTCGGCCAGTGGGGGCCGACCTGGAGCGCGTACCCACCGACCACCTTCAGCCGCATGGAGGAAAAGCCAGCAGGGAGGTTCTCGTCGAGTGCTCGCAGCGCCTTGGTGACCAAGAAGTCTTCGGGGAGGATGAGGGTCACAGCGCGTATCTCTCCTTGCCGTTGACCTTGAGCATCTCGTTGAAGTACTCGATGCTCTCAGGGCCGAACTCGGCCGAGTGCCTGTGCATGTACTTGACGGTCAGCCCGAAGTCGAACTCCCAGAGCTTCGCGATCCACACGTAGAACGAGGGACCGTCGACCAGATTCTTTGCCATCGCGAAGAACATGATGTTGTCGCGGATCGACCCGGTCGACCTTTGGACGCTCATGATCCTCCCGTCTGGCGTCGAGGTTCATGGCCAGTCTAGTCCTCGTCTTCTTGGCCTGTCGGCGTCAGAGGGCTCAGGGGTCGGCTCGGGCGACCAGCGACCGGGGACGGCCGGTCAGGTCCGGTTCGGTGCGGATGTCGACCAGGCCGACATCCTCCGCCGCGGCCCGCACCGCGTCGGCCTGGACCTCGGCGTGCTCCATGACGATGAGACCACCTGGGACCAGGAGGCGGAGCGCTGCGGCGAGGACTGCCCGGGGAATGTCGAGGCCGTCAGGTCCGCCTCCGTAGAGGGCAGCGTCGGGGTCGTGGTCGCGGACCTCTGGGTCGACCGGGACCTGGTCGGGGGGGATGTACGGGGGGTTGGCGACGACGACGTCGACTGTCGCGGCCAGGTCGGCCAGCAGGTCTGGGTCGTTGACGTCGCCGTGGCGTATGTCGACAGGGGCGCCGACGGCTGCGGCGTTGCGCCTGGCCAGGTCGACGGCGTGGGGGTCCAGGTCGACGGCGACCACCTGGGCGGACGGGACCTCGGTGGCCACGGCCAAGGCGATCGCTCCTGTGCCGCAGCACAGGTCGACGACGAGAGGGGGCCGGGTCTTGGCGACCTGCGCCGCCTCGGCGATGGCATGCCCGGCGACGGTCTCGGTCTCGGGACGGGGGACGAACACCCCTGGTTCGACGACGAGGTCCAGGTAGCGGAACCCGGTGCGTCCGACGATGTGCTGCAGCGGTTCGCGCCGACAGCGACGGTCGACCAGGGCGGCATAGCGGGCGGCAAAACCGTCGGGGACCTGGTCAGGTGCCATGGCCAGGACCAGCTGCGGCACGTCGAGCACATGGGCTGCCAGGGCGACCGCGTCGACCCTGGCAGAGGCCACACCCGCACGTGCGAGCAGCGCGGTGGCACCGTCGACCAGCTGGCCCAGCGTCGGGGTGGGTACCGGTGCGCTCACGCCTGGTCCTGGCCGACAGCGGCCAGGCGCGCCGCCTCGTCCGCGGCGATGGCGGAGGCGACCACCGGCCCCAGGTCACCGTCGAGGACCTGGTCGAGGTTGTACGCCTTGTACCCTGTGCGGTGGTCGGCGATGCGGTTCTCGGGGAAGTTGTAGGTGCGGATCCGCTCGGAACGGTCCACGGTGCGCACCTGCGAACGACGGGCGGCGCTGGCCGCGGCGGCGGCCTCCTCGACGCGCACAGCCAACAGCCGCGCCCGCAGCACACGCAGCGCGGCCTCACGGTTCTGCAGCTGGGACTTCTCGTTCTGCATGGACACGACGATGCCGGTGGGGATATGGGTCAGCCGCACCGCCGAGTCGGTGGTGTTCACCGACTGCCCCCCGGGGCCAGACGATCGGAACACGTCCACACGCAGGTCAGCGGGGTCGATCTCGACCTCGCCGGGGTCGTCGGCCTCAGGCAGGACGAGCACGCCGGCCGCAGAGGTGTGGATCCGCCCGGCGGACTCGGTCACCGGCACACGTTGGACCCGGTGCACCCCACCTTCGTACTTCAGCCGTGCCCACACCCCCTCGTCGGCCGATGCCTTGGACTTGACGGCCATCTGCGCGTCCTTGACCCCGCCCAGGTCGGACTCGGTCACGTCGAGCATCTGCACGCTCCAGCCCTGCCGCTCGGCGTACCGGGTGTACATACGCAGCAGGTCCGCGGCGAACAGCGCGGATTCTTGACCCCCCTCCCCTGCTTTGACCTGCAAGATCACGTCGCGCCCGTCGTCGGGGTCCCGGGGTACGAGCACCTGGCGCAGGTGGTCGGCAGCCTCGTGCTCACGTTCGCGCAGCGCTGGGAGCTCAGCAGCCAGGTCCGGGTCGTCGGACAGCTCTTCGGCTGCGGCCACGTCGTCTGCGGCGACCTGCCAGGTCCGGTAGGCGGAGACCACCCGTCCCAGCTCGGCGTAACGCCTGCCCAGCCGCCGGGCTTTGCCCGCGTCGGCGTGCACCGCAGGGTCAGCCAGAGCCGTCTCCAGCTCGGCGTGCTCGTCGAGCAGGGGGCGCACCGCAGCGAACGGGTGGTCCGGCTGTGCGTTCATCGTCATCCCTCACTCGGTCGTCGTCTGGTCATGACGAGGCGCCGGTACCCGCACAGGGCACCGGCGCCTTGACGAAGCTACTTGCCGGACGGGCGCTTGCCGTACCGGGCCTCGAACCGGGCCACACGGCCACCGGTGTCGAGGATCTTCTGCTTACCCGTGTAGAACGGGTGGCACGCGCTGCACACGTCAGCGTGGATAAGCCCAGAGGTCACCGTCGACCGGGTGACGAAGCTGGCGCCGCAGGTGCAGACCACCTTGGTAGGCACGTAAGCGGGGTGGATCCCTGACTTCACGGGAGTTCTCCTTCATCAGTCGCCGACGGGTCCGCACGCGTATGGTCCGCGACGGTGAACCGTAGGCCAGCGGCCCATTGTGCCAGACCCACCGGGCAACCCGAAACGCAACCACCCGCCCGACCGGCGTCAGCGTCCCCGCAGGGCGAAAACACCCCACCCGACGTACTCACGTGTGCTGCGCGCGTAGCGGGCCGGTTCGTCGCGCAGCTCGTCGCGGACCTGGTCGGCCAGCTCGTCGTCCGGGTTCGCCTCAAGCCAGGTACGCATGGTGAACCACTGGGCTGCGGTGTACCGGTCCCAGCTGTCCTGGTCGGCCAGGACCATCTCCACCACGTCGTACCCCAGGTCACCAAACTGTGACAGCTGCCCGGGAAGGTCCAGCCAGTCGTCGACGCTGGTCGCCTCGCACGCCTCGACCGTCTCGGGGTCCGGCGGGGGCCGACGCCAGTACGGCTCACCGATGAGCATCAACCCACCCGGCCGCAGGCTGCGTGCCAACAGCTCGACCGTCCCGGCCACTCCCCCGCCGATCCACGTCGCCCCGACACACGCCGCCAGGTCGACCGGCTCGGTCACGTACCCCGCAGCGTCCGCGTGGACGAACCGCACCCGGTCGCCAACCCCCAGCTCGACCGCCCGCGCCCGCGCCTGCTCGGTGAACACCGCACACAGGTCCACCCCCGTCCCACCCAGCCCATGGTCGCGCGCCCACGTGCACAGCATCTCCCCCGACCCGCTGGCCAGGTCCAACGCCGTCATCCCCGGCTCCAGGTGCAACGCCCTCCCCAGCAGCGCCAGCTTGTCCGCCGTGATCGGGTTGTGGATCCGGTGGTCGGCCTCGCGGACCGTGAAGATACGAGGGATGTCCATAGTGCTCCTTGTTCCATGCTGGGATTCTTAGCCACCGTAGTCCGTCGGATAGTCCTACCTCTGGTAGGATGTTGGCATGAGCGAGGCCCTTGCGCTGAAGAAATCGGTGACCATCCCTGCTGACCTCCTCGAACAGGTGCAGGGTCTGAATCCCGCCGGAAACCTTTCGGCATACGTCACCGAGGCGCTCCGGGCGAAGGTCGAGCGGGACAATCTTGCCCGGCTCCTGGACGAGGTCCGCGCCGAGCACGGCCCCGAAGACCCTGCTGACGTTGCCCGGTGGGGCCAGATCCTCGCATGACAGGCCGCACTGCCTGCCGTCCTGGACTGCGAGGCACTTGCAGCGATGGCACGCCGCGACCGTCGGGTCCGGCCTGTCCTGGCCGTCCTCGTCGAGCAGCACCAGCGCATGGTCGTACCCGCAGTCATCCTGGCCGAACTCATGACCGGCAAACCGACCGACGCCGCCGTGTGGCACGCCGTCAACCGGCTCGTCGTTATGGACACCGACGCACATATCGCCGCTGACGCTGGGGCCCGCCGTGAACAGGCCACCGCCACCCGCCCGAAGAAACGCGACCTCACCATCGACGCTCTGGTCGTGGCAACGGCGGCCCGCCTCGCCCCTGCCGTCATCATCACTGGCGACCCTAACGATATCCGCCTTCTCGTCGGCGAGGACGACATCACGGTCACGACTCTCGACGGCCCCTAGGTTGGCGAGTCCGTGCTCGACAGACGGGCGAAGGCTGCACGAGCAAGGATGTCACGACGAAGTGCGTAGGTGTTCCCGTGGGACAGGTGTGCGACGTAACTGTTGACGCGTTGCTGCACGTCGTAAACATTTGCGTCGCCATGAGAATAACGAGCAGCGACCGCGGCGAGGCACCGACGCATCCTGATGGCGGTCGAACGGTTGACTTTTCGGACAACCATCCCTGAATCCGTTAGATAGAGATGGAATCCGAGATACTTAATCCCTTGTGAGATCGGAGCGATCTGCGTTTTGTCATTCATTTCGATCTTCAGCAAAGCGGCTTGTTCAACAATCCTGTCCAGACACGCTTTGAGATAGTCTCTGGATGGGTGGATGAGAACACCATCGTCCATGTACCGAGAATAGTGTCGGACGCGCAATTCTTCCTTAACGAGCCTGTCGACTGCGTCAAGGTAATACAACGCGAACCACTGACTCGCCTGGTTGCCCAGCGCAAGACCCTTTCCTGAAACCGATGCTGAGGACTGAATGATCGTGCCAAGCAGCGCCAAGAGATCCGGCGAGCGAAAAACCTTTCGCAGCCGCTCTTGGAGTATCTCGTGGTCTATGCTAGCGAAGTAGTGACGCACGTCGAACTTGAGAATATATCCAGCGGCCCCATGACGACGGTGGTGCTCCCGGAGAAATCTAGAAACCCGATCGAGCGCAAAGTGGGTACCCTTTCCGATGCGGCATGCTGCGTTGTCGTAGACCAGACGTGGATCGAGTGCCGGGCGAAGGATCTCGTCACAAAGACAGTGCTGCACCACGCGATCACGATAGGCCGGGGCCTCTATGTCTCTGCGTTTTGGGTCCAGGACTACGAATCGATGGTATGGACGGGGATGGTAGGTCCGGTGCTTCAGTTCGTCGCGCAGATGGCATAGATTCTCAGCAAGGTTCATCTCGAAAGCGACCACGTCACGCTTGTTTTGCTTCCCACGCCTCGCAGCTTCGTGCGCATGATAGAGCCGTTCAAAGTCGCACATGATGTCGTAGTCGTCCCAAAGAGGACGGCCGCGCACAGGTCCGCTGAGGTGATCGCCGGACTCGCCGCAGGAAAAGTCGAACTCCCCCTGACCCCAGCCGGTCACTGCCGGGGTGGGTAGGCGGCTGGGCGCCCACCCACCACAGACGGTGAAGAGCCCCTGGGTCCGGTCTGACCGGTGCCCGACCCGTCCTCGTCCCCGGCAGCCTGTGTTCGGCTGGCCGCACTGACCCCTGTTGGGACGGTGCGACGTGGCCGGGAACCTGGTTCCTTTGTCCCATGCACTGAGGCGCCCACATGGGCAGACCTTCCTCGCCAGGATCCCGGTCGCACGGCAGGCAGACCACCGTACGCACGGAAATGGGACGAATCGGGGCGGACACCGACCGCGGCGTTGTTCACATTGTTGCCATTGCGGTCCAGCCACCCACCGGGGGCGACCACGGCAGTGTTGTTGTCGTTGTCGCCCGGCGACCGCAACCACCACCACCCCGGCGCACTACAACCAGGTCCCCCGTTCCAGGAGCCGTCCCTGTCAGCCGACTGACCGACAGGGCCTACCCATCCCCGCGATGTCACGAGAACACGATGAACCCATCGGCGCGTGATGACCCCAGAGCCACCTCCGTAGACCTGCATCGCATACGCTCCCGACCATCCGGGTGTCAGTGTGGCACCCCGGCACGCTTCCTGTCGCTGTTGACCCATGCGCCAGTCATCTTTCGGCACGAGGTCGTCAACTCCGCGATCATCTCATACTGCTTGGCTGTGATGCACATCTGCTCCTTCGCCAGCAGTGCCACGTACGCGAGCAGCTTGGCCGTGGTCATCGCCCGGTGCTGATAGTCCAGGCGCCGCTCCAGAGCCTCAGCACGAGCGCCTTTCCCAGTGTACACCTCGTTCGCCAGGAACAGGCTCTCGACAATGTCGAGCGCCATGTTCTGCATCCGCGACACAAAAGTGAAACGGAACCGTCGCGGCGACTTATTCGTCGCCGTGACGACGTAACGGCAGAGCTCTTTCGCCTTGGTGACCACCGCCAACTCGTCAGACAACGGATCCCCGCTCAAAATTTCGAGCGGCGCTTTCGCGCCGCTTTCGGATTTCGGATTTTTGGATTACGGATTGAGCCACAAAGCGGGGCGGACACCGACCGCGGCGTCGCTCACAACGATGCCATTGCGGGCCAGCCACCCACCGGGGGCGACCACGGCAGTGTTGTCGTCGCTGACGCCCGGCGACCGCAACCACCACCACCCCGGCGCACCCCGGAGCCGTGCGATCCGATGGTCGTCGGATTCGATGTTTTCTGCCTCCCCGAGGCTCAGCAGAAATACTCGGCAGGAAACAGATGGCCCGCCTGGCATCACTCGCACTTCATCATCAAGCATGACCTCCCAGTACCGCTTCCAGTTGTTCGTCCACTCATCCGGCTTCCAGCCCCCTGCATCCTGCGGGTACCGTTCCTTCATCTCGGCGAAGAACCGCCGCAGCTGCGCCGCGGTCCATCTCTCGTCGTCGGTCGCCACGGGTGCCAGGTCGATCCTGCGGACCTCGTCGGTGCTCATCTGTTCGAGGAAGCACTGCGACGGCCAGTACTTCTCCAGCTCTTTCGGTTCCCGCAACTCGCCGTCGACCCACACTTTCGCCGTGGGCGGAGGTTTCCACTCGTCCCAGCCGGGCGCCCCCTTGCGGACCGACGACGGCCGGCCGTTGAGCCAGCGGCGCAGGTCGCTCTTCGCCCAGGTGACCGGGTCGTCCTTCGACCCCCAGTCCCGGTGGTACGGGCCGTTGCGCACGATGTCCTCACACAGCAGCAGCCGACGGCCCGACGGGTCGGTCATCAACACCCGCCAGGTCAGGGGCGTTCCACGATAGCTCCCAAACGTCACCGGCCCCCGATCGTCCTCGCGTGGTGGCATGAACCAGGTGTTGCCGTCACGGGCAGGCATCTGCACGTTGTCTCGTCCTGAAGGGGCGGAGGCGACTGTTTCGGCGTTGGAGGGTGCTGGGCCTGCGGGGTGAGACTGCACGACCCGCAGCGCACCAGTTCCTTGTGGCGCGAACTCGTTGAGAACCGTGCTGAACTCCGCGGCGCTGCGGTAGCGCGCGGCAGCGTCCTTGGTGAGGGCCTTGGCGACGACGACGTCGAGCGCGGGCGGCAGGTCCTGGCGCAGAGTGCTGGGGACTGGCGGCGGATCGTCGAGGTGCTGCATCCGCACAGCGGCGTGCTCTCCGGTGAACGGCGTGTGACCGACAAGCAGGCGGAAGAGCAGGCAACCGACGGCGTACAGGTCGGTGCGGCGGTCGACGGCCTGGCCAAGGACCTGCTCAGGCGCCATGTACTCGGAAGTGCCGAGCAGGCTTCCTGACAAGGTGAGCTGGGACCCCGCGATATGGGCGATGCCGAAGTCCACGACCATCACCTGGCCGTCGGGGCGGACCATGATGTTGCCGGGTTTGATGTCGCGGTGGATAACACCTTGGTCGTGGGCGTGGCCCAGTGCCGCCAGGACGCCTGTGACGATCTGCACCGCCCGGGGCACTGGCACCGGGCCGGTGTCGGTGAGTTCTGCGGCGAGGGTCCGTCCGGGCACGTAGTCCATGACGATGTACGGCAAGGTGCTTTGGTCGTCTTTGGGGTTGGTGTCGAAAACTGTGACGATACCTTCGTGGCGCAGGGCGCTGGCAGCGAGCGCCTCGTGGCGGAACCGCTCACGTGAACGCTGGTCGACGGCCAGGAGCGGGTTGAGGACCTTGACAGCCCGGGGGCGTTCGAGCACCTGGTCGTGGGCCAGGAACACCGCGCCCATCGAGCCGGTGCCGATGATGTCCCCCAGCGTGAACCGGGAGGCCAGGACCTCCCCAGGCATCGGCATCGGCATCGGCAAGACCGCGGAGGCCACCTGCTCTGGCGGGCCTGGCCACGGGAGCGTCGAGGTGGGTTCGGCCTCGTGTGACGTGGTCCGCTGACCAGCGACGGAGTACTCCTCGGCAGACATCACCGCGGCGGGAGTCGACAGCGCACCGAGCGACACCGCCATCTTCGGGTTGTCGAAAGGCGCGGCCAACAGGCCAGTGACCCGCTGCAGCACTTCCGACAACGCTGGGGTGTAGGCGGTACCGCCGGTGAGGTACAGGTCAGCCAGGGACGTGGTGCGCGACTGTGTCGCAGCCTGGGTGACCAAGGCAGCGATTCGGGCGATGGGAGCCGCGGCCAAGAGGTTGTACTCGTCGCGGGTGACCGTGACCACCGTCTCGTGCCCAGCCACCGCCACCGGGACCTGGGTGAACGTGTGCTCGGAGAGGTCCTGTTTTGCCTCGCGTGCCACGTCCCGCAAGGTCAGCGCGGCCCCGAGGTTTTCTGGCGCTGCGAGCAGATCCACCAGGTCACCGCGGCCGTTGGCTTCCAGCTGCGTGTGGACCCAGCCCCGCAACAGGTCGTCCAGGTCGTTGCCGCCCAGACGGTCGTCGCCTGCCTGTGCCACAACCAACAATCCCTGGTCGGCGGTGACCTCAAGGATCGCCACGTCAGATGTGCCACCACCGACGTCCACCACTGCGACCCGGCTTCCCACCGTCATGTCGGCCGGGTCGGCGTAGCGGTAGACGGCCGCCACCGGCTCGGGCACCAGCCGGATCGCATCAGGGGCGAACCCTGCCAGCACCGCTCCCTGGCGCAGGTCCGCCAACCGGGTCTCGCCCCAGTCCACCGGGTGTGTGAGCACCACCCACCGCGGCTGTTTGCCACGGGCAGCCTGCACCGCCCGGGTGCGCACCGCCGCCAGCACGTGCGACGCAACGTCCGCGGGTGTCAGCTCTTGGTCGCCGAGCAGCACCGGCCCCTGGCCCAGGAGCGCCTTGGGCGCGGGCAGGAACGTGCTCGGGTTGGTCCGCCGACAGTGCAGCGCCGACCGTCCCCACCGTGGTTGCCCGTCGGCGAACGCCACCGCCGACGGGATGGTGTCTGGCCCGGAGGTGTCAAGCTGGACCTTCTCGGTCCGCCCGTCGGCGTACCGCGCGGCCGCAGCGGTGTTCGACGTGCCGAAGTCGACCGCGAGGACCCAGTCCGCCGGTGCCTTTCGCGAACCTGTCGTGGGTGCCATCCATCCCTCCCGTGGTGTCCGTCGAGCCTACCGGCTCAGGCACCACCGTCAGGGTGATCATCGCGACCCCCACAGCATTGGCCTTCGTCGGCCGCGGCAACATCTCCTCGACCGCAGTGAGGGCGGTGGATTCGAGGACACCGACGGTGGGGCCTGCCTCTGGCAGGTTGTCTGGACTGTGGGACGGTGGACAGCCCACCCCAATTGTCTCGTCCGATGGCCACTGCAAGCGCCGTCGTTTCCGCTAGGATCGTACACATGTTGCAGGGGAGCGAAGCGGCGGCTCTGGCCAGCCGGGCAGATCCCGAGACGACAGCCCGGGATCTGACCTGCGAAAGAGACCACGACGATGACTACACCGCTGCTCACCGACCCTCACCTCGAAGTGCTGTACCAGCGCACCAGAGGTCCGGTTGCGTTCGTTGATGAAAGCTACCAGGAGAAGACCACCGTGCTGCGGCCCTTCTACGCGATGTCCGCAGTGACGTTCGCCAGCGACCAACTCCAGCACGTCCGTGCCGCTCACCAGCATCGCTGGCGAACGCTACTGGCACACCACCGAAGCCCTGCGGATGGGACGGGGAGCGGAGATCGCCGATGCGGCCCGGTGGATCGCCAACCACGCCGAGTGGAACATCGTCACGGTCGAGACCACCGTCACCAGCCACGGTGGTCTGGACGAGGCCCGCCAAACGTGTTTCGCCGCCCTGCTCCGTGAGGTCACCCGTGGCATCGGGCGCGAGGCTGTGCGTCTCATCGTGGCCGACATCTCGCGCGAATCACGTACGAACAACGCGGACCGCGAGACTGTTGCGAGGCTAAAGACGGCCCGGGACCTTCTCCAGACGGTTCGGCTGTACCACGGGCGCATTGTTGGTGAGGTTCAAGTATCGGTACCACGCGCTATTCGTTCGTGCCGGGCGGCTGTGTAGGTGGTCCAGTCCTGCTTGGCGAGGGTTGCCCATGCCACGGCCGTGCGCGGCGAGATGCCG
>WRET01000042.1 GCA_009779195.1 Micrococcales bacterium
CTTCTTCGTCGACTTCTTCTTCGTCGACTTCTTCGTCGACCGGCTCATCGGCGAGCTCGTCGTCGACCGCCTCGACCGGCTCATCGTCCTCATCGGCAAGCTCGTCGGCGGCCTTGTCAGCGACCGGCTCGTCGGCGGCCTCGTCAGCGACGGGCTCGTCGGCAGGCTCGTCGATGGCGAGCTCGTCGAGGACCAGCTCGTCGGACGGGTCGGCCACGGCTGCCTCGGGCTCGTCAACCAGGACCGACGGCTCGGTGGCCTCGGCCGTGGTGGGCTGGGGGTCAGTCACTGCAGACCTGCTTTCTTAACGGAGGTACGGGTGCTACCCGAACACCCAGAACGTGAGCTTGCCGATCCCGAGGTCGACCAGGAGCACAAACCCCATGACGACTGCGACGAACACCAGCACCGTAGACGTGTACGTGATCACCTCGGCCCGGGTAGGCCGGACGACCTTCTTCAGCTCGGCGACCACCTCGCGCACGAACCGGACCACCCGTCCGACCGGCCCGACACGCTTCGGTTCCTTGTCCGACACGCCGCCGGACCGCTTCGCAGGCTTAGGCTCGCGCGAACCCGAATCCGCATCAGCAGTGTTCACGTTGCTTCCTCACGTCGTGATGACCAGTGGCGCGCACGAACGCACCGGGGGTCGGTGCCGGCCTGACCACGCCGGACACGCAGGGCAGACAGGACTCGAACCTGCAACCTGCGGTTTTGGAGACCGCTGCGCTACCACTTGCGCCACTGCCCTTGGAGACTGATGACCGGTGCTGGGTTGTGCATGGGCACACCTCAGCATGACGGCCATCAACCGTCGGGGCCACTGTACGCGAGGTTGGGCCGGTGGGTCGAACCGCGGGTGTCGGCACGAAGGGCACGTATCTGCCAGTATGTGTCCCGTGAACACGTCTGCTGCCTCCCGTCCCCGTATCTCTGCCCGGATCGGCGCGATAGCACCGTCCGCAACCCTCGCCGTCGACGCCAAGGCCAAGGCGCTCAAAGCTGCTGGTCGTCCCGTTATCGGGTTCGGCGCCGGCGAACCCGACTTCCCCACGCCAGAGGCCATCGTCGAGGCTGCTGTGCGCGCCGCGTACGTGCCGGCCAACCACCGCTACACCCCCGCGGGCGGCCTGCCCGCCCTCAAAGAAGCCGTCGCCGCCAAGACGCTGCGCGACTCCGGCTACGAGGTCTCACCTGCCAACGTGCTGATCACCAACGGTGGCAAACACGCTGTGTACGCCGCGTTCGCCACGATCATCGACCCCGGCGACGAGGTGCTGCTGCCCACCCCGTACTGGACCACCTACCCCGAGTGCATCGGGTTGGCTGGCGGTGTGACTGTCGAGGTGCTCGCTGGCCCCGAGACCGGGTACACCGTGAGCGTCGAACAGCTCGAAGCCGCCCGCACGCCCAAGACGAAGGCGCTGCTGTTCAACTCCCCGTCCAACCCGACCGGCGGTGTGTACACCCCCGAGCAGACCGCGGCGATCGGCGAGTGGGCGCTCGAGCACGGGATCTGGATCATCACTGACGAGATCTACGAGCACCTGGTCTACGACGACGCAGTTTTCACCCCCGTCGTCAAGGCGGTCCCCGAGATGGCCGACACGACGATCGTCGTCAACGGTGTGGCCAAGACCTACGCCATGACCGGCTGGCGCGTGGGATGGATGATCGGCCCCACCGACGTCATCAAAGCCGCCACGAACTACCAGTCGCACCTGACGAGCAACGTCGCCAACGTCTCCCAGCACGCGGCTATCGCCGCTCTGAACGGTGACCTCAGCGCGGTGCACGCCATGCGCGAGGCATTCGACCGGCGTCGGCACACCATGGTCTCCATGCTCAGTGCCATCGACGGCGTCGAGACCCCCACCCCGCTGGGTGCGTTCTACGCCTACCCGTGCGTGGACGGTGTGCTCGGCAAGCAGATCCGCGGAACCACCCCCACGACGTCTGTCGAGCTGGCCGCGCTGATCCTCGACGAGGTCGAGGTCGCCGCGGTGCCCGGTGAAGCGTTCGGACCGTCGGGGTACCTGCGTATGTCGTACGCCCTGGGCGACGACGACCTGGTCGAGGGCGTCAGCCGTATCCAGGCCCTGCTGGCCGAGGCCCAGTAGCGATCCGCCGATCGGTCCGGCGCGCTGGGGCAGCGCGCCGGACCGTTCGCTTTTAGCCGTCCTGCTTCGCGGCTGCGTCGGCTGCTTTCGCGAAGCTGGCGAACAAGTCGTTGCGCTGGCTGTCGCTGGCCGCGACAGGCTCCTCCATCGTCAGCCAGAGGTTGCCGTAGATCAGCGTCAGGGAACCGTCGTTGTTGTCTCTGACCCACCAGCCACCGCCCTGGCTGTGGACCTTGATCCTGTCGAGATCGTCGGCCAACCTCCCCTCGCAGCCTTTCTCTGCCTCGATGGCCGCGTCGGGTGTGATGGTGTCCGGGAAACGTGTGAGGGCCAGGTCGCCCGTGGTCCAGGAGTCCGAGCCAGCCGACAGCCTCATCAGTCCTTCGCACTCGAAAGCGCCGTCGCCGACGACGCTGTCGCGGTGCCCGTAACGGTAGCTGGACACGCTGGTGCCACCGGACAGGTCCTGCATGAACCCGCTGTCGAGGAAAGCCTCTGTCTGGGACTTCGTCAGGACCGGGCCAGACGAAGGGCTCCCACCGTCACCGAACCAGCCGAAGACGAAGATTCCCAGGGCAGCCACCGCGACGACGAGCACCACCGCGCCACCGACCAGACCGACGACGAGCCCCGTCTTCTTCTTCGGCGGTGGGTACCCACCTGGCCCGTAGTAGGGCGGGGCGCCAGGCTGGGGCCCAGGTGCGTAGTCGGTGGGTGCGTCGTAGGGAGCCGGGTTGCCGTAGTGGCCTGGCTGGGGCGAACCGTAGGGCTGTGCGGGGGCCGAGGCTGGCCCGTGGG
Source organism: Micrococcales bacterium (assembly GCA_009779195.1). GTDB lineage: Bacteria > Actinomycetota > Actinomycetes > Actinomycetales > Cellulomonadaceae > Cellulomonas. Next base: position 2,922 of record WRET01000042.1, read on the forward strand.
GCTGCGGCACCGGGGCCGGAGCAGACGACGTGGACTGCGCGGCGATCCACGCAACCAGCTGCGGATAGGCGTTCGCGTGCGTGGCCACACGGTCGCGCAGACCAGGGTGGGCCTGGGCGATGTACGCCAGGGCCTCCCGGGTCGTCGCAGGGTTCTGCAGCGCCCATGCCGCATAGCCTGGGTCTGAGTAGTCCACGGCCACCTCCTCTCCTCGCCGTGACACAGTCTACGCACCGGCCCAGCCGTGCAGAAGGACATGTGAGCCTACGACCTGCGGCTACGCTGCCAGGCCCGGAACCGGGTGTTTGCAGCGCCCTGCACCGCCGCGTCGACCGCTGCCACGAATTCGTTGGACAAGTCTTTCGGGGTCTCGTCGCTGCGTGGATCGGGCTCAAAACTGAGAAAAGCGTTCACGCAGGAGAGCAAGACAGAGCTCTAGCACCCACGAGCCCTTACCCTGGCGATGGGGACGGCCCAGGTCCATCACCGGCTGCGGTGACTGCGGCACGGAATTCTGTGAACAGCGACTTGATCTTGTCGTCGGGGTCGCGACCACGGTCGGGAAAGGCCAGCCAGACGTTGCCGTAGACAAGGACGAGCGACCGGTCGTTGGCGTCCGTGATCCACCAGCCGCCGTCTTGCCCGTGCACCGAGAGGGCCGCGAAGTCGGCGGCGGAGTTGTTGTTCCAGGCCGCGCACGGCCCGGCAGCGTCGAAGAACGCTTGGGGTGAGAGGTTCTTCTCGAACCGCTGCACAGTGGCAGCGCTGGACGACCACTGGTCGGCGTTAGCGAGCATCTCTCGCAGAGAAGGACAGCCGTCCAGGTGACCCAGCGAAGAGGGGTCCACATGCGTGTCGGAGAAGGAGGGGGCTCGCCCACCGTTCGCGTCGCGCATGAACTCGCTGCCGATCAACGCCTCGGCCTGGGGTTTCGTCAATGTCGGCGCCTGCGGTGTGCTGCCGAACCAGTCGAAGACGAAGAACCCCAGCCCCGCCACGACCCCCGCCACGACCGCGACACCTGCGACCAGACCGACGACGAGCCCCGTCTTCTTTTTCTTCTTCTGCGGCCCTGCGGCGACAGGATGCTGCGGCGCGGACGGACGGAAGGGTTGGCTGGACGACGCAGGCGGCGGCGGTGCCTGCGAGCGCGCCGCCGACGTCGACTGCGCTGCGACCCAGGCAACCAGCTGCGGGTAGGCGTTGGGGTGCGTGACCACACGGTCGCGCAGATCGGGGTGGGCCTGGGCGATGTACGCCAGGGCCTCTGCCGTCGTCACGGGGTTCTGCACCGCCCACGCCGCGTAGCCCGGGTCTGAGTAGTCCACAACACTCCCTTTCATCGCCGCGGATCAGTGTACGCAACGACACGCCCGCACAGTAGGACAATCCACGCAACCAGCCCTGGGTCTGCCGCCCTGGGCTGCGGTGGCCCGTGCGTGTGCGAACTGCGTGCGACGCGGTGTTGTTCGCACGTCGGCGACAGGCGTGCTCGCGGTCTTTCGGGCTACGGGCCAACCCGGGTGGCAGCGGGCTGGGCCGGGCCGCGTTGCCTGACCAGGGCAGGTGCCGGGGTGGTGAGCCAGGCGTCGACACGGGCCAGGGCGCCAGCCTTGGTCGTCTCGGAGGCGGCGCAGGCACGCAGCGACGAACGGGCGAGACCCGCCAGCGCCGCGTCGTCGAAACCGAGGACGTCACGGGCGATGGCGTACTGGTCGACCAGGCGGGAACGGAACAGCAGCGGGTCGTCGGCGCCCAGGGCCACCTGCGCCCCGGCGTCGACCAGGGCACGCAGCGGCACCGTGGCCATCTGGTGGTAGACCCCGAGGGAGACGTTCGACGACGGGCACACCTCCAGCGCCACCTGCTCACGCACCACCCGTTCGAGCACCCGGGGGTCCTCGGCGCTGCGCACACCGTGGCCCAGGCGGTGCGGGTGCAGGTGGTCGAGAACCTGGTCGACGTGGGCCGCGCCCAGCAGCTCGCCAGCATGCGGGACGAGCGTCAGCCCGGCCCGCGCGGCGATGGCGAACGCGGGCGCGAACGCTTCGGTGTCACCGCGCCGCTCGTCGTTGGACAGGCCGAAACCGACCACCTGCCCCGGCCCAGAGCCTGCGTGGCGGGCGGCCAGACGTGCCAGCGTCCGCGCGTCCATGGGATGCCGCAGACGTGAGGCGGCGACGATCACCCCCACCTCGATCCCGTAGGCCTGCGAGGCCGCGCGGGCCTCGTCCAAGACGATCTCCACAGCCGGGGTGATCCCGCCCACGTGCGGCGCGTACGTGGTGGGGTCGACCTGGATCTCCAGCCGGACCGACCCCTCCGCCGCGTCGTCGGCGACAGCCTCGGCGACCACCCTGCGCATCGTCGCCTCGTCGCGGACGACTGTGCGCGCCGCGTCGTACAGGCGCTGGAAGCGGAACCAGCCGCGGTCGTCCCCGGGCACGTGCAGGGGGTCGTCGTCGAGCAGCGCCGCAGGCAGCCTCACCCGTTTCGTCTCGGCGAGCTCGGCCAGCGTCGCAGGGCGCATCGACCCTGTGAAGTGCAGGTGAAGGTGCGCCTTGGGCAGTGCGACGAGATCACGCATCAGGTCCAGTGTGCCCCACATCACCGTTTCGTGGCTTGACGTACGCCCACCCACCATTGTATCAATATGTTGACTCAATGGAACATTGGCCTGCACCCCCGACACCCGCACCCTGAGGACCGACCGCATGCTCACATCACTGGACTACCTCTTCATCGCCTTGGGCAGCCTCGTCGGGACGGCCCTCGTGTGCCTCGTCGCCGCCGCCGTGGCTGGCCCAGCGGTCATGGGTACCCGTCGCCGCAACCGCATGGACGGCGCGTCGGAACCTGCCGACGCCGGCGGTCCCCCCGCAGTGGAGCGGGCCCGGCAGCACGCCCGGACGTTCACAAGGCTCGCCTGGGTCTGGCTTGTCGTCGGTCTCCCTGTGGGCTTCTACGGGGTGTCGACGGCTTACGTCCAGTGGGCGCTGTGGCAGCGCAACATGGGCCCGGACGGAGAGCCTGTGGGATCGGCCCTCACCTTCTTCATCGTCGACCACGTCCCGCCCGATCAGGTCCACTTCGTGACACCGATCGCTGTCGGCGCTGGGTTCTTGGTCGTCTACGCCATCGGCGAGCGGACGTGGCCACGCCCGTCGGGGGCGTCGCGCCAGGCGGTCCTCGCGCCCCGGTCGGTGCGGGCGTTGGCTGGTCAGACGCTGCCCGCATGGAGTGTGGCGTTGGGCGTCGTCATGGTCGCTGCCCTGTTCGCCGCAGCAATCACCGGCGACCGTAGCGACAGCACGTTCATCGTCACCCACCGCGGCGGCGGGGGTTTCGGCACCTGGCCCGGAGCGGCACTGGGGGTTCCCCTCCTGACGACCATGGCGGTTGTGGCAGTGCTGACCGTTCTGGTGCTACGGGCGACCACCCGGCGTCCTGCTGTCGCCGGCACGACCGAGGCCGACGACTTGGCACTGCGGCAGGCGTCGGCCCGCCGGGTGCTCGCGGTTGTCCAGCTGGTCACCGGCCTGGCACTCGCGTCAGTGCTGGAAAGGATGGGAGCAGGGCTGAAGGCCGCAGGAGCGCCTGACTGGGAGTGGATCGACCACGTCCGCCACGAGATCCCGGCCAACTCCGCGCAGGTCGCCCTAGGCACGATGACGACCGTGGTCGCCGTCGTCGTCCTGGTGGCAAGTATCGCGGTGACCGTGTGGGCCGTGGTACAGGCCACCCGGGCCGAGCGCGCCGTCTCCAGGGCCGACCTTGTCTGCGAACCGACGACGAGCGCATGAGCGCGCGGCTGGAGGTCGAGCTCGACTCTGCCGTCCCGGTGTACGAGCAGATCCGGGCCCAGGTGGCCGCGCACGTCGCGGCAGGGCGCCTGGCCGCCGGTGACCGCCTGCCGCCTATCCGCACCTTGGCCGCTGACCTGGGCCTGGCCCCCGGGACCGTCGCCCGTGCCTTCCGCGAGCTGGAGGCGGCGGGGGTGGTGGTGACCCGTCGGCGCACCGGCACGGTCGTCGCTGAACGTGCTGCCGTCGCGCACCCCGAGGTCCGCGCCGCCGCCGAACGCTATGTCGCTGCTGCACGTGCAGCCGGGCTCTGCGACGAGGCGGCCATCGACCTGGTCCGTGGGGCGCTGCTCCAACCTGACCGGGAGCCAGCATGAGATCGAACACCAGATGCAGTTTCTACCCCCACTGGAGGTCGTGATGTCTGTGCTCGCCGTAGTGATGGTCGTGGTGCTGGCGGCCATGGTGGCTGGCCTGGTCGTGCTGGCGACCGCAAGAACCGGCCGGCTCGGCACACGGCTGCAACCTGGGTCGAACGCGACATACCGAGCCCGGCACCACCTGGCCCTGGTCACCACGGCGGCGTGGGTGGCGCTCTTCGTGGGCGCGGTTGTGGGGTGGAGCAGCACGACCGGCGTCGGTCCGTTGGCCCTGGAACAGCTGGAGGGACTGGTGCCGCTCGCCGCGGGCACAGCCTTCTTGCTCGTCATGGTGCTTGGCGAGCTGACCTGGCCGCACCCGTCAGGGGCTGTGCGCCGCGCACCACTGGTGCGCCGGTCATCACGCGACCTGCTGGGACCAGTGCTGCCAGTGTGGTCGGCCGCGTTGGCAGTGACGCTCGTCGTCGTCCTGGTTGCCGCAGGGGTGACCGCTGACGGCGACGGTCGCAGCGTCGGGCGGACCGAACACCACGCAGAGGTGGTCATGACGGTCGGCCCGTACCCCGGCTGGTACTACGGCGTGTCGTTGCTCGTGGCCACAGTGGTGCTGGCGGTCCTGACAGCGCTGGTGGTGCGGATGGTCGTCGCCCAGCCCGCAGTGTCGGACACCTGCGAGGCCGACGACCTGGCGCTGCGGCGCATGTCGGTGCGCCGGGTGCTCGCCGGGGTGCAGGCGGTGGTGGGGGTGACGCTCGGCGGTGTGCTGTACATCGGTGGACGAGCGCTGCACCGGTTGTCCAACGCCGACTCCCTGGTGTCTGGGCCTTCCGTTCCCGTCAACCATGTCCTGGCCACCTGCGGGACGCTGGCATGGATCGTGGGCCTGCTCGTCGCCGCCGCGAGCCTGGTGGTCGCCGTGGTGGTGGTGGTCACCAGCCGGGTGGCGTTCCGTCCCGAGACAGTGGGGACGGTTCCTATGTCTTGGCTGGTCAGCGGGTCACAGGGCGCAGGTGATGAGCACAGGTTCGGGTTCCAGGGTGATGGCAAAACGGGTCTGGACGGCTGTGCGGACTTCTCGGGCCAGGGCGAGGATGTCGGCGGCGGTCGCTCCCCCGCGGTTGGTCAGGGCCAGGACGTGCTTGGTGGACAACGAGGCGGGGCCGGGCAGGCCGTGGCCTTTGGCGAAACCGGCGTGGGTGATCAGCCAGGCGGCGCTGGTCTTGACGCGGCCGTCGGGGGTGTCGAAACGGGGGGCGTCGGGCGGGAGCGCGGCGGCGGCGGCCCGGTCGAGCACCGGGTTGGTGAAGAACGACCCGGCTGAGCGGGTGTCGGGGTCCGACGGGTCCAGGACCATGCCCTTGCTCGCGCGTAGGGCGAGGACTGCGTCGCGCACGTCGGCCAACGGTGTCCGCTCCCCCAGCTCTACGCCGAGCCTCTGGGCGAGCTCGGGGTAGCCGACCGCCCGCGACAGGGACTCTTTGCGTAGCTGGAAGGTGACCTCCAGCACGACGTACCGGGGTGTGGGGCCCCACTGCGACGGTTGCCGCAGCGACGCTTTGAGCAACGACGTACGGTAACCGAACTCCAGGTCGGCCAGCATGAGTGTGCGTACGGTGTTACGGGCCCGGTCCCAGGTGCGTACCGAGGCGATGGTCCCGGCGACCTCCTGGCCGTACGCACCGACGTTCTGCACCACGGTGGCACCAGCGGACCCGGGGATACCTGCCAGGGCCTCCACACCGCTCAGGCCGTTGGCCACGGCATGGTCCACCACAGCGCACCAGGGTGTGCCTGCCGCGACGACGAGCGTCGTCCCGGCGCATGCCGAGGCGTCGGTGACACCCAGGTCGCAGCGGGTGTCACGCACGACGAGACCGTCGAACCCGTCGTCGCCGACGAGCACGTTCGACCCTCCTCCGAGCACCAGCAGCGGTTCGCCGTCAGCGTCAGCGGTACGCACAGCGTCGACGAGTTCGTCGGACGTGCCCGTCTCGACGTACCGGCGGGCAGGTCCGCCCACGCCCAGGGTGGTCAGCTGTGCCAGGGTCGTCGTCACAGGTCCTACGGTAGTCACGCCGCGCGGTCGATGGGGACCTGCTCGACGCTACGGCCGGAAGCCAGGCGCTTTGCGCACAGCCGCAGGGCCGGTCACGCTGGGCGGTCCTCGATCCGGAACTGCTTGGTGCTCTTGTCGAAGGTCAGCTGGTAGCTCTTGTACGCCTCGACGCGTATCTGGAGGTCGACGGGGCCGTACTGGTTGGTCACCGATTTGTAGGCCACGCCAGGGCGGTGGGACACCGCGGTGAGCGTGAACACCCATGTACCCGGCGGGACCAGAAGGTACTCCTGGGTTCCGCCGCACGGGACTGGCTTCGGTTTGCCGTCCGGACCTCTGCCGGGCTCGTTGACCGCCGGGATCATGACCATGGTGCCGATGTTGGACATGCCCAGGCCGGACTTGTAGTACACCTTGGCGGCGTCCGGGTGCTCGGCGGCGAACGCGTCGTTGGCGTCGCGCACGCGTTTTTGCATCGGGCGCAGGGCGAGCCGGATCACGAGGTACAGCACAACGGCAACCGCACCGACGGCGAGGTACCAGACGTAAGTTTCCATGGGGTTGCTCCTCGAGCGTCAGTTGAGGGTGGGGATGTATTTGGTCAAGCCATGGGTTTCGAGCAGGGCCAGCAGCTCGTCGAACTGGTCCGTGTCCAGGAAGGAACAATCGACGTCCACGGTGGTATTGGTGCCGTCGATAGCCATCAGGTGCAGCACCTGCTCCATGGGTTCGTCGTTGACCACACGCTGGGTGATGGCGTAGACGTAACGTCTGACGTCGTCGACCTGGACTTTCAGCTCTTTCTTGTCCCACTGCCGCATGCCCACGCCCTGCACTTCGACACGCCCTCGGTCGCCAAAGACCGCGAACGCCACACCCACGAGGACGATGATGAGCGGCACACCGACGATGACACCCCACCACACGTGGTCGCCTGTCGTGCCCGCGGTGGGGTCGGCGCGCCGGTAGAACCGCCACAGCACGTACCCGAGGCCCGCAGAGCCGAGAAGGGCCCAAAACACGGTGGTGAGCCGGCCCCCCATAGTCTGCTTGAAAGTCTGGGTCTCCACAGACGTCACCTTCGCTCTCGTCAGCACGTGCAATGGTCCGTCCCGGTGGTGACGCACCGCTGCAAGCCGGGTAAGCCTGCCCTCCGTGTACCGAGCCCGACAACCCCGTCTCAGAGTATGGGAGATTGTCCGTTCCGCCGACGAGACTTTCTTATCACCGTGGCCGTTGACATGCAGATTCTCCGCCGGACACATATTTTTCAGCCTGGCACAGATGTTTCACACCGAAATGCTGGATGGCCGATAGGGCAGCAAGGATTGCGGTCAGCCGGGGAGCCGGGAGGCAGCGCGGGTTGTGGCGCACCCCTCATAACATCCCATGATTGTCTGGCGAACCCCTGGCCCGCGGTCATCCTTCGGCGCGGGCAGGTCGGCGCAACGGCGCCACCACAGGTGACCCGACGAGCCCGACGACGACCGGGAGGGCCACAGCAGCCAGGGCGTGGCGGTATCCGACGTGCTGGGCGAGCAGGCCAAGCAGCGGAGGCCCGACGAGGAACGCCATGTAGCCCATGGTGGAGACCACAGCGACCCGTGCCGGCGCGTGGGCAGGATCGTCACCAGCAGCGCTCATACCAGCAGGGAAGCCCAGAGCCACCCCTGCGCCCCACACCGTCGCACCCACCAGGGCCAGCCACAGAGGTCCGGCTGCGACGAACACGGCGAGCCCGGCCAGTGCGACCACCGCCGAGACCCGCAGCACCGCCACCCTGCCCCACCGGTCGACCACACCTGTGCCGACGAACCGAGCCCCGGTCATCGCAACGACGAAGAGCGCGAACCCTGCCGCCCCGAGAGCGTCAGAGGTGGCGAACCCGTCGACGACAGCCAGGGACAACCAGTCGTTGCCCGCCCCCTCAGCCAGCGCCGCACCGAGCACGACGATCCCGACGAGCAGCGTGCGCCGCTCGGTCCACGCGGCGAACACCGACCGGCCTTGCGAGGCTCCTGGGCCCACCGCGGGAGCCTCCGGCACGAACCACCGCAACGCGCCCAGCACAGTGGCTGCGGCCAGGCCCAGCGCCACGGGAAGGTGAACCACCACAGGCACGTCCAGCCATGCCATCACTGCCGCCACCCCTGCCGCGGTGACCGTGCCGAGGGAGAACCCGGCGTGGTAGCGCGGCATGACGGTCCGGCCCAGCCGCTGCTCGACGACAGTCCCTTCGACGTTCATCGCCGCGTCCCACACCCCGAGGAACACACCGAACAACGGCAGCGGCACCAACGCCACCCACAACGCACCCAGCTGCACACCTGTCGCCACGAGCGTGAGCACCACCGCGTACCCGACCGCCGCGACACCGACGGTGCGGCGCGCCCCCCAACGCTGGACGACCAACCCGGACATGGGCAGAGCGACAAGCGACCCGGCAGAGGCGACCAGCAGCAGCACCCCCATCTGGTCGGGGCGCAGACCCAGTCCGTCGCGCACAGCCGGCAACCGGGCCGCCCAGCTGGCGAACCCCCACCCGCAAGCGAAGAACACGGCGAAGACGGCTGATGAGGCCCGACGCACGGATGCGTCCATGGCGGGTGGCGGCGACCTCAGACGCCGATGCGGACGACCGCCTGGGCTTTGCCCAGGACACGTTGGCCCTCGCATGTGACGGCCAGGTCGACGCGGGCGGTACCAGCGTCGACGTCAGCCGCGCCGATGGTGGCGACAACGACCACCGTCGCCTCCCCCGGGTCCGGGACGGCGACGGGACGAGAGAAGCGGACCTGGTAGTCCAGGACCGCACCAGGGTCACCCAGGGCGTCGACGACCACGTCGACCGCCGCGCCCATCGTCCACATTCCGTGGGCGATCACGCCCGGGAGGCCGACCTCGCGGGCGACACGGTCGTTCCAGTGGATGGGGTTGAAGTCGCCAGAGGCCCCCGCGTACCGGACCAGCCGTGCCCGGTCGACACTGATCTCACGCCGCGCCAGCTCGGTACCAGGTGTCCAGTCCATCACGCCACCGCCTCTTCAGCAGACCGCACAGCGAGGGTGGAACGGACCGTGGCGACCGGTTCGGCCGCGCCGTCGGCGATCTCGCACCGGGTGGTGACCAGCGACAGCCCCGCCCGTTCGGTGACCGACTCGACGTGCAGGGTTGTGACGAGCTGGTCTCCGGCGACGATGGGCCGGTGGTGGGTGAAACGTTCGTCAGCGTGCACCACCCGCGAAAAGTCGATACCAGCAGCCGGGTCGGCCACGTACTGGACCTCAGCAGCCTGTGCGACGACGACAGCGAAAGTGGGCGGGGCGACGACGTCGCGGTGTCCCAGGGCTTGCGCTGCAGCAGTGTCTGTACAGGCCGGGTGGGTGGCTCCGGTCGCCTCGGCGAACGCGGCGAGCGCGGTCCGGGACACGTCATAGGCCGGGGTCGGCGGGTACGTGCGCCCGACGAAACTAGGGTCGACGCCCAAGGGCTGCTCCAGGTGAGGTAGGCCGTGGCCCGCGTGCGCAAGCCCGGCGAGACGGAGGAGGGACATAGGTGAGGCCCGACGACAACGCCGGGTCCGGGTACCGATCCTACGGAACCGCCAAGGTCAACGGGTCTCGCGGTGGACAGTGTGCCGACGGTCGCGCGGGCAGAACTTCTTCAGCTCGAGCCGGTCAGGGTCGTTGCGCCGGTTCTTCTTGGTGATGTAGTTCCGCTCTTTGCACTCTGTGCAGGCGAGCGTGATCTTCGGACGCACGTCCTGGGTCTTGCCAGCCATCGCCTTGCCGCCTCTCGCGCACCTGCGCCGTGCTGTGTGTCTCTTCCAGTACCACCCGACACCCGCGCCTGACCAGGCACAATATCGAGCATGTCCCACGATGCGAGGGTGCCGTAGCACCCTCGCCCCGTAGCGGGAGCGGGACTCGAACCCGCGACCTCACGATTATGAGTCGTGCGCTCTCACCTACTGAGCTACCCCGCCGCGACATGACCAAGGCCATGCGCAGAGCCCCGAAAGGGAATCGAACCCTTGACCTTCTCCTTACCATGGAGACGCTCTGCCGACTGAGCTATCGGGGCAGCGTCGTCTAGGGTACCCGCTTGAGCCCCCCCACACGAAATCCAATAACGAACTACCCCTTTCGTCCCCCTCCCACCCCGCCGATGTAGGGGCCGGAGACAGCAGGGACGGTTCCCCTGGGGGGGCGGAGACAGCGGGGACGGTTCCTCAGTCTTGCTTGCTGCGCCGTGGACCGGCGCAGCAGGCAAGACAGTAGGAACCGTCCCCACTGTCTCCGCCCAGTCCCAAGGTCGTCTCACCAACCGGTCGAACAGGGTAAGCAGACTCCCGCCGTCCCGAGAGCACCTCACCAGGTGGGACAACCTCCCAATGGGGGGCCGAGACAGTAGGAACCGTCCCCACTGTCTCGGCCCCAGTCCCAAGGTCGTCTCGCCACACCGATGACCGGCACCAGCCGGTCGAGCAGGAGGCCAGATCACCAGGCGAGACGACCCCCCCAAACGCCACCACCTCGCCCATACCGATGACCGGCAAAGCCGGTCGAGCAGGGGGCCCGGGGCCGTTGGCACCGGCGGGTGCGGGGCTGGGCCCCGCACAGAATGACGAGACCGACCCGGCCTGCCATTGGCAGGCACAGGTCGGCCTCGGTCTCGTGGCGGGTGAGGGATTCGAACCCCCGTAGGCATCGCCAGCTGATTTACAGTCAGCCCCCTTTGGCCACTCGGGTAACCCGCCTCAGGGCGCGTGGTGCGCTGGAGGCGCACTGCGTGCGGATGGAAGGATAGCAGGTGTTGGCGGGTTCGTCGTAGTGTGGACCTGGGCCCTGAGGTGAGGAGCGGGAGAGCATGGCTGGTGATTCGTCGTTCGACGTGGTGAGCAAGGTAGACCGGCAGGAGGTCGACAACGCGCTGAACCAGGCGGCGAAGGAGATCGCCCAGCGTTACGACTTCAAGGGGGTGGGTGCGTCGATTGCTTGGAGTGGGGACAAGCAGGTGGTCTTGGTGGCGAACTCGGCGGACCGGGTGCGTGCGGTGCTGGATGTGTTCGAGACCAAGCTGGTGCGGCGGGGTATCTCGTTGAAGGCTTTGGACACTGGTGATGGTGAGCCGAAGCCGTCGGGCAAGGAGTACCGGTTGGTGGCTTCGATCAAGGAGGGGTTGTCGGCGGAGACGGCCAAGAAGCTGGCGAAGCTGGTGCGTGACGAGGGCCCTAAGTCGGCTAAGGCGCAGGTGCAAGGGGATGAGCTGCGTGTGTCGTCGAAGTCTCGTAACGATTTGCAGGCGGTGATCGTGCTGCTCAAGGAGGCTGAGGTGGACGCGGCGCTGCAGTTCGTCAACTACCGGTAGCCAGCAGCGCGCCCAGCTCCGCACCCGTCGTCGGTCGTCGGTGTGGTGAGGGTGGCCTTGGGAGCGTGTCCGCAGGGGCGAGACAGTGGGGACGGTTCCTGCTGTCTTGCCCGCTGCGCCGTGGAACGGCGCGGCGAGCAAGACTGAGGAACCGTCCCCACTGTCTCGCTGGTGAGCCGAGAGGTCTGGTGCACCACTGCGCCCGCCGGTGCCAACGGCCCCGGGCCCCTGGTCGACCGGCTGGGGCCGGTCGTCGGTGTGGGGGTTGACGGGCTCACCTGCGGGGGGCCATGGCTTCTAGGCGGGCGATGCGGTCGTCCATGGGGGGGTGGGTGGCGAAGAGGCGGGAGAGGCCGGCGTCGGCGAAGGGGTTGGCGATCATGAGGTGCGAGACGTCGATGAGCTGTTGGTCGGCGGGTAGGGGGCGGGCTTGGGCGGCGGTGTCGATCTTGCGCAGGGCGTCGGCGAGGGCCAAGGGGTCTGCGGTGAGGTCGACGGCGGTGGCGTCGGCGTCGTACTCACGGGTGCGGCTGATGGCCATCTGGATGGTCATGGCGGCCATGGGGGCTAGGACGACCGTGGCGAGGGCGGCGACGGGGTTGAGGGGGCGACGTCCGGAGCCGGTGGTGAACAGCAGCAGGAACTGCACGACGGCGGTGATCATCGCGGCGACGGCTGCGGCGACTGACGAGCTGAGGGTGTCTCGGTTGTGCACGTGGGCGAGCTCGTGGCCCAGGACTCCACGCAGCTCACGGGCGTCCAGCAGCTGCAAGATACCTTCGGTGCAGCACACAGCGGCGTTGGTTGGCGACCGGCCGGTGGCGAAGGCGTTGGGGGCCATGGTCGGCGAGACGTACAGCCGTGGCATGGGTTGGCGGGCGGCTGTGGACAGCTCGCGCACCGCTTGGTACATCACGGGCTGCTCGAGCTCGGAGACGGGCCGGGCACGCATGGCGCGGATGGCGATCTTGTCACTGTTCCACAGGCTGTAGGCCGTCAGGGCAAGGCCCACGGAGGCGGACAACCACAAGAAACGGCCTGTGCCGCCTCCTGCCATCCAGGCCACTGCGAGCAACAGGGCCCACAAGGTGGCGAACAGTAGGGCCGTCTTCGCCACGTTGTGGTGAGAGCCGGCCATCACATCCTCCTTCGCCCTGGGACAACGTCGCCGACGCCCCCAACGTTCCAACACCTTGTCGTGTCGATGCACGACACACCGACGGCGCGCGGCGTTTCACACTGCGGCGACGTTGACCTCTTCGCACACCTGGACGTTGGGGCGGTCAGGCCGGGGTTCGACGGCTTCGACCACGGCGGCACGTTCGCCGAAGCGGACCTGCCAGCCTGCGCCGATGACGGCCCGCACCCCGGGTGGCAGCACACGTGCGCCACCGTCGGGACGGATCAAGATCGTGCCGTTGGTGGAGCTTTCGTCCATCACCCACAGGGCGGGGCGCCCGGGTTCGATCCCGAACTGGAAGTGCACCCGCGAGACGGTGCGCTGCGGGTCGTCGATAACCACTGGGTGCGCTGGTGGAGGCAGCACACCGGTGAGGTCTCGTCCGACGACACCGTGGCCCACGACGTCTACCCGTGTGCCGGAGTCGAACACCAGGCGCATACCGTCGCGCAGGACGTCGTTGACGGACATGCGGGTCAGCTCGACGTCGTCGACCAGCGGGGGCCACACGGGGCGGGGGTTCCACGACGGGGCGGCTTCAGGTTCGCGGTGGCGGCCTGAGGGGCGTGAGCCACGTGGACGTCCCAGCCCCAGGGTGGTGGCACGGTGGCGGGCGCCGGGGTAGCGGGACTCGTCCTTGGGGCCGTTGGACAGCAGGGGCGGTCCGGCTTGGTCCTCGGGTTCGACGACCGGCACACCGTTGGTCGGGTGCGGGACGACCTCGACAGTGGACTCGTCCTCGTCGAACGTCCCAGCGATGTCGACCGTGACGGGTTCGCACTTGTCGGTGTCACCTTCGGCCACACGCCGGGCCGCAGCACGACGGGCTGTTTCTTCCATACGTGCTTGTCGGTCGGGTACTGCCCAGTCGCACAAGACGAGGGTGTCAGCGGCCCAGTCGTGCCAGCCGCGGCGGGTGGCGTTGGGGCTCCAGTAGCCTGAACCAGCCACCACGTAGGCCCCGACCACGGGGACGACAACCCCGGCGGCGGTGAGCACGAGCCGCCGGATGACCACGGCGATAAGCCCCGCAGGCCACTTGGTCGACGCAGAGACGGTGCGCACACGCGCGACCCAGCCTCCGAGGGTCGCACCGGTGATGGCTTCGTAGAAGATCTGGACCGTTTCGATCAGTGCCGCGGTGACCCAGAACGCTGCGATCCAGTTTCCTGCGGCCAGCGACCACAAACTCATGACGAAACCTGCGCCCACGAGCACCAGCACCTGGTCTACCGCCAGGGCAGCCAGACGCGGCGCGATCGGGGCAACCTCGGCTGGACGTACCAGCACGGGTACGTCCTTGTGGGTCTGGCTCGTCGTCACCATTTGTCACCTTCCCTCGTCGCTCCGGACTCTGACCAGAACATCGGCCGCCAGACGAGTGAAGCTGAGCTGTTGGGGTGATGTTTCTATGATTCGTCCGTTCGCGCCACCGCGGGTATTCGACCAGCAGGAACGACAGGTTGACCGCTCACGCCTGGCCGTGGGGACAAAACGGCATAAACCGGCACATCCGCCGGTTCTCGTTTTCACCCCAGCGGTAACTGTGCCCGGCCGTGCCCGGCTGCGTCATCGTGGTCGAAAAGGCCCCTTGCAGTCTCGCTCGTTCTCCTGTCCCGCTGGGGCGCTCAGGCCTCGCGGTCGACGAGGACCCGGGCGAAGGAGACGAGGGCGTCTTTGGCGGGGCCCTTGGGCAGAGGGTCAAGCATGGCGACAGCCTCGGCTGCCATGGCGCCGGAGCGGGCCCGGGTCTGCTCGACCACGGGGTGCTCACCCAGGGCGGCGACCGCGTCGGCCAGGGCGGTGTCGGATGACAGGTCGCCTGACAGGCGGTCCAGGAGGGCCCGGTCGGCTGCGGTGCACGCACCAGAATCCACCAGGGCGCGCAAGAGCAGCACCGGCATGGTCGCCACGCCTTCACGCAGGTCGGTGCCGGGTGTCTTTCCTGTCAGGGCACCGTCGGAGACCAGGTCGATGTAGTCGTCGGCAAGCTGGAACGCCACACCGACACGTTCGCCGAAAGCAGCCAGGAGCGCGACGGTCTGCTCGTCGCACCCGGCGAACATCGCCCCGTAACGCGCTGAGGTTCCCACGAGCGACGCGGTCTTGTCCGACAGCACCTGCAGGTAGTGCTCGATCGGGTCGTCGCCGTCACGCGGCCCGACGGTCTCGGCGAGCTGTCCCAGGCACAGCCGTTCGAAAGTCTCGGCGTGGATGAGCACTGCCTCGGGGCCCAGGCCCGCCACAGTGGCCGACGCACGGGCGAACAGCAGGTCGCCGGTGAGGATCGCCACCGTGTTACCCCACACCTCGTGCGCCGAAGGGGCTCCGCGGCGCAGGGGCGCAGAGTCCATGACGTCGTCGTGGTACAGCGAGGCCAGGTGGGTCAGCTCGACAGCGACGGCTGCTTCGACGACCTGCGGCCCAGCCTCACCCAGCTCGGAGGCGAGCAGGGTGAGCGCAGGGCGCAACCGTTTGCCGCCAGCGTCGACCAGGTGCCGCGACGCGTCGTCGGCGAGCCGGTCAGCCTGGGCCACGGTGGCGTGCAGACGCGTCTCGACGACCGCGAGCTGGTGCTCGAGGCGGCGGGCGAGAGCCTCGTCGTCGAGTGGGATACTGGCGACGCGTGTCACGGACACGAACCTAGCGGACCGACCGCAGTTGCGCGCCAGAGTCTCACAGCAAGATGTTGTTGATCGCGGTCAGGACACCACCCGGCAAGATCCCCAGGAGCACGCTGAGCAACGCGCACACCCCGATGGTCACAGCGGCCCAGCCCTGGGTCGCCACGACCGTCGCGGCCTTGGGGCGCGCCATGGTCACAGTGGCGCCACCAGCACCTGTGTTGATCTCGGCGTCTTCGACCTTCGCGTCACGCCCCGGGAAGTACATGAGCACGATGACCTTGAAGTACGCGAAGGCGGCCACTGCCGAGGCAAGCACACCGACGAGCGCCAGCGGCCAGGCGCCAGCCTGGACCGCAGCGGCGAACACCGCGAACTTGCCGACGAAACCAGCGGTCAGCGGGATACCGGCGAACGACAGCAAGAACACTGTGAAGCACCCGGCGATCACCGGGTTGGTGCGGCCCAGGCCAGCCCACTGGCTCAGAGCCGTGGCCTCGCCGGTGGTCCCACCGTCAGCCGACCGTTCGCGCACCAACGCCACGATGGTGAACGCGCCCACTGTCGCCAGTGCGTAGGCCAGCAGGTAGACCAGCACCGCCCACGGGCCGTCGGTCTTGTCGCCTGTGCCCCACCCGGCGGCCACAGCCGTCAGGACGAACCCAGCGTGCGCGACCGACGAGTACGCCAGCAGCCGTTTGATGTCGTTCTGGACGAGCACAGCGACCGAGCCGACGACCATCGTGGCGATAGCCACGGTCCACACCAACACCGCAAGGTCCCAGCCCATACCAGGCAGCATGACGTAGACCACACGCACCAGGGCCACGAACGCGGCGACCTTCGTCCCTGCGGCCATGAACCCGGTGATCGGGGTGGGTGCGCCTTGGTAGACGTCGGGGGTCCACAGGTGGAACGGCACCGCGCCGACCTTGAAGAACAGCCCGACCATGAGCAGCAGCACACCGACGAGCAGCAGCTTTTCCAGCCCGTTGGGGCTCACGGTCGCCGCAGCGATCTCGGTGAAGCTCAGGCTGCCTGTCGAGCCGTAGATGAGCGCTGCGCCGAAGATGAACAGCGCTGAGGCGAACGACCCGAGCAGGAAGTACTTCAGCGACGCTTCCTGCGACTGGAGCCGACGCCGGCGCGCCATCCCCGACAGCAGGTACAGCGGCAGCGACAGCACTTCCAGGGCCACGAACATGGTCAGCAGGTCCGCAGTGGCGCTGAAGACCATCATCCCGCCGGTGGCGAACAGGACCAGGGGGTACACCTCGGTCTGCTGCATCCGGCGGCTGGTGGCCAGCTGTTCGTACTGCGAGCCGGGCACAGCCGAGACCATGGGCGTGAACGCGTCTTCTCGCGACGCGGTCCGGTCGGCCATGACGAGCACCGACAGCAAGGCCACGACGACGACGATCGCCTGCGACACCAGCGTCATCCCGTCGACGACCAACGCGCCGAGCGGGGCGGCGAACCCGGTGAGCGAGTCAGGGGTCACCATGGCGTACAGCGCTGTGCCGTCGATGCCGTTGAGCCGGTGCCACGACCACCCGATGGCGCCGAGCGCCGCGACAGAAGCGGTGACGGACACCCCCAGCTGGGCGACGCGCCGGGCAGCAGCCGGCACGAACGCCTCCAGGAGCACCCCGACGACAGCGGCGCCGAGCACGATGAGCACAGGTGCGACCAGCGCCCAGTCGACCTGTGGTGTGTCGAACCCAGTCACTTGCCAGCCTCCGCATCCACGAGGACGTCACTCAACGTCGAGACCGTCTGCTCCGCTGGCGGGCGGACCAGGTCCAGGGCTGGGCGCGGCCAGAAGCCGAGCACCAGCATGACCGCGATGAGCGGGACGATCGCCCAGCGTTCGACAGCGCGGACGTCGCGCAGACCAGCCAGTGGCGGCAGGCCACGCTCGTCCTGCTCGGGTGTGTTGTCCGGCACGCCACCGGTGAACACCCTCTGGTACATCCACAAGATGTAGACCGCAGCGAGCACCACACCGGACGATGCGATGATCGCCGGGACCGGGTGCTGGGCGAACGTGCCCACCAGCACCAGGAACTCTGAGACGAAGGTCGACAGACCCGGCAGCGACAGCGCCGAGAGGCCGACCACCATGAACAGCCCGGCGAGCACCGGGGCCACCTTGGTCAGGCCACCGAAGTCCGCGATGAGCGGCGACCCGCGCCGCGCCACCAAGAAGCCCACGAGCAAGAACAGCGCACCCGTCGACAACCCGTGGTTGACCATGTAGAACGACGACCCAGCCACCGGGGTGCCGCCTGTGTCGGCGGCCAGCGGGAAGATCGCGAAGATACCCAAGACGATGAACCCGAAGTGTGACACCGAGGTGTACGCGACCAGGCGGAACATGTTCTGCTGGCCGATGGCCAGCAGCGCTCCGTAGACCACCGACACCACAGCCAGCACGATGATCACCGGTGCGGCCCACTGGGACGCCTCGGGGAACAGCGGCAGGCACAAGGTGAGCATCCCGAAGGTGCCGACCTTGTCCAGCACACCCACCAGCAGCGCGGACGTGCCTGCAGGGGCCTGCTCGGCAGCGTCCGGCAACCAGGTGTGCACCGGGAACATCGGGGCCTTGATCGCGAAAGCGATGAAGAACGACAAGAACAGCCAGCGGCCCTCGGTGATGTTCAGCGGACCTGCGTCGCCGACGAGCCCGGTGAGGCTGTCGGTGAGGAAGCGTTCCTTGCCGTCGGGGCCAGCCATACCCAGGTAGACCACGCCCACCAGCATGATGAGCCCACCGACCAGGGAGTACAGCAGGAACTTCAGCGCTGCGCGCCGCCTGCGTGCCGGGTCACCGCCGTAGCTGCCGATCATGAAGTAGACCGGGATGAGCATGGCCTCGAACAGCAGGTAGAAGAAGAACACGTCACGGGCGGCGAACACGCCGACCATGAAGGTCTCCAGCACCAGGGCCCAGCCCAGGTAGCGGCTCAAGTCACCGGTCGAACGCCGGTCGGAACCCTGCTCGCGCCAGGCCGCCAAGACGACCAGAGGCACCAGCAGGACCGACATGGCGATCAGCGCCAGGGCTACGCCGTCGACGCCCAAGGCGTAGGAGACGCCGAGCTTGGCGATCCACGAGTGCGTCTCGGTCAGCTGCTGGAGCCCAGCGGTGCCTGTGTCGAACGCCCACACGGCACAGCCGACCAGGGCGAGCTCGACGAGGGAGAAACCCAGGGCGATCTGGCGCGCCCAGTTGCGCGCCGGTGTCGGTGCGAACAGCACAGCAGCACCGACGAGCGGTACCACCAGCAGGACCGTCAGCCAGGGAAAGTCAGCCATCTTCTTACTCTCCTCAGATGATCTGCGCGGCCAGGACGATGATGATGAGCACGACGACTCCGATGGCCATCGTCGCGGCGTACTGCCGCACGAAGCCGGTCTGTGGTCGTCGGGCCTGGTCGCCGACAGCGACCGCACCGCGGGCCACGCCCCGCACGGCTCCGTCGACCACGACACCGTCGGTGAACACCAGGGCCCGTGTGGCGTAGGTACCAGGGATCACCAACAGGCCGTTGTTGACCTCGTCCTGGTACAGGTCCTTGCGGGCCGCCACGACGAGCGGGCTGGCCGGTGGCGCCTCGCGCGGCACCTGTGCCGCACGCGAGCCGAACCGTGTCCACGCCAGCCACAGGGCCAGACCCACGAGGATCATGGTCCCGAAGGTGATGATCGGCCAGGCGACCACCGGGGTGGCGTGCTCGTGCGGGTGACCGACCGACGGTGCCAGCCAGTCAGACAGACGGCCATTCCAGTGCGACCACGGCATCTTGCCGAAGAAGGCACCGAAACCGAGCGACCCGACTGCCAGCACGACCATCGGCCAGGTCATCAACCGTGGCGACTCGTGCGGGTGGGTCCCCGGCTCCCAACGGGCTCGGCCCTCGAAGGTCATGAAGAACAGGCGGGACATGTAGAACGCGGTCAGGGCCGCACCGACCATGGTCACGGTGCCGAACACGTACGGCTGCCAGCTCTGCTCGTACGCGTTGGAGCTGAACGCGGCCTCGATGATCGAGTCCTTGGTGAAGAACCCGGTCAGGCCGGGGAACCCGATGATCGCCAACCAGCCCATCCCGAAGGTGACGTAGGTGAACATCATCCTGCGGCCCAGGTTGCCGAACTTACGCATGTTGACCTCGTCGTCCATGGCGTGCATGACCGACCCTGCTCCCAGGAACATCCCGGCTTTGAAGAAGCCGTGGCCGACCAGGTGGACGATCGCGATGGCGTACCCCACCGGGCCGAGCCCGGCGGCGAGCATCATGTACCCGATCTGGGACATGGTGGAGGCAGCCAGAGCCTTCTTGATGTCGTCCTTGGCGCAACCGACGATCGCTCCGTAGAGCAACGTGACCGCACCGACGATCGCCACCACCAGCCGCGCGTTGGGCGCTTGGTCGAACAACGGCTGGGAGCGTACGACGAGGTAGACACCCGCGGTCACCATCGTGGCCGCGTGGATGAGCGCGGACACCGGTGTGGGGCCAGCCATGGCGTCACCCAGCCAGGACTGCAACGGGAACTGCGCCGACTTACCGCAGGCGGCCAGCAAGAGCATCAGGCCGATACCCGTGGCCATCGCCGTCGACAGGTCACCGTGCCCGACCAGGTCGAACACCCCAGCCTCGTGGGTGCCGGGCCGTCCGTGGAACGCCACGGTGCCCAGCTGGGCGAAAAGCAGCCCCATGGCCACGATCATGCCCAGGTCGCCGACGCGGTTGGCGACGAACGCCTTCTTCGAGGCGACCGAGTTCTCCATCGCGGTGGCGCCGCCGACCTTGTGGCCGTGGTCCACCTCGTGGTTCCAGAACCCGATGAGCAGGTACGAGGCCAGACCGACACCTTCCCAGCCGAAGAACAGCAGCAGGAAGGAGTCCGCCAGGACGAGGGTGAGCATCGCCGCGACGAACAGGTTGAGGTAGGCGAAGAACCTGCGCCGGTTGATGTCGTGCTCCATGTAGGCCACGGAGTAGATGTGGATGAGCGACCCGACGAACGTGATGAGCATCACGAACGTCACCGACAGCGGGTCGACCAGCAGCCCGAAGCGCAGGTTCAGCGCCCCGGCGTCGATCCACGACCCCACGTCGACGTGCTGGAGCCGCTCGCTGGAGTCCAGCCCGAGCAGCTGGATCGCGATGACGAACCCCAGGACGCACGAGGCGACCGGGGCGACCACCCCGAGCAGGTGGCCCCAACGGTCGGCGCGGCGGCCCAAGAGCAGCAAGAGCGCGGCGGACAAGGCCGGGAGCAGGATCAGCCACAGAGCAGCTGACGCGGGGCCGGTCGCCTTGACGGTCTCGGCCGCCTCAGCACCCGGCACGGCTGCGAACAAGGTGAGCGTGGTCACGCGGGGTCCCTCACGTCCTTGAGCAGGTTCACGTCATCGATCGACGCCGAACGTCGAGTGCGGTAGATCGCCACGATGATCGCCAGGCCGACGACGACTTCCGCCGCCGCCACGACCATGACGAAGAACGCCAGCACCTGCCCGTGCAGGTTGCCGTTGATCCGGGCGAAGGTGACCAGGGCCAGGTTCGTCGCGTTGAGCATCATCTCGACACCCATGAAGGCGATGATCGCGTTGCGACGTACCAGCACCGTGGTCGCACCCACGGAGAACAGGATCGTCGACAGCACCAGGTAGTTCATGAGGTTCACTGGTCCGCCTCCTCGCTCGTGTCGTCGTCGCCATCGGTGTCGGGCTCGGCGGCCTCCAGCTCGCCGTGAGCCCACCCACCTGCCAGGACCCGGTCGACCCTGGCGGCGTACTCGTCGGCGTCAGCCTCTTGGCCACGGACCTTGAGCACCCGGTTGACCGAGACCTCCAACGGCTCGCCGTCGGGGCCGAGGGCGGGCACGTCCATGGCGTTGTGCCGGGCGTACACACCCGGCGCCGACAGCGGCGTCAGTGTGCCGCCTTCGGCCAGGGCTTTCACGCGGGCCTCGACACGAGCCTTCTGGTCCCGCTTGGGCACCAGCCGTTCGCGGTGGGTGAGCACCAAGGCGCCCAGCGCAGCGGTGACCAGCAACGCCCCGACGACCTCCAGAGAGAAGGCGTAGTGGCCGAAGATGATCGCGGCCAGCTCTTCGGGGTTCGTCGAATCTTTCGTCGACCCGTTCGCCACGTCCAGGCCCTCGGGAACCTTGGGCGTCGCGGTGACGACCACCCCGGCGAGCACAGCCACCAGACCCAGCCCGCCGACCACGGCGACACCACGCTGGCCTTTGATCGTCTCGACCAGGGAGTCGGAGGAGTCCACACCCACGAGCATGAGGACGAACAAGAACAGCATCATGATCGCGCCGGTGTACACGACCACCTGGACCACACCGAGGAACGGTGCGTCCTGGGCGACGTACAAGAACGCCAGGGCGATCATGACCGTGATCACCGACAGCGCTGCGTGCACCGCCTTGCGGGCGAGCAGCAGCCCGAGGGAGGCCACGACCATCACCGGGGCGAACACCCAGAACAAGATGGCTTCACCGGTGGAAGCCTCACCCATGTCGGTCAGCGTGGCCGCCACTGCTGACATCGTCGTGATCACCGCGCACCTCCTTCGCGACGTGCCCCGGCCGTGATCTTCTGCTGTGCTGCGCGGGTGGCGCCCACAGGCGCCGCCTTGGCCAGCCCCGCGCGCGTGCCGTCCAGCGACGGGTCGTCAGGGCGGTTCTCGCGCACCCAGTCACGCTGGGCGTCGGTCGCCTCGGTGACCTCGCCACGGTAGTACTCGGTGTCCTTGGTCCCGGCGACCATAGGGTGCGGCGGGGCGAGCATCCCCGACGACAGGCCGACGAGCAGGTCCTGTTTCTCCCAGATCAGCCCGGCCCGGGTGGGGCCGGCGAGCTCGAAGTCGTTGGTCATGGTCAGCGCCCGGGTCGGGCAGGCTTCGGTGCACATCCCGCACAAGATGCAGCGCAGGTAGTTGACCTGGTAGACCATGCCGTACCGCTCCCCCGGCGAGTACTGCGCGTCGGGGGTGTTGTCGCCGGCCTCGACGTAGATCGCGTCGGCCGGGCAGGCCCAGGCGCACAGCTCGCACCCGATGCACTTCTCCAGCCCGTCGGGGTAGCGGTTGAGCTGGTGGCGCCCGTGGAACCGGGGTTTGACGTTGGCCGGCTCGCGCGGGTACTGCTCGGTCACCATCGGCTTGAACATGTTGCTCAGCGACACCCCGAACCCGGCGACCGGGGCGAAGAGCGCCGCCAGGATGTTGCGCTGGGGGATCTGCGAGGCGTACCCGGGCATCTGGTCCGGTGTCGGCGGAGCGGGGCTCTGCTCAGTCACGGTCGGTCTCCTCAGTCTGGGCCGCGTCAGGTTCGATCACCGCACCAGCGGCGGCCATCGCCCGCAGCCGTCGTGGTGACGGCGGCAGGGTCTGGCCGGGCATGGGCGGCACCGGGAACCCGTCCGCAAACGGGTCGAACTCTCCTCCAGGCTTTGGAGGTGGTGCTTTCTTCTCTGGGATGAGGAAGGACAGCGCCGCGAACACCAGCAGGAGCCCGGCGAGGACGAGCAGCATGTAGCCGGTCGAGATGTCGGTGAACTCGCCGACCGCACGGATCATGGCCACGCCGAACAGCCAGGCCAGGGCTGTGGGGATGAGCACCTTCCAGCCCAGGTTCATGAACTGGTCGTACCGGAAGCGCAGCAGCGTGCCGCGGACCCAGACGAAGAAGAACATGATCGACCAGACCTTGAGCAGGAACCACAGGAAGCCCCAGTAGCCCGAGTCGGGCACCCCCAGGTAGTTCAGCGGGATCGGCGTGTGCCAACCGCCGAGGAACAAGGTGGTGGCTACCGCCGAGACGTTGAGCATGTTGATGTACTCGGCCAGGTAGAACCAGGCGAACTTCATGGCCGAGTACTCGGTCATGTAGCCAGCCACCAGCTCGCCCTCAGCCTCGGGCAGGTCGAACGGCAACCGGTTGACCTCACCGATCATGGCGACCACGTACAAGATGAACGCCAGCGGCAGCGCGACCACGAACCACTTGTCGCGGTACTGGGCGTCGACGATCTCCGAGGTGGACATCGACCCTGCCAGCACGAACACCGAGACCAGGGACAGGCCCATGGCCAGCTCGTAGCTGATGACCTGGGCGGTGGACCGCACCGAACCCAGCAGCGGGTACGTGGACCCTGACGCCCAACCTCCGAGCACCATCCCGTACACACCCACCGACGTGCAGGCCAAGATGTACAGCACAGCGACCGGGAAGTCGGTCATCTGCAGCGGGGTGCGGAACCCGAAGACCGAGACCTCCCCGGCCATCGGGATGACCGCCAAGGTGAGGAACGCGGAGAACACCGCGATCACCGGGGCGATCAGGTAGACCAGCCGGTCAGCCGCCTTGACGGAGATCTCCTCCTTGACCAGCAGCTTGATGGCGTCGGCAGTGGACTGCAGAAGACCCATCGGACCGTGGACGTTCGGGCCGGGCCGCAGCTGCATCTTGGCCACGACCTTGCGCTCGAACCAGATCGCCACGATGACGCTGGTCAGCACCAGGACCAAGATGAACACCCCTTTGAGCAAGGGGACCCACCAGTGGACGTCGTTGCTGAAGTCCGCAGCGACATATGCGACGGCGCTCATACCTGCACCTCCTCGTCGGAACCGGCGATCTCGACGACGTCACCAGCGACAGCGACCAGGTTCTCGTAGACCTGGCAGTCGCGGGCGTTGGTCGGCAACCACACGACGTGGTCGGCCATGTCGACCACCTCGACCGGCACGGTCACGCAACCGCGCTCTGTGCTCACTTTCACCTCTTCCGGGTCGCCCAGGGCTGCGGCGGTGGCCGCCGAGACCCAGGCAGTGGTGCTCCGGGCGGTCCGGGCGAGGAAGTCCTCACCGTCTTGACCGCGCCCAGCGTCCAGCAGGAGCCGCCACGAGGCGAGCACCGCGTGCCCGGCGGCCACCGTCGGTGGTGTCGGGGCCGGTACGTCGGGGGCGGCGACCTTGGCACCGCGCCAGCCACCAAGACGGTCCAGCTCGTCGTGGACCGCGGTGAGCGTGGCCAGACCGAGCCGGCAGCCCATCGCCGTGGCCAGACGGTCCAGCACCCGGTGGTCGGAGGCCTGCGTAGAGACCAGGGCCTGGGCGAACGGCCGCGGACGACCTTCCCAGTTGACGAACGTCCCCGGTTTCTCCGCAGGTGGCGCCACGGGGAGCACCACGTCGGCCCGGGCGGTCACCTGCGAGTGCCGTACCTCCAGCGAGACCAGGAACCCGACCTCGTCGAGCGCGTTGCGCACGGCAGCGGGATCGGGCAGGTCACCAGGGTCGACACCGCCGACGAGCAGTCCGCCGAGCTCTGAGCCCCAGGCGGCCACGAGGATCTCGTTGACCGGACGGCCTGCACGCTGGGGGGCGTTCGTCGCACCCCAGACCTCGGCCATCTCGTCCCACGCCTCGCCCTCGCCCGCCGGGCGTCCGCCGGGCAGCAGGTTCGGCAGCGTCCCAGCCTCGACCGCACCACGCTCACCAGCACGGCGCGGGACCCAGGCCAGCAGCGCACCTGAGCGTCTGGCCAACCGGACAGCCGCAGACAGAGCGCCAGGCGACCCGGCGAGGCGTTCGCCGACGACGATGACCGCACCATCTGCCGCCGCGCGTTCGGCCAGCAGGGCCAGCGCGGGGTTGTCAGCGCCAGCGACGGCACCGTCGAGCAGCTCAGCCTCAGTACCAGGAGCCGCGGGGACCAACGTCGCGGACAGGCGTCGCGCACCGGGGCTGGCGGCCGCGGCGACCTGCGTCACGGTCATCGACCCGGCCCGCACCTTCTCGCGCAGGCGCAAGAAGAAGATCCCGCCCTCGTCCTCGGGTTCGAACCCGACGAGCACGACATGCGGCGCAGCCACCAGGTCGGTGAACGTCACGTCCATCGGGCTGCCAGCCACCTGGTTGGCCAAGAACGCGGTCTCTTCGTCGCTGACCACCCGCGCACGGTGGTCGATGTCGTTGGTACCGAGCACCACCCGGGCGAACTTGGAGTACGCGTAAGCGTCTTCCAAGGTCAGGCGCCCACCGGGCAGCACACCCACACCGCCTGAACCCATCGCCTTGCGCAGCCCTTCGGCTGCGGTCTCCAGGGCTTCGAGCCAGCTGACCGCGACGAGCTGGCCGTCGCGGCGCACCATCGGGGTGGTGATACGGTCCTCGGCGTCCTGCCAGCGGAAGGCGAAACGGTCCTTGTCGGTCAGCCACTCGGTGTTGACCTGCTGGTCGTCACCGGCCAGGCGCCGCAGGACCTTGCCGCGGCGGTGGTCGATACGGATCGCCGAGCCCATAGCGTCGTGCTCGGCGACCGACGGGGTCGAGACCAGGTCGAACGGACGTGACCGGAAACGGTACGACGCTGACGTCAACGCGCCGACCGGGCAGATCTGCACAGTGTTGCCCGAGAAGTACGAGGCGAACTCACCGCCGGTGGCGTCGGCCGAAGCGACCGGCGCCTGGCCGGCGAAGTCCAGCAGCCTCGTGTCGAACCCACCGATCTGCTGGCGGGCACCACGCATCTGCAGGTCGACGAACTTGTCGCCGGCGACCTGCTCGCAGAAGCGGGTGCACCGCTGGCACAGCACGCACCGTTCGCGGTCCAGCAGGATCTGGGCCGAGACGTTGACCGGCTTCTCGTAGTCACGTTTGCCGCCCAGCAGGCGCGAGTCGCTCCTGCCGTTGGAGACAGCCTGGTTCTGCAGAGGGCACTCGCCACCCTTGTCGCAGATCGGGCAGTCCAGCGGGTGGTTGGCCAAGATGAGCTCCATCACAGCACGCTGTGCCGTGTCGGCCTCGTCAGAGGTGTGCTGGGTGCGCACCTGCATCCCGTTGGTGCACTCGATGGCGCACGAGGGCTGCGGTTTGGGCATCTTGGCGAGGTTGCCGTCACGCCCTGGTGCCCAGACCTCCACCATGCACTGGCGGCAGGCACCCACAGGGGCCAGCAACGGGTGGTCGCAGAACCGTGGGATCGCGATCCCCAGCTGTTCGGCAGCCCGGATGACCAAAGTGCCTTTGGGGACGGTGATCTCCAGACCGTCGACAGTCAGCGTCACCGTGTCGGCCGGGGCGGGCGCGTCGACGACTGGTGCGGCAGGCACCAGGGGTACGCCGGCCCTCGGGGTGGTGGGGGCGGTGGTCATCAGTGGTCTCCCGCCAGGTCAGCCCCGCGCGGACCACGGGGGGTGTAGGCGAACAAAGTGCTGCGCTCAGGCGGGAACACCTCGTCGGCCGGGGTGTGCATCCCTGCCTCGAACTCCTCGCGGAAGTACTTCAGCCCTGAGGTGACCGGGCTGACCGCACCATCACCCAAGGCGCAGAACGCCTTGCCGAAGATGTTGCCCGCCAGCTCGTCGAGCAGCTCGAGGTCCCCAGGCTGGCCTTTGCCGGCTTCCAGGCGTTTGAGCACCCTGACCAGCCATGACGTACCTTCCCGGCACGGGGTGCACTTCCCGCACGACTCGTGCTTGTAGAACTCCAGCCACCGGGTGGCCACACGCACGACCGACGTCGTGTGGTCAAAGACCTGCAGCGCGCGGGTGCCGAGCATCGACCCAGCCTGCGCGACCGACTCGTAGTCCAACGGCACGTCCAGGTGCGCGTCGGTCAAGATCGGGGTGGACGAGCCGCC
>WRET01000043.1 GCA_009779195.1 Micrococcales bacterium
GACCTCTGCTCTTGCCGCCATCGACAACCCGCTTCCCATGCCCCACACGGTGCCGCCCGTTCGCGGGCATCCTTACGTGAGGCACGGGAGCGGCCTCGCGGGCATTTTTGGTGAGTCTCGTCGGATCCTGGTGCTTTCCTAGTTCAAGTATTATACTGCTGTTCTATGACGCCCGGCGCGAGCAAGCGTGACACCGGCACGACGAACATCTCGGTGTCTTTGCCCAAGGCGACAGCCGTTGACCTGCGTTCACGTGCTGGTCGGCGCGGGATCTCGGCCTACGTGACCGATGCGGTGGAGCACAAGCTTGCGATGGAACGGCTGGGCGAGATCGTCGCCGACTACGAGGCTGACCACGAACCGCTGACCGAAGCCGAGATCGCCGCAGCCACAGTTGAGCTGTTCGCCGACCGGCCAGTACGCCGCAGCGCATGACTCCTGGACCACAGTCGGTCGTGCTGGACTGCCAGGCGTTGTCTCTGCTCGCCAGACAAGACAGAGCCATGGTCGCCCGCGTCGAGTCTGCCCGGCGTGCTAACGCCCGGGTGCTGGTGTCAGCGCTGACGATCATCGAAGCGACCGGCCCGAAGACGAACCGGGCCCGGATGCGGTGGGCACGGTCGCGGCTGACCGTCGTCCCGGTGACCGAGCAGGACGCTGACACCGCAGTCGAACTCTTGCACCAGGCGGGCCTGCACGGGCACCAGCACGCTATCGACGCCGCAGCGGCGGCGATGGCGTTACGCCAGGCTGGCCATGTCACGGTCATCACATCGGACCCGGACGACTGGGGCCGTCTGTGCGGCGACCAGGTTCGCATCGTCGCGGTGTAGCAAGGGGCCTTTCTCACCGACGGGTTCGGTATGGCGGTCCCAGAACAAGATGTGCGTCGGATGTGGTGCTGGGGGGGTGCGTCGCCAGGCGGAGGAGGAGAGCCTCACTGGAGGTGAGGCCGACGACGACAACGCCGCGACGTGCCCGCCCAGTGCCGCAGACGGCGTACATCTTGTTCTGGGACCGCCATAACTATGGCGTCCCGGTAAAGTGCGCCGCATGCCTTCCCGGTGCCCCGGGATTGTGCGGTGGCACCCACAGCTACACCATGGCCACTCCCGTCGGGCTGTCGACAGCACCTGGCCTGGTTCGGTCGGTGCTGGTGATGGTGGCTTGGACGACGACACGGTCGGCGTCGTAGCAGACGGCGGACTGGCCGGGGGCTACGCCGCGCAACGGCTCGTCGAGGTGGATCTCGATAGTTGTCGCGGTTGTGGTGATGACGGCGGGAACGGGGTCGGCGTGGGCGCGGACCTGCACCAGGCAACGGGTCACGGGCTCGTCGGTGAACCACACGGGGGTGGTGGCGGTGATCGTGGTGACGTCCAGGGCTTCGGCGGGGCCGACGACGACCTGGCGCAGGATCGGGTCGAGGGCCACGACGTAGCGGGGGCGGCCGTCGGCGGCGGGACGGCCGATGCTCAGACCGCGGCGCTGGCCGATGGTGAAACCGTGGGTGCCGTCATGGTGCCCGACGACTGTGCCGTCGGTCTCGACGATCTCGCCGGGGGCCGGGCCGAGGTTTCTGCGCAAGTAACCACGCAGGTCTCCGTCGGGGACGAAGCACAGGTCGAGGGAGTCGCGTTTGGCGGCGACCGGAAGGCCCCGGGCGGCGGCCAGGGCACGGACCTCGTCTTTGCTGGCGGTCTCGCCCAGGGGGAACATCGCGTGGGCCAGGCGGGCCGGACCGGCGGCGGCCAGGACGTACGACTGGTCCTTGGGCAGGTACGCGGAGCGGCGCAGCACCATCTGGCCGTTGGTGGTCACCTGCGCGTAGTGGCCGGTGCACACCGCGTCGAAACCCAAGGCTTGGGCCCGGGTGACCAGCACGCCGAACTTCACCCGGTCGTTGCACCGTACGCACGGGTTCGGGGTGCACCCCGCCGCGTACTCGCCGAGGAAGTCCGCCACGACGGTGGAGGCGAACTCGTCCGACAGGTCCCACACTTCGCACGGAATACCCAGGACGTCGGCGACCTGTTGGGCGTCCGCGGCGTCGTCGCCACAGCCACTGGCCAGCCGCAGGTGCACCCCGGTGACCTCATGGCCCGCCTCGAGCGCCAGCGCCGTCGCCACCGCCGAGTCCACTCCGCCCGACAGGGCCGCCAGCACCCGCATCACACCACCCACCGTTGAGATGGGTTCATCATCGCACCAGGCCTGGACGACCCTCAGGTGCGGGCGAACAGGCGGCCGGTGACGACGGTGATGAACGAGTCGAGGGAGTCGGGCAGGTGACGCATATGCCAGTCGGCGGGGGCGTGGTACCAGTTCAGGTCGGTGGAGTCGGGGTCGGGGTCGTCGTCGGCGGCGACGACAGCCTCGAGCCAGCGGTCCCACCCACCCAGGACGACCGCGTACGGCAGGATGCGGGAGAGCTCTTCGTACTCGCGGCCAGGTTCGACGTTCATCTCGCAGGTGTGCAGCTCGCGCGACAGGTCGGCCAGGCCGGCGTACACCGCGGCGCCGGTGGGCGTCACCACGAGGGTCTGGGCGGCGACAGCCAGGGCGACCACGGACACAGCGATGAGGGCCAGACCAGCCAGGCCGAAGGTGGTCACAGCCGCCAGGACACCTGCGACGACGACCGCGGCAGCGATACCGCCCCAGGCCCACGTCACAGCCTTGGGCCGCTGCGACGGCAGGCGGGAGAACCAACCCGCGGCCAAGACCTCGTCGTAGACAGCGGCCTGGACCGCCGCGATGGATTCGCCCACGCTCGTGGACAGCTCGGAGACTTTCACCTCTGACGTGGTCAGGGCGTCGAGCAGGAGGCTTTCGTACTCCACGAGCTCGTCGTCGCACTCCAGCCGGGTGAACGTCCAGTCGGGAGCCTCGTAGGTGGTCGTCTCCAGCTCGGTGATCCGCAGGTGCCCACGCTGGGCGAGGTCGAGGATCGTGGCCAAGATGTCAGCCGGGTCGACCTGCAGGTCGACGAGCGTCCCGATCATACCGGGCTGGCCCGTCGCCTCGACTTTCAGACTGGTGACCCCGTCGTCGCAGGTCAGGCTGGCCACGTGGACGGGGACGCCCTGGTAGCCGCCGGTGCGCACCCGGCGCCACCACAAGAACAGCAGCACGCCGCCGACGAGCAGGACCCCAGCCATGACCCCGAGCTCGACAGCACCGAGCGTGAACGAGTCGGCGAAGGTGCGGATGTCGCTGGCCTGCTCGGTGACGACCAGCATCGCCTTGTCGGAGAACAGCACCCCGGCCTGGATCGTCTGCCCGGCGACCAGACCCTTGTGCGTGAACGTCAGGGGCCTGGAGTCGTGGGTGCCGCCGGCGAAGGTGCCGCAGCTGCCCAGCGCCCCGGGGGCGCCTGCGCGGCAGTCGTAGGTGATACCGCCTGGGGGTACCTCGACGGTGCCGGTGATGGAGGTGACGTCGATGTCCAGGCCGTCCAGCACCGGCCAGGTGAAGTCGATCTTGTGGTCGGGCGCGGAGGTGGTCGTCCCTGTGACCTCGTAGGTGACCACGACGGTGGTGGCGCCCTTGGCGTCCACCGACAGCGTGGTCGCCTGGCCGGACTGCGACTGCGACACGGTTGCGGCCTTGCCGTCCACCGTCGCGGAGACTTTGTCCAGGTCGTAGGAGTACCGGCGCCCGTCACGGTCGGTGTGCCGGGGGACCTGCTGCGACAAGGTGGCTGGGGCGCCTGTGTCGAAGGTGAAGGTCTGCTCCACCGTCAGCACGCCCTCCTGGGAGAGCGTGGCCTGGATGTCGACCGCCTGGGCTGCTGGGGGCTCGGGAGCCCACACCGCCTGGGCCGGAGCGGCCCAACCCAGCACAACAGCCCCAGCCAGCGCAAACCCGAACACCCGCCACATGTTGCCAACTCCTCGTCACGTCTGAAATGCCCATGTTAGTGGAGCGGCATGGCCGATCCGCGCCAAACGTGCGTGGCGAAAAGCTACGCTTGTCCCATGAGCCAACCCGCTCCGTGGGGTTCCCCCTCGGCCGTCGCGCAGCCTGGCTACGCCCCGGGGTGGGCCCAGGCCCGGCCGGGGTGGCAGCCGTTACCCCCGACGCAACCTCCGTCGTACCCGCCGCCGCCTGGACCACCGTCGTACCCGCCGCGGCAGGCAGCGCCGTCATACCCACCGCAGCCCGCACCGCCGCCGCGGCAGGTGGCGCCGACACCCCCGCCACGCCAGCCCGGACCCCCGCCGCGGCAGGTTGCGCCGACACCGCGGCAGGTACCGCCACTGCCACGACCGGCCCCGCCGCAGATGCCCTACCCCCAGCAGCCGTACCAGGCGTACCCCCAGCAGCCCTACCAAGGGCAGCCGGGCCCGTGGGCCGGGCCTCCGGGTCCGAAGAAGAAGAGCGCCGTCCTGCCTGTGGTCGTAGGGCTCGCGCTGATGATCTTCGTCGTCGGACCACTGGTCCTGTTTGTCATGGTCGCGCTGGCCGGAGGCACCCCTGAGACCCGGCCGACGCGTGGGCCGACGCAAGGGCCGACGTCCCAGCCGACCAACCACTCCAGGTACGACGGCACCCCGGACCTGCACCCCGACGAGCCGCCTATGCCCACGACCATGGACGAGGTGTACAAGATCCTCGAGTCCAGCCCGCTGTACTCCCAGAGCCTGTCGCCCACCGAGTGCACCGTCGCTGACATCGACCTCGCCCGTGCCTCTGTGCCTGTGATCGAGGATCACCTCAACAGCTTCGTCAACTGTCTGATGGGCGCGTGGATCGAACCGGTGAACAGCGCCGGGTTCACGCTGCCGCACCCCTCGGTCACCGTGTACACCACCGAGGTGACGTCTCCGTGCGGCAAGCTTCCCATGCACAACGCCGTCTACTGCTCCGCGGACCAGCAGATCTACTACGCCAAGGACCTCGTCGAAGTCTTCGACGGCAACGACCTGCGGTTGGTCGCCGAGGCTGTGATGGCCCACGAGTTCGGGCACGAAGTGCAGTACCGCACCATGATCTTGATCAGCGGCGCTGTCTTGGAGGCCACCGCCGACACCGAGTCCGACGCGTTCGGGTGGAGCCGCCGTCTCGAGCTGCAGGCGGACTGCCTGGCGGGCGTCTTCTTGAACTCCATCTCCGACTCCGCGGGGCTGACAGGCGACGACCGCCAGCGCATCATCACCATGTTCACCTCCCTCGGCAGCAAAAACCCCTACGAGGACGACCACGGGTCGGGAGCGAACCGCTCCCACTGGACCCGCCAGGGACTGGGGTCCATGACACCGGGCGCGTGCATGACGTTCACGGCGCCTGCCGATGCTGTGGGGTAGTGCTCCGGTTGTGGGGGCGTGCCCCCGCACGTCAGCTGCGCAGGTACTTCCAGTCTTCGACGTCGTGGCTGTCCCCGTGGACCCCGGTGGTGGTCAGCACCAGCGTCTCACCGTCGCAAGCGACGGCCGTGGGTGCGGCCTCCAACCACACAGGCAGCTGCCCTGGGTCAGAGCCCAGGACCTCAGCGCCGAACTGCTCGCCGTCTGAGGTGCGCACCAGTGCGATGCTGGCGGTCCCTTCCGCAGTCAACGTGTCGCGGACGACCTCGTAGGTACCTTCGACGGTCTCGGTCTGGTGGTACTCGGTGCCGTCGGTGCCGAGCGCACCAACGGTGACCCTGGTGAAGACGAACGTGCCGTCGGTCTCGAACGTCGTGTCTATCTCGTAGCCAGGATCCAGTGGCATCGACCACGCTCCGACGATGCACGACGCCGCGTCCGCGGTCGACACGGTGCTCGTCGCGCCCGGTGTGCCCTGCGTCTGGTCTGCGCTGTTGGAGCACCCGGCCAGGGCCAGCAGCACCACCCCCGCCGCCGACGTAGCCACGATCTTGTCCATGCTCAACTCCTCGGTTGTGCTCGGCGCCCTGGTACGCGGCTGTGCGGTGACCGCGGGTCGAACCCCTGCACAGGGCCCGTCACTCGCTTCGCGTCCGGCGTATGTACAGCAGGCTACCCTCCATGCCACCGCCCTGCCGGGGGCCGGCCACCGTCTGCCTAGCGGACCGGTCCTCGCCGGTGTGGGTGCGGCACGCCACAATGGGTCCCGTGAAACAACCGACGCCCCCGCCCCGTCTGGGCGTGCACCCTGTCGACGACGGTGTCGACGTCGCAGTGCTCGCGCCGCATGCGACCCGTGTGGACCTGTGCCTGTTCGACGCCGCAGGGTCTGCCAGGTCCGAACGACGAGTCCGGCTCACGGGCCCGCACCATGGTGTGTTCACCGCACACGTGGATGGGGTCGACCCTGGCCAGCGCTACGGGCTGCGTGCTGCCGGACCGTGGGAACCGATGCACGGGCTGAGGTACAACCCGGCCAAGCTGCTCATCGACCCGTACGCCCGGGGGCTGGTCGGCACGCTGCGTTACGGTCCGGCGACCTACGGGCACACCGTCGACTCCCTGCTGCGCGGGGATATGTTCGGCCCCGCCGACCCGCGCGACTCGGCCACCTTGGTCCCGCACTGCGTCGTGGTGGACACCGGCGCCCTCGAGGGCCCGGACCCCGCGTCGAACCGGCCGTGGACACCGTGGTCGCAGACCGTCGTGTACGAGGCGCACGTGGCAGGCCTGACCCGCCAGGCACAGTTCGTCGAACCCGAGCTGCGTGGGACCTACGCCGGGCTGGCCCACCCGAAGGTCGTCGACCACCTGCTGCGCCTGGGGGTGACCACAGTCGAGCTGCTGCCCGTGCACGCCTCGGTGTCCGAACCGCAGCTGGCAGCCCGCGGCCTGACGAACTACTGGGGCTACAACACCCTCGGGTTTTTCGCCCCGCACGCGCCGTACGCGACAGCGGCGGCACGTACGGCCGGGCCGGCGGCGGTGCTCGCCGAGTTCCGCTCCATGGTGCACACCTTGCACGAGGCGGGCCTAGAGGTCGTGCTCGACGTGGTGTACAACCACACGGCCGAAGGCGGACCAGGCGGCCAGCACCTGTCGTGGCGGGGGCTGGACAACTCGCTGTACTACGCCTACGACTCCAACGTCCCAGCCACCTACGCCGATGTGACCGGCACCGGCAACACCTTGGACTTCCGCCGCGCCGAGGTGGTCCGGATGACGCTGGACTCCCTGCGCTACTGGGCCAATATCGCAGGTGTCGACGGTTTCCGCTTCGACCTCGCGGTGACGCTGGGCCGCGGGGAGGACGGGTTCACACCCGACCACCCGACCCTGGTGGGGGCGGCCACCGACCCGTCGCTGCACGGGTTGAAGCTCATCGCCGAACCGTGGGACGTGGGCCCCGGCGGCTGGCGGACCGGCGAGTTCGGCCTGCCGTTCGGCGAGTGGAACGACCGTTTCCGCGACTCGGTGCGCTCGTTCTGGCTGGCCGACCCTTCCCGGGCCGCGCACGGCCTGCCCGGCCACCGGGTACGCGAGCTGGCCACACGCCTGGCAGGGTCGGTGGACCTGTTCGGCGCTGGCGACCCGCCGCTGGTGCGCGGACCGGGCGCGTCGGTCAACTATGTCACCGCCCACGACGGTTTCACCCTCGCCGACCTGGTCACGTACGACCACAAGCACAACCACGCCAACGGCGAGCACAACCGCGACGGCGCTTCGGAGAACAAGTCGTGGAACCACGGGGTGGAAGGCCCGGTCCAGCCCGACTCCCCCGCTGCCGATATCGCCCCCCTGCGTCGGCGTTCGCTGCGCAACCTGTTCGCCACGCTGGTGCTGTCGGCCGGCACACCCATGATCGTCGCCGGCGACGAGATGGGCCGCACCCAACGCGGCAACAACAACGCGTACTGCCAGGACTCGAAGATCTCCTGGGTGGACTGGAAGCACAAACCCTGGCACGACGACCTGCTGGCCACGGCCACATACCTGCTCGCCCTGCGGGCCGACCACCCGGCGCTGCGCACCGAACGCTTCTACACCGGCGCACCGCTGGCCTCGGGCCTGCCCGACCTGGAGTGGTACGACCCGGCGGGGGTCGTGTTCGACCACGCCCGCTGGCACGACCCTGCGCTGCGCACCTTCCAGATGGTCCGCACCGCCGGGTCGGCACGCGATGTCGTCCTGGTGGTGTTCAACGGGTCGTTGAACGCCGAGGACGTGGTGCTGCCCACCACCGACGGCGACCCGTGGCTGCTGCTGTGGGACTCGGTCTGGGAGCACCCCGACGACCAGCGCGACGCCGGTCCGCTGCACGTGCCTGACGCCGAGCCGATCACGATGGAAGCCCTGTCCATGCGCGTATACGCAACACGGTGAGACATATTGGCGCCACGATGAGGCACAGCTGCACCTCGGAGCCAAAATCCCGCTAGTTTCGTCTTGTGAGCACCGATCCCCAGACCTCGCCCCAGCGGGCACGACGCGCCCCGTCGCCTGACGCGCCCGTCGGCCGCATCCCTGTGGTGGACGTGCAGCCTGTCAGCGAAGCAGGCCGCTTCCCCGCCAAGTCGACCGTCGGGGAAGTGTTTCCCGTGCGGGCCACCGTGTTCCGAGAAGGTCACGACGCGTACGCGGCCGAGGCTGTGCTGGTCCGCCCCGACGGCACCGAAGCCAGCCGGGTCCGTATGCAAGAGGTCGGTATCGGCCTGGACCACTACGAGGCGATGGTCCAGGCCGACACGGTCGGCGAGTGGACCTTCCGTGTCGAGAGCTGGTCGGACCCGTGGGGCACGTGGGTCCACGACGCCGGGATCAAGATCCCCGCTGGTATCGACACCGCCCTGATGTGCGCCGAGGGCGCTGTGGTGCTGGAGCGGGCCGCTGGACGGCGCGGTATGGACCCGCCCGACCGTGACGCCCGTGCCGTGCTGCGCGCCGGGATCCGTACCCTGGCCGACGATGACGTCGCGCCCACGGACCGTTTCAGGGCGCTCATGTCCGGGCCTGTGCCCGCGGTGATGGTGCGCTACCCGTTGCGCGACCGGCGCACCTTGTCTCCCGACTACCCGCTGCGGGTCGAACGCCCCCTGGCCCTGGCCGGGGCGTGGTACGAGATGTTCCCCCGCTCGGCTGGGGCGCATGTCGACCCGAAGACCGGCCAGTGGGTGTCAGGCACCTTGCGCACCGCTGCTGAAGAGCTGCCGCGGATCGCGGGGATGGGTTTCGACATCGTGTACCTCACCCCGGTGCACCCCATCGGGACGACTTTCCGCAAAGGCCGTAACAACACTCTCGAAGCCAAACCCGGCGACCCCGGCTCCCCGTACGCCATCGGTTCTCCCGACGGCGGGCACGACGCTATCGAACCGTCGTTGGGGACGTTCGAGGATTTCGACTATTTCGTCGCCCGGGCCCGCGAGCTGGGTCTGGAGGTGGCTCTCGACCTGGCGCTGCAGTGCTCGCCGGACCACCCGTGGGTCAAAGACCACCCCCAGTGGTTCGCGCACCGCGCCGACGGGACGATCGCCTACGCAGAGAACCCTCCGAAGAAGTACCAGGACATCTACCCGCTGTACTTCGACGCCGACCCCAAAGGGCTGCGCAGCGAGATCCGCCGGGTCCTCGACGTGTGGATCTCCCACGGCGTGACCGCGTTCCGGGTGGACAACCCGCACACCAAACCCCTGCCTTTCTGGCAAAAGCTCCTGGCAGACCTGCACACCGACCACCCCGACGTGCTGTTCTTGTCTGAGGCGTTCACACGCCCTGCGATGATGCTCACCTTGGCCAAGTGCGGGTTCCACCAGTCGTACACGTATTTCTCGTGGCGCAACACCAAGCACGAGCTGTACGAGTACCTGACGACCGTCGGGAGCGACCAGGCCGCCTGGATGCGGCCCAGCTTCTGGCCGACCACCCACGACATCCTCACCCCCTACATGCAGCACGGTGGGGTCGGCGCGTTCGCGGTGCGCGCCGTCCTCGCCGCGCTCGGGGCGCCCACCTGGGGTATCTACTCTGGGTACGAGCTGGTGGAGAACGTCCCCAGACCCGGTTTCGAAGAGCAGATCGACAACGAGAAGTACGAGTTCCGCCCGCGGGACTGGTCCGAGGGCGACAAGTTCGGTATCGCGCTGCTCCTGGGGCGGTTGAACCAGATCCGTCGTGCCCACCCTGCGTTGCGCCAGCTGCGCAACGTGCGTATGCACAGCACCGACAACGACCACCTGGTCTGCTTCTCACGCCACCTGGCACCTGAGCACTCTGCGACCGGGATGCGCGACGTGGTCATCACCGTGGTGAACATCGACCCGTGGAACACCCAAGAAGGATGGGTTCACCTGGACCTCCAGTCCCTCGGCCTTCCTGTTGACCGCGGGCTGACCGTCATCGACGAGCTGACCGGCGACTCCCACGAGTGGTGGACCGACAACTTCGTGCGCCTGGCCCCTGAGTCCACCTGCGCCCACGTCATGACGGTGAGCGCCCCGTGAACCCTCCGGTCGGCCGTTGGTCGGCGCCACCGGTGCGCGTCATGCAACCACCGCCGAAAACCCCTGCGCTGGGTATGACGGCCCTGCCCCCACGCCGCCAGCCCCATGTCGACCCGGTCAGCACCGGGGGGCTGGCCAAGGACCCGCAGTGGTACCGCCGGGCTGTGTTCTACGAGGTGATGCTGCGCTCGTTCTCCGACTCTGGTGGTGACGGCATCGGCGACCTGCGCGGGCTCGTCGCACGGCTGGACTACCTGCAGTGGCTGGGGATCGACTGTTTGTGGCTGCCCCCGTTCTACTCCTCACCCATGCGCGACGGCGGATACGACATCTCCGACTTCAACGCCGTGAGCAGCCAGTACGGCACCATGTCGGATTTCGCCTCGCTCATCGAGCAGGCCCACCGCCGCGGTATCCGGATCGTCGTCGACATGGTGATGAACCACACCTCTGACGCCCACCCGTGGTTCCAGGCGTCACGTTCAGACCCCGACGGCCCGTACGGGGACTTCTACGTGTGGTCCGACGAGAACACCCGCTACCCTGACGCCCGGATCATCTTCGTGGACACCGAGACGTCGAACTGGACGCTCGACCCGGTGCGCCGGCAGTACTTTTGGCACCGTTTCTTCAGCCACCAGCCGGACCTCAACTACGAGAACCCCAAAGTGCGCCACGCCATGATGGACGTCGCGCGGTTCTGGTTGAACCTCGGCGTCGACGGGTTCCGCCTGGACGCTGTACCGTACCTTTTCGAGGCCGAGGGCACCAACTGCGAGAACCTTCCCGACACCCACGGGTTCCTGCGCACGTTGCGTCGTATGGTCGACGACGAGTACCCCGGCCGGATCCTGCTCGCCGAAGCCAACCAGTGGCCTGAGG
The DNA here is from genome assembly GCA_009779195.1 of Micrococcales bacterium. Taxonomy (GTDB): domain Bacteria; phylum Actinomycetota; class Actinomycetes; order Actinomycetales; family Cellulomonadaceae; genus Cellulomonas. The sequence goes on from WRET01000043.1 coordinate 11,252, forward strand.
AGGTCGTGCCCTACTTCGGCACCGACAAAGAGCCCGAGTGCCATATGTGCTTCCACTTCCCGGTGATGCCGCGGATCTTCTACGCCCTGCGCGACCAACGGGCCAACGCTATCGTCGAGATCCTCGAAGACACCCCTGACATCCCTGCGGGCGGGCAGTGGTCGACGTTCTTGCGCAACCACGACGAGCTGACCTTGGAGATGGTCTCCACCGAGGAACGCGCAGCGATGTACGGGTGGTACGCCACCGACACGCGTATGCGCGCCAACGTCGGTATCCGTCGGCGTCTGGCCCCCTTGCTGGAGAACAACCGCAAAGAGATCGAGCTCGCCCACGCCCTGCTGCTGTCGCTGCCCGGGTCGCCGTGCCTGTACTACGGCGACGAGATCGGAATGGGCGACAACATCTGGCTGCCCGACCGTGACGCGGTGCGCACCCCCATGCAGTGGACCCCTGACCGCAACTCCGGTTTCTCCACAGCCGACCCGGGCCAGCTCAACCTTCCCCTGGTGCAGTCTTTGGTCTACCACTACGGCAACGTCAACGTCGAAGCCCAGCTCGCCCAGCCCGCCTCGTTGCTGCACTGGGTGCACGGTATGCTCGCGGTCCGCCGCACCTACCCGTGCCTGGGCGAAGGCGACTTCACGATCCTCGAGTGCGACAACGACGCCGTCCTCGCCTTCTTGCGGTCGACGAAAGACGACGCTGTCCTCGTCGTGGCGAACCTCGCCGCCACCGCCCGTTCGGCCACGATCACCCTGCCCGACACGGTCGACGCCGGCCGCGTCTTGTCTGACGTCTTCGGCAACGCGGTCCTGGCCACCGTCAGCATCGACGGCACCGTCACCATCACTCTCGGCTCCCGCGAGTTCTTCTGGCTCGCCGTCGCTCAGTGACCGTCGCACCCCGCGACCCCTGGGAACCGACGAGCAGGACTTCCGCCACGAACGGGTGAAATCCGCCGTGTCGAAACAGCGGCTGGCGCGCCCGGTCATGTGAGCCGGTCACCCAACCGATCATGGGGCATGCTCAACGAACACCTGGTCGTCACCTGTGACGAGACCCTCGACCCGGCGCTGGTCACGGCGCTCGAACCCTGGTTGTGCACGCAGCGGTGGTTCCCGCTCAAAGGCAGCCAGGTGCAGTGCTCGGCTGTCGGCGGGATCGATCTGGAGACCGACCCCGGGTCGCTCCGGGTACGGGTGCTGGTGGTGGCGGTCCGCGCTGAGGGCTCTGGCACCTGCGTCACGCTCCAGGTCCCCCTCGTGCTTGGCGATGACGACACCGACCCGCTCGCCAGGGTCAAAGGGCTGAACGTCCACGACGGCGTCGCTCACCCCGCGTTCGTCGCTGCCTGGCTCGCCCGCGCCCAAGGACCAGCGACCAGCCCCGCCGGTGAGCCGGTCATCGACTCGGCGCTGCTGGCACAGATCGACCCGGCAGCCTCCCAGGTGGTCACCGCCGAGCAGTCCAACACGTCGGTCATCCTGGCCGGACCCGGCGGCCCGGTCGGCATCCTCAAGGTGATCAGGTCTTTGGCCCCCGGTGAGAACCCCGACGTGGACGTCCCGCGGCGTCTGGTCGACACAGGTTGGGACGGCGTACCAGCTCCCCTCGGATGGTTGTGCACCACCTGGCCATCAGACCCTGACGCGTTGATGTGCCTGGGCGTCGTGGCCCAGTTCGTCCCCGACGCTGCCGACGGGTTCTCCCTGGCCTGCGACTACGCGAGCGCCGACCGGTCGTTCGAAACCTTGGCCGCCGACCTGGGCACCCTCGTCGCCGCGATGCACCGCGCGCTGCTCGACGCGTACGGCCCAGACGACGACACGCACGCCAACCACCTGCCGGCTGTGCTGCACGAACGCTTCGCCTGGGCTGTGGAGCAGGTCCCAGCCCTGGCCGACCACAGCGACGCTGTGAGCGCCCACGCCGACGCCCTGGCTGCGTCCACTGACCTGCCCGCCCGCCAACGGGTCCACGGCGACCTGCACCTGGGCCAGGTGCTGCGCGGCGACGACCGCTGGTACGTCACCGACTTCGAAGGCGAACCGCTGGCGCCCCTGGAGGTGCGCACCCGTCCTGACATCCCTCTGCGCGACGTGGCGGGGGTCTTGCGCAGCTTTGACTACGCCGCTGCGGTCGGTGGCCTGACCGGCAGCGCCGCCGACGAGTGGGTCCACACCTGCCGCGAGGCTTTCTGGGAGGCGTACTGCGAGGAGTGCGACGACGATTCCGTGGCGTCCCTGCTCGAGGTCCGCTCGGCCCTGGAGCTGGACAAGGTCCTGTACGAAGTCGTCTACGAGTCGCGTAACCGTCCGGACTGGCTCGCCATCCCCACCCGAGGCCTGGACCGGTTGCTGGCCTGACCCAGGCGCGGACTGATATGTCTCGGATGGACTGTCGGTGCAGCGCTGACGGCCATTCGGTGGTTGGCTTGTAACATGACCACACTGCGCCCAGTCCCTGTTGACGACGATGTCCTGCGCTCGGTTGCCCACGGCACCTATTACGACCCGCACAGCGTGTTGGGAGTCCACCCCACCGCCGACTCGGTGACGGTCCGTGTGGTGCGGCCCGGGGCAGACGCGGTCGCGGTGGTCACCACCGGCTCGCGCACCGAGGCGACCCACGAGGCCGAGGGCGTGTGGGTGGCGGTGATGCCCGGGAACCAGGCACGCGACTACCGCCTGGAGGTCACCTACGACGGGACCACCAGCACGTGCGACGACCCGTACCGGTTCATGCCGACGGTCGGCGAGATCGACCTGCACCTCATCGGCGAGGGCCGCCACGAACAGCTGTGGAAGGTGCTCGGCGCGAACGTCAAACGGTTCGACGGTGAGCTGGGGACGGTCACCGGGACTGCTTTTGCCGTGTGGGCACCCACCGCGCGGGCGGTGCGCCTGGTCGGTGATTTCAACTTCTGGCAGGGACGCACCCATGCCATGCGGTCGCTGGGGTCGTCGGGAATCTGGGAGCTGTTCGTCCCCGACCTGGGCCCGGGCACCACGTACAAGTACGAGATCATCGCCGCCGACGGCAGCTGGCGCCAAAAAGCCGACCCCATGGCACGTGCCACCGAGGTCCCGCCCGCGACGGCGTCTGTCGTCATCGAAGAGGACTACACCTGGACCGACGACGAGTGGATGACCAACCGTCCCAAGTCCGACTGGTACCACTCGGCGATGTCGGTGTACGAGGTGCACCTGGGCTCGTGGCGCTGGGGGCGCACCTACCGCGAGCTGGCCGTCGAGCTCACGCAGTACGTCAAGGACATGGGGTTCACCCACGTCGAGCTCATGCCGGTCGCCGAGCACCCGTTCGGTGGGTCGTGGGGGTACCAGGTCTCGTCGTACTTCGCCCCGACGTCGCGCTACGGCGGGCCCGACGATTTCCGCTTCCTCGTCGACGCCCTGCACAACGCCGGTATCGGTGTCATCGTGGACTGGGTTCCGGCACACTTCCCCAAAGACGACTGGTCGCTGGGCCGTTTTGACGGCACCGCGCTGTACGAAGACCCCGACCCCATGCGCGGCGAGCACCAAGACTGGGGCACGTACGTGTTCAACTTCGGCCGTCGAGAGGTGCGCAACTTCCTCGTCGCGAACTCCACGTTCTGGCTCGAAGAGTTCCACGTCGACGGCCTGCGTGTGGACGCCGTGGCCTCGATGCTGTACCTGGACTACTCGCGCTCGGCCGACGGGTGGCGCCCCAACCAGTTCGGCGGACGCGAGAACCTCGAAGCCATCTCGTTCATCCAGGAGGCGAACGCCACGTCGTACCGGCGCAGCCCTGGGGTCATCATGATCGCTGAGGAGTCCACCGCGTGGCCTGGGGTGACACGCCCGACCAACGCCGACGGCCTGGGTTTCGGCCTGAAGTGGAACATGGGCTGGATGAACGACACCTTGCGTTACATGCAAGAAGAGCCGATCAACCGCCGCTACCACCACAACGAGATCACATTCTCCATGGTGTACGCATTCTCCGAGCAGTACGTCCTGCCGTTGTCGCACGACGAGGTCGTGCACGGCAAAGGCTCGATCTACGGCCGGATGCCCGGCGACCACTGGCAGCGCCTGGCTGGCTGCCGGACCCTGTACCTGTTCCAGTGGACCCACCCCGGCAAGAAGCTGTTGTTCATGGGCTCGGAGTTCGCCCAGGGCGGCGAGTGGACCGAAAAGCACGAGCTCGACTGGTTCACCCTCGACGACCCCGGCCACCAAGGCGTCCGCGACTGCCTGCGCGACCTGAACAAGGTGTACCGCGAAAACCCCGCCCTGTGGTTGCGCGACAACACCCCTGACGGTTTTGAGTGGCTCGACTCCGACGCCGCCGACCTCAACCTCCTGGCCTTCTTGCGCAAAGGCCCCGACACCCCCACCGTCGCCGTCGTGGTGAACTTCGCCGGCGTCCCCCACGAGGACTACCGCCTCCCGCTGCCCTCTGGCGGCACCTGGCGCGAAGTCCTCAACACCGACGCGGCCGAGTACGGCGGCTCCGGCGTCGGCAACCCCGGCGGCGTCACCGCCGAAGCCGTCCCCCACTACGAACGCCCCTTCTCCGCGTCGGTCCGCATCCCCCCGCTCGGCGGCATCATCCTCGTCGCCGACGAACCCGCCTGACACCTCCGGCTCACTGACGTCCGACTGGCGCCACCAGTCGGACGTCAGTTGTCGGCGGCGATTCGGTCTGACCACTTCCACAGCGTTCGCCAAGGTGCGAAGGAGTGCGGCTGGCCGATCCGGACCGGTCGTCGGCCCCTGGCGCTACCATGGAGGTATGACTCTGGCCGAGGTCCTTCCCATGGCGGAACAGCTGGCCGTCGCTGACCGGCTGGCGCTTGCCAAGCGCCTGTGGGAGTCGGTCGTCGGCGACGCTGTAGGTGCCGACGAAGAAGACCGCCTCGTCGACCAGGCATACGAAGCGTATCTAGCCAACCCCAACGCTGGGGTGTCGTGGGAAGAGTTCGAGCGCCAGCTCGACGCCGAAGCCGGGAAGACCTCTTGACGACGTGGAACGTCCAGGTCGAGCCGCTGGCTCAAGAAGATATCCGTTCCGCCATTGCATATTATGCAGCCGAGGCCCCGGAGGTCGTCCCGCGTTTTCGTGAGGCTGTGCGGAAAGCGATCGCAATTGTCTGCGAATATCCGTACATGGCTCCCGAACGTCGACCGAACCGCAGACACCGTGCAACTGGAGTTTTTCCTTATCATATCTGGTACGCCTTGGACGAAAAACCAGCACCGTCATCATCCTGAGGGTGATCCACGTCCGCAGAGACTCCCAGGTGCTGCTTCCCTGACTGTGCGCGCACCAGACGATATGCTTAACGGCGACAGAGGCACACAAGCGATGAGGTGGACAACGTGGTGACGACGAGGCGACAGATCGTGTCGGCAGGCGTGGCAGCGAGAGTGACGAACGCAGGGACGAACGCGGGATCGACCGTGACCATCCACAACACCGGCAACCAGGCTGCGTCCGCTGGCGCAGCGGCCCACGCCAACCTCCAGTCCAACGGCAACTCCAGGGCAGCGTCATGGCACTGGACCGTGGACAACAAGGAAGCCGTGCAGAGCTTCGAGCACACGGCCCGCTGCTGGCACGCCGGGAACGGGACCGGCAACAACACGTCCATCGCCATCGAGGTGGCGATGAACATGACCGGTGCGGGCTGGGCCGCGGCTGCCGAGAACGCCACACAGCTGGCCGCGATGATCCTCAAGCAGCGTGGTCTGGGCTCAGGTGCCCTGCGCCAGCACGCCAACTGGATGGCGAAGAACTGCCCCGAGTGGATCCGCGCTGGCAAGGACGGCTACTCCTGGGACTGGTTCGTGCGGCGCACCGCTGCGCACCTGGGCGGAGCTGCTGTGCTGCCCCCAGCCGGCGGTGGCACGGTGACGCTGCACGCGATGGGCTGGCGCACGCTGTACCAGGGACTGACCGGCGACGATGTGCGAGCCCTGCAGAACTGGCTCATCAAGGCTGGCTACAGCGTCGGGGCTGGCGGCGCAGACGGTTCGTTCGGGCCCGCCACGGAGAACGCCGTCATCGCCTACCAGCGGGCGGCCGGGCTGGCGGCCGACGGCTACGTGGGAGCAGACACCCAGACAGCCATGCGCGCTGGCCTGGGTGTCGTGACACCTGGCGAGCCGGTCGCTTCTGGTGTCGGGCAGCTCACTGCCGACGGCTGGTGGGGTCCGGGAACCACGGGCAGGGCCCAGGAGGTCACCGGTACGCCTGTCGACCGCACCGTGTCGAGCCAGTGGCAGGGAGTCCGCTCCGCGAACCCCGGCCTCGTCGGCGGGTGGGAGTGGGTGCAGAACCCCAAGGGCTCAGCGCTCATCCGTGCCATCCAGGTACAGCTGAACACCAAACGCGACGCCCGCCTGACCGAAGACGGCATCTGGGGCCGCAACACAGCACTCGCCCTCCAAGCTGCGTTGGGGACCGCGGCTGACGGCGTGGTGCCGGGGCCGTCGCCGATGGTGCGCGCGCTTCAGACGAATCTCAACAACGGTCGGTTGTTCTGATGTTGTGATGGGTTTGTTGCTGGTCTGCTGGTTGGGTCCGCGGGGTGGGTCTTCTGGACGGGTTGGGTCCGCGGGTCGGGGTGCCTGTCCGCCACGCTGTCCCCCGACCGGCTGTCGCCGGTCTTCCCGCCAAGCCCGATGCCAGCGCGGCGGACAGGCACCCCGACCCGCTCGTATCATCCGCATCCGGGTGGGGGGTGGGTCTTCTGGACGGCTCGTCCGGCTGCGCCGGACATTGCCGGTGTTGGGGGCTGTTGTTCTGGGAATGCTGGGTGGGCAGGTTCTTTCCTCTTTGCTTTCACCCTTTCGTGATGGGCCTTTTGCCGCGGTGCGAACAAGAACGCGTGGTGCGAACGTAGAGGTTCGCACGACGCGTTTTTGTTCGCACCTCGGTGGACGCTTTGGGGAGTGGCCTCGTGAACCCCGCTGCAGCCGGCGGGGCCGCGCCGTCAGGCGAGGGCGAGCCAGAAGGCGGGGCGGACGCCTCCTGAGGTCCAGACGTTGGCGCCGACAGCGGAGATGGAACCGTCGAGGCGGACGTGGGCGGCGGTGTCGGGGCGCGAACCGGGAGAACGTAACCACCACCAGGCGGGTGTGCCTGCTTCGTCGTTGGTCAAGAGCCGGCCGGGGTTGGCCAAGAGCACCGTCTTTCGTGTGCTGCCGATCTCGTGGCCACCGACGAACGACGCCTCTTCGGCGCTGAGGCAGAAGAACTGGTCTTTGGTGTCGGGGCCGGCGGTGGTGCCCCAGACCGGGTTCGCGCCGTTGCGCACCGACACCATCGGGACCCGCGAGACCAGCGCCGGGCCCAGGGACTCGCGGAACTCGGTGTTCAGCCAGTGACGCAGGTCGCACCACTCCCACGGCACCTCGGCCTGGGCCCGGTGGTAGGCCCCAGCGGCGATCACCCGCTCGGACAGCAACAGGGCGTGCTGGTCAGCGGTGACGTCCAGCACCTGCCAGTCGATCCCACTGAGGCGGACGACCCAGGTGGAGCCAGGAGCCGCTGACAAGATCTCGCGGCGCACAGCGTCCACCTCGTCGGCGCTCGACGGCGGACGGGGCCAGTACTCCACCCCGCCGCTCGGTCCGCCCGCCCGAAGCGCCCCGTTCAGGTCCGGTCCCGCCGTCGGTGCCACCGGGACCGGCGCAGCGCCCGGGCCTGCCCCCGACGACGGTTTCCACGCCGACCCGGCCAGCTGGGCCCGTAGTATCCGGGCGTGCTGGTACGACCCGCGGGTCGGGCCGACCATGTCCAGCGCGGCCACGGCTCCAGCCAGGTCACCGCGCTGCTGGCGGATCCGGACCAGGCCGAACGCTGCCAGGGATGTGTAGCTGGCGTCGATCGCGGCACAGACCAGGTACAGCGACTCGGCGACGTCCAGCTCGCCGGACAGCTCGCACGCCGTGGCCAGCGCCAGCTTGGGTGCCAGCTCACCGGGGACCTGCCCGTACACCGCGTTGAACGACGCCCGGGCAGCCACAGCGGACGCGACGGCACTGTGGGGGGTGCCTGCCGCGGCCTCGGTCAGCTCCAGCAGCCCTGACAACCATGCGGCACGCCAGTCCCACGGGTCCAGCTCCAGCAGCTCTTCGATGGCCTGGCGCGCCCGGCCCGACCACGCCGCGGCAGACCGCTCCTCGGTGGCGACGGCGGTCACCGCCATATGCGCCCGCGCGAGCAGCACCTCCGCGGTGGGTTGCGGGGCTGTGCCCAGCATCGAGAAGAGCACACCCGGGTCGGTCGCGGTCAGCCCGGTCAGCCACGCGAACATGGGGTCGTGCTCGTCAGGGCGCAACGCAGGCAGCTCGGAGGCGAGCAGCGGACGGTCGGCCACCTCGAGCGCCGGGGCAGCGAACAGCTCTGATGCCGTCGTAGCGCGCGCGGCCACGCCCAGGCCACGGTCCGTGGCCACGACCTCGCGCAGCACCCCGAGCATCTGCACCCGCAGCTCGTCGACGGTGGCGAACCGGTCGTCAGGGTCGAAGGCGCACGCACGGGCCAGCAGACGGTAGAACGAGTCGTACGTGGCGAACACCGGGGTCTGGTCGACCGGCGGCAGCGACGTGGCGTACAGGGAGGTGTTGCTTTTGAAGTCCAGCACGAGCGTGGCCAAGGTCCGGCCGATGGTGAACACGTCCGAGGCGACCGACGGACCCTCGGTGGACACCTCAGGCCCCTGGAACCCCAGGGTCCCGAACAGCATCGAATGGTGGTCGTCGATCCGGCGCACCCCGCCCAGGTCGATGAGCGTCACCGACTCGCCACGGCAGATGAGGTTCTCGGGTTTGAAGTCGCAGTACAGCAGACCACGGTCGTGCAGGTACGTGAACGCGGGCAGGATCTCCAAGATGTACGCCAACGCCTGGTCCACCGGCAGGGGGTCCACCTGCCGGGCGCGGGCGTAACGCGCGCCGAGCATCTGCTTCAACGACGTCCCGCCGACGTACTCCATCACCAGGTACCCCGCCCCAGCGTGGGTGACGAAGTTGTAGACCTGGACGATCAGAGGGTGCTCGACCTCCGCCAAGAACTGGCGCTCAGCGATGGCTGCGGCCACAGCGTTGGCGTCCCCGGAGTTCAGCAGACCTTTGAGCACCACCCAGCGGTCGGACAGGTGGCGGTCGCGCGCCAGGTAGATCCACCCCATCCCGCCGTGCGCCAGGCACCCGGCCACCTGGTACTGGCCCCCCACCAGGTCACCAGGCGCCAGTGCCGGGCGGAAGTCGAACCGTGCCCCGCACGCCTGGCAGAACCCGTCGGTACGGCCCGGCGCCCCGTCAACCCCTTGGCCCACCAGGGCGCGGCACTTGGAGCAGTACCGGCTGTGCTCTGGTACCACCGGGTTGGCCATGAGAGCAGTCGTCGGGTCAGCCACCGACGTCGGTGGCACCACCGTCAACCCCGCCCCCAGACGCTGCACCCGCAACCGGGACACCGACGTGCTCAGCCTGCGCGGCCGGTGCGGTCCGACCCTGTCCGACCCCAACGGCCGGGCTTCCAGGTGCGAGGAACCCGGTGCCGTACGCACCGCCCCCGGCCGGGCCCCGCACAGGTTGCAGTAACCGTCCTCGATCCTCCCGCGACAGCCCACCACCACGCAGCACAACGGCGGGGCACTCACAGACAGCTCCTCGGCGGCGGCGACACGGACGGCCCAATCCTACGGCCGCGCCTGCGCCTGGGGACCCAGACCGTGCGACGAAAGCCGCTGCGCGGTGCGGTTCTCACAGGCTCAACCAGAGCGCGGGCCGCAGACCCACTGCTGTCGTGACACTGGTGCCCGCGAGCGAGAGGCTGCCTCTCGGGCTGATGGTGGCTGCCCGGAACGGGCCGCTGCCCGGCGACCGCAGCCACCAGTGCGGCTCGGAGCGCACCGAGGGGTCGCTGTGTTCTTCTTGGGCGCACAGGCTGTGGGAGTCGAACCGCCGGGTCCTTTGGCGCTTTTTCCAGCGCGGTCCTTCTCCCGCCATACGCACCGCCTCGTCGATGGACAGCAAGAAGACCCGGTCGCTCGTGGCGGGCCCGCCGTCAGTACCCCACGCAGGGTTAGGAGCGTTCTGCACGTCGGTGACGGGGACCTGGGAGGCCAGGGGCTGTCCCAGGGAGTCCAGGAAGCTCTCGTTCAGCCACCGGCGCAGGCTGCACCGTTCCCAGGTGATGTCAGTCTCGGTGTGGTGGTACCAGCCATTGCCGACCACCCGTTCTGATACCAGCAGCACCTTGTGGTTGCGCACGATCTGGAGCACCTGCCAGGTGATTCCGCTGAGCTGGACCCCGTCGGTCCACCCGGAGGCGACCTGGCGGCGCACAGCGTCCACGTGTTCGACAGGCGACGACGGGCGCGCCTGGTAGTCCACGGGTGCCAAGCGCACCAGGGAGATCCCACGGCGGCGGCGTGACCGGGACGCAGGACGCGTCGGCGCCCCTGTCCCCGGCCGTCCAGCAGAACCTGGTGACCCAGCGGAGGCCGCCAGGCGGGTGTGCCAGGCGCGGGCTTTGTGGTGCACACCGCGGCTCGGGCTCACCAGGTCCAGCGCAGCCAGCGCTCCGGCGATATCGCCTTGCCGCTCACGGATCCGGGCCAGCCCGAATGCCGCCACGCTGGTGTAACCCGCATCGACGCCAGCGCAGACCAGGTACAGCGACTCGGCGGCAGCCAGCTCCCCAGACAGCTCGCAGGCCGTCGCGAGAGCCAGCTTCGGGGCCGCCTCACCTGGGACTTGCCTGTACACCGCGTTGAACGACGCCCGTGCAGCGACGACGGCCTCGACCATGCGCTGCGACGGGTTGGCCGTATCGGGCGGGACTGTGCTCAGCTCGGCCAGCCCGGACATCCACGCTGCCCGCCAGTCCCACGGGTCCAGCTCCAGCAGCTCCTCGACCGCCTCGCGGGCCCGCGCCGACCAGCCCGCGTCGATCGCGACCTGGGCTCGGGTCGCCAGCACCTGTGCGGTGGTCTGCGGTGCGTTGGCGAGCACTGTGAGCTGTGCAGCAGGGTCAGTCTCAGTCACTGCACTGAGCCAGCCATCCATCTGGTCACGTTCGTCGGGCCGCAACGCAGGCAGCTCGGATGCCAGAAGCGGACGCTCAGCCACCTCGACCGGCACAGCTGTGAACAGCTTCGACGTGGTGGTCGTACGCGCAGCCCGGCCCAGGCCGCGGTCGATGGCCACGACGTCGCGCAGCACCCCGAGCATCTGCACCCTCAGCTCGTCGACGGTGGCGAACCGGTCGTCAGGGTCGAAGGCGCACGCACGGGCCAGCAGACGGTAGAACGAGTCGTAGGTGACGAACACCGGGGTCTGGTCGACCGGCGGCAGCGACGTGGCGTACGTGGTGGTGTTGCCTTTGAAGTCCAGCACGAGCGTGGCCAAGGTCCGCCCGACGGTGAACACGTCCGAGGCGACCGACGGACCCTCCGTAGACACCTCAGGGCCCTGGAACCCCAGCGTCCCGAACAACGGCGACTGGTGGTCGTCAGCGCGCCGCACCCCGCCCAGGTCGATGAGCGTCACCGACTCGCCGTGGCAGATGAGGTTGGCAGGTTTGAAGTCGCAGTACAGCAGACCCTGCTCGTGCAGGTACGTGAGCGCGGGCAAGACCTCCAGCACGTACGCCAGGGCTTGGTCCACCGGCAAGGGGTCCACCTGTCCGGCCTGGACGTTACGTGCGGCGAGCATCTGCTTGGCCGACATCCCGCCGACGTACTCCATCACCAGGTACCCCGCCCCAGCGTGGGTCACGAAGTTGTAGACCTGGACGACCAGAGGGTGCTTCACCTCGGCCAGGAACTGGCGCTCAGCGATGGCTGCGGCCACAGCGTTGGCGTCCCCGGAGTTCAGAAGGCCTTTGAGCACCACCGGGCGGTCGGACAGGTGACGGTCGCGGGCCAGGTAGATCCACCCCTGCCCGCCGTGCGCCAAGCACCCGACCACTTCGTACTGGCCTGCGACCAGGTCACCGGGTGACAGCGCCGGGCAGAAGTCGAACCGCGTTCCGCACGACTGGCAGAACCCTTCGACCCGTCCGGCACCGTCGCCGACGCCTTGGCCCACCTTGGCCTCGCACGACGAGCACACTCTGCGTTCTTCGGGCACCACCGGGTCGGCCATGAGCGCAGCGAACGGGTCGGCGACCGGGGTCTGCGGAACTGTCGTCAACCCTGCGCCCAGCCGGTGGACCCGCAGCCGGGACACCGAGGTGCTCAGGCGCCGCGGACGGTCCGGGCCCACCCTGTCCGACCCCAGCGCCTGGGCGTCCAGCTGCGACAGGCTCTGCGCGACGCGGGCCGGGCCTTGCCCCGGCGGTGCGCCGCACACGTCGCAGTACCCGTCCTCGACACGTCCGCGGCAACCGGCCACCGCGCAGCGGGCGTCCGGGACACTCACAGACGGCTCCTCGGGTTTCGGCATGGATGTGCCCCATCCTACGGCCGCCCTCGCCCGGCAGTGTCTGCCCCGACCGGCCCGGTTGCCGGCCTGCATCCGCGGCCTACCGCGGCGCACGGGGGGACAATGGCAGGTGGTCGTGCTGTCGTCGCTGATGGAGAACTCATGAGCCCGCAGGTCGTGCGTCGCCCACGGTGCATATGCCGCCGTAGGGTGGTTCGTGTGGTGGTCATCGGTTCGGTGGTGGTGGTTGTCGTCGCTGCTGTCGGAGTCGGTCTCGCGGCACGAGCCCTGCAGCACCGCCTCGCCTACTTCCCGTCGTCGCAGAGGCTGCCGCCAGCCGCGAGCGTCTTGCCCGGTGCGCAGGACGTCACGCTGACCACCAGTGACGGGCTCAGTCTCGTCGCGTGGTTCGTCCCGCCGAGCCCCGGCGCGCCCGTGCGCGACCAGGCCGTGCTGTTCGCCCACGGCAACGCTGGTGCGCTGTCCGGGCGCGCCCCGCTGGCGGCCGGTCTCGCCGACCGTGGTTTTGCTGTGCTCATGCTTGGGTACCGCGGGTTCTCGCAGAACCCTGGGACACCGTCGCAGGACGGGCTGGTCCGCGACGCGCTCGCCGGGCAGCAAGAGCTGGCCGCACGGGGGTTTTCTGCGGACCGCACGATCTACCTCGGTGAGTCGATCGGCACCGGCGTCGTCACGTCCCTGGCTGCGCAGGTCCCACCTGCCGGGCTCGTCCTGCGCTCGCCGTTCACGTCGTTGCCTGACGTCGGTGCCACAGTGTTCCCCATCAAGCCGTTGGTGCGTTTCGTCCTCAACCGCAACACCTACCCCGTCGAGGCACAGGTCGCAGCCAGCCCGGTACCGACCACGGTCCTTCATGGCACCGACGACGAGGTCGTCCCCACCTCCCAGTCCATCGCCGTCGCCGCAGCCGCACAGAACCTCTTCGAAGAGGTCGCCGTCGAAGACGCAGGCCACAACGACGCCCTGTGGATGGGACCGACGGTCGCCGACGCTGTCGTCCGGATCGCAGACCCGGCCGCCAGCTGACGAGGTCACGACTCGAGGTAGCGCAGGACGGCCAGGACGCGCCGGTGGTCGGCGGCGTCGGGTTCGAGGTCGAGCTTGGTGAAGATAGCGGCGACATTCTTCTCGACGGCGCCGTAGGACAGGGTCAGGGCTTCGGCGATCGCACCGTTGGATCGGCCTTGGGCCATCAGCTCGAGGACTTCTCGTTCACGGGCGGTCAGGCGGTCCAGGCTGGCGGTGCGCCGTCGGGCGCCGAACAGCTGGGTGACGACTTCGGGGTCCAGGACGGTCTGGCCGTCGGCGACGTCGCCGAGCGCGTCGAGGAAGTCGCCGACGTCGGCCACGCGGTCTTTGAGCAGGTAACCCACACCCTGGGCTCCGCCGGCGAGCAGCTGGGAGGCGTAACGCGTCTCGATGTGCTGGGAGAACACCAAGACGGGAAGGTCTGGATCGGTCGCGCGCAGAGCGAGCACCGCGCGCAGGCCCTCGTCGGTGTGGGTGGGGGGCATACGGATATCGGCGACGACGACGTCGGGGCGCTGCCCGTCCGCGACGAGGTCGGTCACTGCGGTGACCAGCGTGGCGCCGTCGCCCACCTCGGCGACGACGGTGTGGCCGCGGCGTCCGAGCAGGGCGACCAGACCGTCGCGCAGGATCACCGAGTCCTCCGCGACGACGACGCGTAGCGGTCTCATGCCACAGCCGCGGTCGAGGGGTCCACGGACATCACCCTAGTGGGTCGGCTGCTCGGTCGTGCTTGCCGCTGGCACGACCGCGCGTCGTGCCCGCGCACCGAGATACGCCAGCGCTGCGACGAGACAGGCGCCATAGACAGCCACGTTGACAACGTCCAGCCCTCCGGCAGCACCGGTGGCGATCCACCTGATGACAGGCTCGGCCACCAGGGCGAACACGCTGGCGATCACGACGCAGGTCGCCACGCGCACCCGCACGTCGGCCCGCAGGTAGACGAACGCCACGACAACCGCCCAGACCCAGGGCACGGTGAACGCCGCGACAGGCAGCGCGACCGAGACGAAGTGTGTCCAGTCCACGGCGACGAGCAGCACGACGAACAGCCCGACCGTATCCGCCGCGAGGCAGACGAGCGCGCGGTGCCTGTCCCACGGTGCTGGCACACATTCCCGGGCCAGCCCGAACGGCAAGAGCACCACCAAGAACCCGAGCAGCAGGCTCGCCACAGTGATCGCCCACCACCGGCCGCCACCTGTGAACGCCCAGCACACCGTGAGCAAGGTGACCAACGCCAAGACGAACGCTCCTGCGGACACCATCACCCGACGCCCAGCCTGCACCAGCAAGGGCAGCGTGGTCACGCAGAACGCGGTGGCGATGGCGGCGAGCACGATGAAGAACCACGACAACCTATGGTCCACCGCAAGGTTCACCACAAAACAGGTGAACAGCGCCACCGCATACCCCACCGAGAACGTCCACAGCAGCACACGACGCCACTGGTCGGTGGCCAGGGCCTTGAGCTCGGCAAGCGTTTCCGCGTATTTCTCGCTCTGGTGCTCCGCAGCACCGGACACCTCGTCGGCGGCACCCAGGTCCGTCGGCAACGTCACGGTGACCGCTGTGGGCCCGCCGACGGGACTGGACAGGTCAAACGTCCCGTCCACTGCGTGCACCCTCTCGACCAGCCCTGCCAGACCTGACCGATGTCCGTCGTGCGACGGTTCGTGGACCTGGGCACCGCCGCGGCCGTCGTCGCTGACGCACAAGTTCAGGGTGTGGTCGTGCTGGCGGAGGTCGACCCGGATCTGGGAAGCCCGGGCGTGCTTGGCTGCGTTCGTGACGAGCTCGGCCACGGTGTAGTACGCGATCGAGGACACCGAGGGCGACAACAGCCCGGCCTCGTCACCCCGCACGTCGAGCCGGACCGGAACCACCGACTGCGCTGCCAGGGTCTCCAGCGCTACCGCCAGACCCGCGTCGAGCGCTGGTGGGTGGATCCCACGGGCGATGTCGCGCAGCTCAACCAGTGTCTCCTTGGCCGTGGTGTGGGCCGAGCCGAGCAGCGCCACCAGCTGCGGGTCGCCGTCGGACCCTACCTGTTCGCGGGCCTCGCCCAGCTGCATCGCAACGGCCACCAGGCGGGCTTGCGTCCCGTCGTGCAGATCCCTCTCGATCCGGCGCAGCCGTACGGCAGCGTCCTCGACGACCTCGACCCGGGAGGCACGTAGCCGGGCAACCCGCACCGATGTCAGCGACGGCCCGAGCAGCCCCCGGGTCAGCGCGACGAACACCGCGACGAAGCCACGCTGAAGCGCAGGCCACAGCCACAAGAAGACCACACCCACAACTGCCAGCGCGACGATACGCGGCGGTGTGTCCACGAACCACGCGACCGTGTCCGTAGAGACCGAAGCACCACGGTGCCACGTGCCGTCGTACGCCTGCTGCAGCGGCAGCAACCGGTACCATACACCGTAGGTGACAGCACCCAGCCCGAAAGCAAGGAAAGTCATGCTGACCACCCACGACACGATGGTCAGGGGAAGCATGAGAACCATGAACAGCAGGGCCCGCCACCCGTCGACATCGGCGAACATCGCACCGAGGCCGCTCCAGAAGCTGCGCGGCCGGACGAACGGCGGCGGGGCGCCGACGTCGACACCCAGGACAGTCCGTGCCATCGCGCGGTACACCGCGCCCCAACCACGTGCGCCGACGACCAGAACTCCGACCAGCCACAACCCCACGACGGTGATCAGCACCGCCGCGGCAAACGACGGCACGAAGATCACGTAGGCGAACGCGAACGGCGCGAGGAGCAGATGGAGCGACAGGTACCCGAGCTCGCGCCAGGTCTGCGCGGCGAACGGCCCGTCCAGGAATCGTGAGACAGGGTGAGCACTGGGGGGTGCGGAGGTCATCGTTGCCATAGTCTCAGCCTCCTCCCGCGATCGTCACCCTGGTATGGGGTCGTCCGCCGGTTCCACGGTGGGGACAACCCCCGTACCATACCGACTGGCCTCAAGACAATGGGGACGGTTCTTGTGTCTTGCGAGGTCAGAGGGGGTGTCTTTGTGTTTGGGGACATCTGTGTCTTGGGGGCGAGACTGTGGGGACGGTTCCGCAGTCTTGCTGGGACCTGCGCCGCTGGCGCAGTTCCGCAAGACAGTCGGAACCGTCCCCACCGTCTCGCCGTTGTGGTCTCCGCTTGTGGTCTCCGCTGTCTTGCTGCTGTGGGCTGGCGGAGCTTGGCGGGAGGGTCGGGACCGTCTTGGCTGTGGGGCAAGACAGTCGGAACCGTCCCCACCGTCTCGCCGTTGTGGTCTCCGTTGTCTTGCTGCTGTGGGCTGGCGGGGCTTGGCGGGAGGGTCGGGACCGTCTTGGCTGTGGGGCGAGAGGGTCGGGACCGTCCCTGCTGTCTCGCTGCTGTGTGTAGCCAGAGCAGGGCTCGGCGAGAGGGGTCGGGAGCGTCTCCACTGTCTTGTGTGGTTTTGTGGGGGTGTGCCTGTTGTTGTTTTTGGTGTGGGCGTCGTCGTTGTCTGGTGTTTGGGGGTGTGCGAAGGCCCCCACAGGGTGTGTGGGGGCCTTCGGAGGGTGTGTGCGGCGGTGTCCTACTCTCCCGCACCCTGGCGGGTGCAGTACCATCGGCGCTGGTAGGCTTAGCTTCCGGGTTCGGGATGGGTCCGGGCGTGTCCCTGCCGCTGTGGCCGCCGCAACGTTGTGGGGTTTTCAAACCGGCCGGTGGGGTGGTTGTCCCAGGGCCGTACAGTGGACGCTCGCGTTTGTTGTTCGCTAGTGGTGTGAGGCTGTTGGCTGATTAGTACCGGTCGGCTTCGACGGTCGTTGGTCCCGTCTTCCACGTCCGGCCTATCGACCCAGTGTTCTGCTGGGAGCCTTCCACCCGAGGGTGTGGAGACCTGGTCTTGGAGCGGGCTTCCCGCTTAGATGCTTTCAGCGGTTATCCCTTCCGGACGTAGCCAACCAGCGGTGCCCCTGGCGGGACAACTGGCACACCAGAGGTCCGTCCGTCCCGGTCCTCTCGTACTAGGGACAGCCCTCCTCAGGTCTCCTGCGCGCGCAGCGGATAGGGACCGAACTGTCTCACGACGTTCTAAACCCAGCTCGCGTACCGCTTTAATGGGCGAACAGCCCAACCCTTGGGACCTACTCCAGCCCCAGGATGCGAC
>WRET01000044.1 GCA_009779195.1 Micrococcales bacterium
ACGCACGCTCGCGGCGTTGTCGATCCTCGGCCGCAGCGCTGCTGCGACTGTCGTCCTCCGCCTTGCGAGCGCACGCCCCGGACGCGCCTCGCCTGCGCACGGACTTTCGCAACACGGCCTAGATGGAGTAAAGGGTGATGACGGTGCCTGGCGCCCGCATGGCGCCTCCTGACGGGTTCTGGCCCACGACCAGGCCGCCGTCACGGCCATCGACCTTGCCGACGAACCCGGCGCGGGCGAGCTCGCTCATCGCCGAGTCGACGGACATGAAGGTCACGTCAGGTACGGGGACCAGCCGGATGCCGTTGGACACCGAGACCTCGATGGTGTCACCACGGTGCCCCTCGCTGCCCGGTTCGGGGGTCTGACGCAGGACCTCGCCAGCGCGACGTTCGGAGGAGGTCTCCGTCGAGGCCATCTTCAGCCCGACCTCGGCGAGCGCTGCCGCGGCTTCGGTCTCGGTCATACCGACCACGTCAGGCACCGAGACCGGGGCTGGCCCTTTGGAGACGACGATGGTGACGGTGTCGCCGCGGATGGTCTTGTCGTCGGCCGCTACGACGCCGATGACGGCACCAGCCATGACGGAGTCGTGGTAGTCCTCCTGGTTGGCGCCAGCGACCTTCAGGCCTTCGTTCTCGAGCGCTTCGGTGGCGTCGGCGACGGTCATCCCAGCCAGGGTGGGCAGCTGGACGTAGTCAGGGCCTTTGGACACCATGATGGTCACCTGGCTGCCGCGGCTCAGACGTTTGCCCTTGGGTGGGTCGGTGCTGATGACTTTGCCCTCGGGCACCTTCCGGTCGAACGTCTCCTTGACGTCCGGGTCGAGGTTGGCCTTGCGCACCTTCGTCTCGGCGGCGGTCTGGGTCATACCGACGACGTCAGGAACTGTCGCCTGGCCGCCAGGACCCCTGCCGAACCACCAGACCGCCGTGCCACCGAAGACGAACATCAGCAGCAGCACGGTCCCGATGGCCATGATCATCAGGTTGCGGCGGCTCTCCTCCGACAGCGGCTCAGCCAGCGCGGTCGGAGGGCCGGCCTGGAAGGACGGCGGTTGTTGGTAGCCACCCGGTGGCCCGCCAGCGGATGGTGCAGGTGGCGGGACGGCCAGTGGCGGTCCCGGCGGCGCAGGTCCAAAACCTGGTATCAGACTGGCGGCGGGGCTGTAGCCGGGGTCTGCAGCAGGTGGTGGACCTGGTGGGGGGCCTGGTGGCAGACCCGGGTCCAAGGCGGCGGGCAGACGTGCAGAGATGGGTGTGATCTGCTCTGGGGCGCGTTGCGGCGGTGCGTCGTCGTCGTAGATGACGACGCGCCCGAGCATCTCCGCGTCGAGCCGGCTGCGCAGGTGCTTGACCATCGCCAGGGCTGTGGCGGCGTCGGCGGGCCGGTTCGACGGGTCCCGGGCAGCCAGCGCACGGACGAGCTCGTCCATCTCAGCGGGCATCCACGCGGCCGTGTCCGACGGCAGGGGGATGTCGTTGTGCACGTGCAAGAAGGCGACCTGCACCGGGCTGGGTCCGAAGAACGGCTGGCACCCGGTGAGCACCTCGTAGAGCAGCACGCCGATCGCGTACACGTCGGTACGGGCGTCGGCGGTGCCGACCGAGATCAGCTCGGGGGCCAGGTAGGCGGCAGTGCCCATGACCACCGACGAGCCAGAGGTCATCTCGGTGACCGCCCGTGCCAGGCCGAAGTCGGCGAGCTTGATACGCCCGTCGGTGCCCAGCAGCACGTTCTCGGGTTTCACGTCGCGGTGGACCAGTCCTGCGTGGTGGGCCGTGGCCAGGGCCTCCAGCAGCTTCTCGACGAGGCTCAGCGCCTCGCCCAGGGGCAGCGCTCCGTGGTCGATGAGCAGCTGGCGCAACGTCGTGCCGTCCACGTACTCCATGGCCAGGTACATGGTCGTCCCGTCGACGCCCTGGTCGAAGACCTGGACGAGACCGGGGTGGACGAGCTTGGCCACGGTGCGGGCCTCGCGGCGGAACCGTGAGACGAAGTCGCCGGTGGTGGTGTCGGCGAGGTGCGGGTGCAAGACCTTGAGGGCGACCTCACGCTCCAGACGGCGGTCGATCGCCAGGTACACGGTGGCCATACCCCCCGTGGCGATCCGTGAGCAGACCTCGTAGCGCCCATCGACGACTTGCCCCACCAAGGGGTCGGTCGTGTGCTGGTCCACCTTCCGGACTCTACGTCATCACAGCGGTACATTGTGCCGATCGTTGGGCTCTTGCCTCCATAGGGGGGAAAATCCCCCGTAGGCTTGGCCCTGTGGAGCCTGACTGTGCGGTGCCGTTAGTTGCTTTTGGTCCGGTGCTGACCATCACCGAGCTTGCCGGACGGCTCGGCCTGGCGCCGGGCAAGGCGCGGCGCCTGGTGGCCGACCGCCAGGTGCTGGGCACCCGGCGCGGTGGGGTGCTCGTCGTGCCTGAGGCGTTCGTCGTCCCAGGGCACCTGGCCAACCCTGCGGCACCAGGCGACCCCGGCTCGTCCCCGCAGTGGACGGTGCTCGCGTCGCTACCAGGGACCATCACCGTGCTCGCTGATATGGGGTTCAGCGACGACGAAGCCCTGGACTGGTTGTTCACCGACGACGACCAGCTCGGCACCACCCCGGTCGCGGCGTTGCGCGCAGGGCACAAATCAGCGGTCCGCAGGCTCGCCCAGTCCCTGCTCTGAACAGTCCCTTGCGGCCCTCACGCGCGCCGTGCCACCGCCGACTGCGCCAAGGTGCGTAGCGCTGAGGCCGCTGGGTCTGGCCAGCCCTGCTCGTCGATGAGCGCCAGCGCCTGGGCGGACAGGCGGGTGATCATCGCCTCGACGTCCGCGATCGCCCCGGTGGTCTCGATCGCCACGGTGAGCCGGGCGACGTCGTCGGGCGAGGCGGCACGGTTGCCCAGGACTGCGGCCAGCAGGCTCAAGGTGGCCTCGTCTCCGGTCGTGCGGGCGCGTTTGGCGGCCCGCGCCACGATGATCGTCCGCTTGCCCTCGAGCAGGTCGTCGCCGGTGGGTTTGCCTGTCACGTGCGGGTCGCCCAGCATGCCCAGCACGTCGTCGCGCAGCTGGAACGCCTCGCCCAGCGGCAGGCCGATGGCCCGGCACGCGGCGACCTGGTCGTCGTCCGCCCCGGCCATGAGCGCTCCGATGGCCAGGGGGTGTTCCACCGAGTAGCGGGCCGACTTCGTGCGGATCACCTGGCGCGCGAGGGTCTCGTCGTCGTCGTGCGCACCCCATGGCCGGGCCTGGGAGAACAGGTCGAGGTACTGGCCGAGCTCGACCTCGGCACGCATGAAGTTGAACACGTCGCGCACGGCGTCGCCCTGCGGGTGGTCGCGCAGCGCGCTGGCCAGGGCTGCGTCGCACGCCACCATGGCCAGGTCGCCGAGCAGGATCGCCGCGGCGTCGCCGAACCAGCCCGGGTCGCCCATGAGCGCGTTGTCGCGGTGCGACGCGGCGAACACGTGGTGCACGGCAGGTTTGCCGCGGCGGGTGTCGGAGTTGTCCAGGACGTCGTCGTGGATGAGCGCGGCGGCCTGGAACAGCTCGTGGGCGGCGGCGACGAGAACGACGGCGTCAGCCTCGTCGCTGCCAGGCTCGCCGCCGTGCACCCGCCACCCCCAGTAGGTGAACGACGCACGCAACCGTTTGCCGCCGTTGAGCATCTGCTCCAAGACGTCGACCACCGGCTCGGCCTGCGGCGCGACCGTGCGGGCCACCTCGCGCAGCGCCGCCGTCTGCTGGGCCAGGGCCTCGTCGACCGCTGGGCGCGGGTCCTCAGTCGCCATCAGGCGCCTCGATGGTCACAGAGCCTCCTAAGGCCAAGGTACGGGTCGTGCCGTCGTCGACGACCGTCACTGTCAGGACCTCACCGGCGCCGCGTGAGAAGCTGGCCGACGCGGCGACGCCGAGGGCGTCTGCGCCGGGGCTCTCGGCGAACCCGGCAGCGGCCAGGGGCTGGCGCACGGCGTCGAGCAGGTCTTCGGTCTCCTGGGCGGTGCGTATGTTGAGGCTGATCTCCCACTGCCCGTCGGACGGTTTGGCGCACGCCAGCAGCAGCTCGGCGTCCGGCGGTAGCGGCACCAGCGTGGCGGGGAACCCCTCCGGCGGGACGTCGCGGCGGCAGTCACGGTCAAATTCGGTCACGGCGGGCTCTGGTTCCGTCCGTGTCGGTGCGGGGGTGCGCAGGACTGCTGGTTCGGAGGTGGCACAACCGGCAAGAACGACTGTGAACAGGGCAAACGCCATCACGGCAGTGAGAGCGCGTCGGTCAGCCACAACTCCAGGGTAACTGCCCGGCGAACCGTCCCCAGCCCATGGGGGTGCTGAACTTGTCCACAGATTTGTCTGGTACGGCCTCCTCAGGCTTGCGGGACCTGCTGGGGTCGTCTTATGACAACGATCACCATCACCCATCCCAGCGAGCTGTTGGCCCTGGTGCCCCACCAGATCGGCTTCGTCCCCGAAGAGTCCGTCGTGGCGGTCAGCCTGCGGCGCCCCCGCGGACGCGTCGGCCTGGTCGCCCGTGTCGACCTGGCTGTCCTCGCTGACTCCCACGACGGCCCTCGGCTGGCCCACGGGTTGGTCGCCCACCTCGAACGCGACCACGCCGGCTCGGCTGTGGTCGTGGTCTACACCGCCGCTGACCCGCGCGGCACCGACCACGCCGCTCACGAAGCGGTGCGCCAGATACGCCAGGCCGCTGACGACGTGTTCGCCGAGCTGCCGGTGTGGGTGGTGACCCGCACCGGGTACCTGTCCTACGACTGCTGCGGCGAGTGCTGCCCGCCTGGAGGGCGGCCCCTGGCCGAGCTGTCGTCGTCAGCGGTGGGTGTGCGTATGGTCGTGGCAGGCTCAGCGGTGGCGCACCGCCGTGAGGACGTGGCCACCATCACCCCAGCCACAGGTGCAGAACGCCAGGCCGTGGCCCGGGTGTGCGCACGCTGGGCTGCCCGTGGCGCCCAGGCGGCCTGCGACGGCGCCGAGGTGCTGGAACGCTGGCGGATGGATTCTGTGCAGGCCTGGTACGACGAGGTGGCCCAGGCCACCGACTACCCCGGTGCCGGTCACGGCTCGCGCCTGGGACGCGTCGAGGCGGGCCTGCGTGACCAGCGGGTGCGTGACGCGGTCCTGGCCGCCATGCTCCCGGGCACGGGTGACCTGCCGTTGAGGCTGGTGCTCGACGCCACCACCGACCCGGCATCCAGCCAGGGTCTCATGGCCGCCCTGGAGCGGGTTTTCCAGGTCGAGGCCGCTGTGACGCCGCCGGGACCGCGCGACGCGCACGTGCGTGTCTTGGAGGATGTGGTGGCTCACGGGCGCCGTGACCACCAGGCGCCGGCGTTGACCCTGCTCGCCCTGCGGGCGTGGTGGGCGGGGGAGGGGGCACGGGCGAACCAGCTGCTGACCAGGGCGTTGCACGACGACCCCGACCACGTGATGGCGCAACTGTTGGCCCAGGTGGCTTCTTCGGGGCTCGTCCCAGGGTGGGTTGCGGCGGCGCGTTGAGCGCTGCTCGGCAGGTCGGCAGGCGACACACCCGTGCGCATCGGTACAATACCGGGGCGTATCGCGAAAGTCCCCGTGGCTCCCGAGCCGACGACTGGCTGCCGAAAGGTCCCCTGTGCCCTCCAAGACTTCGGTCTCCCTGCCTGTAGACGAGTCCCTTGACCAGCCGACTGACGAGACCGTCCCCGAACCACGTCGGCCGCGGCGCAGCCGGGCCCGCAAGGCTGGCGACGGCGCTGAGGCAGACGCCACGGCTACGGACGAGGCTGCTCCCGCCGCAGCCCCCAAACGCCGTGCCACCCGTTCGAGGGCCAAGGCTGGCGCCGGACCTGCCCAGGCAGACGGCGCTCAGGCTGACGCTGGGACCGCTGGCGAGGCCGAGGCGGCCAAGCCGAGGCGGGGCAAGGCCAAAGCCGAACCGGCTCCCGCCGAGCCTGAGGCTGCCAAGGCCGCCGACATCGACGACGACGACGCCGAAGACCTCGACGCCGCTGCAGGCCCGGCTGAGCCCGAGGACCTCAAAGACATCGAAGAGGTCGACGTCGAGGCAGACGTGGCGGAGGTGGCCGCCGAGGCTGGTGACGAGACCGACGACAGCGAAGAATCTGACGACACCGACGACGTCGAAGAGGCCGACGCCGCTGCCAAGGCTGCCGAGACCGCGGCCAAGGCCCCTGCTGCAGGCGAGGAGCCCGAGCCAGAAGACCCCGGGTTCGTCTTCTCCGACGCCGACGACGACGACGCCCCCGCCCAGCAGGTCGTCACCGCTGGTGCCACCGCCGACCCGGTCAAGGACTACCTCAAGCAGATCGGCAAGGTCGCGCTGCTCAACGCCGAACAGGAGGTCGAGCTCGCCAAACGGATCGAGGCTGGCCTGTTCGCCGAGGAGAAGCTCGCCAAAGAGCGTGAGGGGCTCGTCGGCAAGGTCCGCCGCGAGCTGGAGTGGATCGCCCAGGACGGCCGCCGTGCCAAGAACCACCTGCTGGAGGCGAACCTGCGCCTGGTCGTCTCCCTGGCCAAGCGTTACACGGGCCGCGGGATGCTGTTCTTGGACCTCATCCAAGAAGGCAACCTCGGGCTCATCCGCGCGGTGGAGAAGTTCGACTACACCAAGGGCTACAAGTTCTCCACGTACGCCACCTGGTGGATCCGCCAGGCCATCACCCGTGCCATGGCCGACCAGGCCCGCACCATCCGCATCCCGGTGCATATGGTCGAGGTCATCAACAAGCTCGCCCGGGTGCAACGCCAGATGCTGCAGGACCTGGGGCGCGAACCCACCCCCGAAGAGCTCGCCCGCGAGCTGGACATGACCCCCGAGAAGGTCGTCGAGGTCCAGAAATACGGCCGTGAGCCCATCTCGTTGGCCACCCCCCTGGGCGAGGACGGCGACAGCGAGTTCGGCGACCTCATCGAGGACTCCGAGGCTGTCGTGCCTGCCGACGCGGTGAGCTTCACCTTGCTCCAAGAACAGCTGCACCAGGCGCTCGACACCTTGTCCGAACGCGAGGCTGGTGTGGTGTCTATGCGTTTCGGCCTGACCGACGGCCAGCCAAAAACCCTCGACGAGATCGGCAAGGTCTACGGCGTCACCCGTGAACGTATCCGCCAGATCGAGTCCAAGACCATGTCCAAGCTGCGTCACCCGTCACGTTCGCAGGTGCTGCGCGACTACCTCGACTGATACGTCGGCTGACGTCCTAGCGGGCTGCTCCGGCGTTGCCAGCGAGCAGGCGGTCGGTCTCGTCGTGGATATGCGTGGCGACCACGGCGAACCTGGGTGCGTGCTCACGGTAGTGGTGGGCGCAGAACAGCAGCTCACCGCTGGGCAGCGTGACGCGGACATAGGCCTGCGCGCCGCACCGGTCACAGCGGTCGGCGGCGGACAGCGGTGCCTTCTGGTCGGGCGTCATGGTCATCACATCGACATAGAACCACTGATCTGCAGGATCCATACCCGGTTTTCAGCAAGCTTCGCTGAACGCGTACTCCGTTGGTTGTAGGGCGCAGATGTGCATGTGCAGGTGTGCCAAGACGGGTGTGTCTGGGCGCGTGTCGGCATGGTGACACCAGATGTCCGCTTCGGGCAGCTACCATCGCCGCGTGACCACCGCCTCTGCGCAGTCTGCCTACTCCGCCCGGCACCTGTCGGTGCTCGAAGGGCTCGAAGCCGTGCGCAAGCGCCCCGGCATGTACGTGGGGACCACCGACTCGCGCGGTCTCATGCACTGCCTGTGGGAGATCATCGACAACTCCGTCGACGAGGCGCTGGCCGGGTACTGCCAGCACATCGAGGTGGTGCTCCACGCTGACTCCTCCGTCGAGGTCCGCGACGACGGGCGCGGTATCCCGGTCGACGTCGAACCACGCACAGGCCTGTCAGGGGTCGAAGTCGTGTTCACCAAGCTCCACGCCGGGTCGAAGTTCGGCGGCGGGTCGTACGGGGCGACCGGCGGGCTGCACGGCGTGGGGGCCTCGGTGGTCAACGCCTTGTCGGCACGGCTGGACGTCGAGGTGGACCGGGTGGGCAAGACCTGGGCCATGAGCTTCCACCGCGGCGAGCCCGGGGTGTTCGACGACAGTGCCGGGCGGACCCCCGAGTCACCGTTCGACCCGTTCGTCTCTGGTTCGCAGCTGGCTGTCGTGGGCAAGGTCGCCCGCACCAAGTCCGGCACCCGGGTGCGGTACTGGGCCGACCGAGAGATCTTCTTGTCCGCCGCGGCGTTCTCCTACGACGAGCTGGTCACCCGCGCCCGCCAGACCGCCTTCCTCGTCCCGGGCCTGGCCATCACCGTGCGTGACGAGCGCCGCCTGGCCGGGACCCCCGGCGAGGGCGGCCCGCACACCGAGACCCACCGCTACACCGGCGGTGTGGTGGATTTCGTCGAGCACCTGGTCACCGACGCGCCTGTCACCGACGTGTGGCACCTGACCGGTGAGGGCACCTTCACCGAGACTGTCCCGGTCCTCGACGAGCACGGCCACATGCGCCCCCGCGAGGTGGAACGCACCTGCGCCGTGGACGTCGGCGTGCGCTGGGGCACCGGGTACGACACCGACGTGCGGACTTTCGTCAACGTCATCGCCACCCCCAAAGGCGGCACCCACGCTGCCGGGTTCGAGGCCGGGCTGCTCAAAGCGGTCCGTGCGGCGGTCACCGCCAACGCCCGCCGGTTGAAGATCTCGGCGAAAGACGCGGCGACCGAACGGATCGAAAAAGACGACGCCCTGGCAGGGCTGACCGCGGTGGTCACCGTCCGCCTGGCCGAACCGCAGTTCGAGGGGCAGACCAAAGAGGTCCTGGGCACCGCGGCCGTGCGCGCCATCGTCGCCAAGGCCGTGGAGAACGGGCTGCGCCAGGTGCTGGAGACCCCCCGGGGGCACGGCAAGGTCCAGGCCGCGGCCCTGCTGGACAAAGTCGTGGGGGAGATGCGCACCCGCTTGTCGGCGCGCAAGGCCAAGGAGATCTCCCGGCGCAAGAACGCCCTGGAGTCCTCGTCGTTGCCGGCCAAGCTCGCCGACTGCCGGTCTGACGACGTGGACCGCTCCGAGCTGTTCATCGTCGAGGGCGACTCGGCGCTGGGGACCGCCAAGCTGGCGCGCTCGTCGGACCACCAGGCCCTGCTGCCGATCCGCGGCAAGATCCTCAACGTCCAGAAGGCGTCGGTCACCGACATGCTCAACAACGTCGAGTGCGCCGCGATCATCCAGGTCATCGGGGCAGGGTCAGGCCGCACGTTCGAGCTGGACGCTGCTCGGTACGGCAAGGTCATCATGATGACCGACGCCGACACCGACGGAGCCCATATCCGCACCCTGCTGCTCACCTTGTTCTTCCGGTACATGAGGCCCCTGGTCGAGGCTGGGCGGGTGTTCGCCGCGGTCCCGCCGCTGCACCGTATCGAGCTGCTCGGGTCCGGCTCCAAACCCCGCGAGTACCGCTACACGTACTCCGAGGCCGAGCTGAGCGCCACGCTCAAGAAGCTCGACCGTGCGAACCGCCGGTACTCGGCAGACATCCAGCGTTACAAAGGCCTGGGCGAGATGGACGCCGACCAGCTGGCGACCACGACCATGGACCCGCACTATCGCACCCTGCGACGGGTCACCGTCTCGGCGGCGGCCGCCGCCGAGCAGATGTTCGAGCTGCTCATGGGCTCGGAGGTCGCCCCACGGCGTGACTTCATCGTCGCCGGGGCCGACAACCTCGACCTGACCCGGATCGACGCATGACCAGGAGTGTTTGCACGACGAATCGCTCGAGACAGTCTTGGTGGACCCGAAGCGGTATGCCTTGACAGATGTGGTGCTGGGCGGGATGCGGCGCCAGGCGGAGGAGGAGAGTCGCAGCAGCGCTGCGGCCGACGATCGACAACGCCGCGCCGCGCCCGCCCAGTGCCGCAGGTGTCGAGGCATACCGCTTCGGGTCCACTAAGGTCTGACCATGACCGCCGTGATTGAGATGAAGAACGTCAGCGTCCGCCGCGCAGGGACGAACATCTTGGACGGGGTGAGCTGGACCGTGGCTGACGGGCAGCGCTGGGTGGTGCTCGGCCCCAACGGCGCTGGTAAGACGACGTTGCTGCAGGTCGCAGCCGCAAGGATGCACCCCAGCAGGGGGACGGCCACTGTGCTGGGTGAACGTCTGGGCAAAACCGACGTCGCAGCGCTGCAGACCCGGGTCGGGTTGTGCTCGGCGGCCCTGGCCGACCACTTCCCCCCGGCCGAGACCGTCCTCGACGTGGTGCTCACCGGCGCGTACGCCGTGACCGGCCGGTGGCGCGAGACCTACGAAGAGATCGACGAGGCCCGTGCCAGGGACCTGCTCGCAGCGTTCCGTGTCGGGGGCCTGGAGGACCGCACGTTCGGCACCTTGTCCGAAGGCGAGTGCAAACGGGTCCAGATCGCCCGTGCGCTCATGGCAGACCCAGAGCTGTTGCTGCTCGACGAACCCGGCGCCGGGCTGGACCTGGGCGGACGCGAAGAGCTCGTCGGTGCCCTGTCCGAGCTGGCCAGCGACCAGCGCTCGCCGGTGCTGGTGCTGGTCACCCACCACGTCGAAGAGATACCCCCAGGTTTCACCCACGCCATGATGGTGCGTGAGGGCCAGGTCCACGCCGCGGGTGCCCTGGCCGACGTGCTCACCGAAGAGACCCTCGGTGCCGTGTTCGGCCTGCCCCTGCACGTGGACCACGCCGACGGCCGGTGGTCGGCCCGTGCGCTGCCGTCCGACCCCAGGCCCCGCCGCCGGGGCAAGCACTAAAAAAACAGGATTTCGGCCTCGTTGGTGCACGAACCGCCTGGCGCACACCCTAGAATCAACTAGCGTGCCACGGCGGCACGTGAAGGAGGTTTCGCGGGCGTGGCCTGGTTGTGGTGGATCGGGATTGCGTTGGTGCTGGGTGTCGCTGAGATGCTCCTGCTGTCGTTGGTGCTCATCATGCTCGCCGGGGGTGCGCTCGCCGCGGCCCTGGTCTCCTTGTTCGGTGTGCCGTGGTGGGGCCAGGCGCTGACCATGGCTATCGTCTCTTGTCTTCTGCTCGTCGCGCTGCGTCCCTGGCTGCTGCGCAACTGGCGACGCCGTACCCCGCTGGTGGAGACCAACGTCGCCGGGTACGTAGGCCGGACCGCCGTGGTGATCGTTCCCGTCGACGCTTCTGGCGGGCGGGTCAAGCTGACCGGGCAGGTCTGGACTGCCCGGACCGAGACAGGTGCCGTGATACCTGTGGGAGCCTCGGTGAGAGTTGTCCAGATCGACGGTGCAACCGCCGTCGTCGTACCGGCCGAAGCTGGCTGAGCTCGTCAGCCGTCTCGCAATACGGAGGAATTGCTCGTGACAGACGCTGTCTACACGATCGTGACGATCGTCTTGGTCTTGGCACTGCTGTTCGTGGTCGTGGCGCTGGTGCGCTCGGTCCGTCAGGTGTCGCAGGGAACGACGCAGATCATCGAGCGGCTGGGCCGCTACCGCAGGACCCTGGAACCAGGTCTGCACCTGCTCGTCCCGTTCATCGACCGGGTGCGGGCCACGGTGGACATGCGCGAGCAGGTCGTGCCGTTCCCGCCGCAGTCGGTGATCACCTCCGACAACCTCGTGGTGAGTATCGACACGGTCATCTACTTCCAGGTCACCCAGCCTGCCGCCGCGGTGTACGAGATCGCCAACTACATCCAGGCGATCGAACAGCTCACCGTGACCACGCTGCGTAACATCATCGGCACCATGGACCTGGAGCAGACCCTGACCAGTCGCGACCAGATCAACGGACGTCTGTCCGGCGTGCTGGACGAGGCCACCGGCCGCTGGGGTATCAAGGTCAACCGGGTCGAGCTCAAAGCCATCGACCCGCCGCCGTCGGTGCAGGGCTCCATGGAGCAGCAGATGCGCGCCGAACGTGACCGTCGTGCGGCGATCCTCACCGCCGAGGGCACCAAGCAGTCGGCGATCCTCACCGCCGAGGGTGAGAAGCAGGCCGCGATCCTGCGGGCCGAAGGTACCGCTCAGGCCGCGATCCTCACCGCCGAAGGTGAAGCCAAGGCGATCTTGCAGGTCTTCGACGCTGTGCACCGCGGTGACGCCGACCCCAAGCTGCTGGCCTACCAGTACCTGCAGATGATGCCGAAGATCGCTTCGAGCCCGTCGAACAAGATGTGGTTCTTGCCGTCCGAGCTGTCCGGGGCGCTGGGCGTCGTGGCCAAGGCGTTCGGTGGCGAGACTGAGTCGACGCCGGTCGAGTCCCGTCCTGTGGGTAGCTCGCCGCTGAAGCCAGAGGACCTGGAGTCCACGCTGACCGACCCGCGCGAGGCCGTCGCCGAAGCCCGCCGCGAGTCGGCTGCCGCCACTGCTGACGCCACGACCGCTGGTGTCCAGTCCGGGGTGCCGTTCGACCCCGCCGTCGAGGCTGGCCAGCGCCCAGGTGGTCCTGCCGTCGCCCCGGTGGCCCCGGCCCCGCCCCCGCAGCCCCCGGCAGCTCCGCCCGCCGCGCAGATGTACGCCCAACCGCAGATGCCGCCTCAGATGCCACCGCAGATGCCGCCTGGCGTGCCTCCGACGTACCCACCGGCTCCTCCCCGCTGAACCTCGAATCTGGCAACACCCGGCCTACGGTGATGCGGCAGCCACTGGCTGCCTCGTCTACCGTAGGCCGGGTGTGTGCCGGGGTGTGCCCCCGGCTGACAGGAGTTGTCGATGCTTGTCCGTCTGCTGCGCGAACAGCTGCGCCCTTACCGGTGGGCCGTGGTCGTGCTGCTGTTCTTCCAGCTGGCCCAGGTGCTGGCCACCTTGTACCTGCCGAGCCTCAACGCACGCATCATCGACCGTGGGGTCACCGAGGGGAACACCTCGCTCATCTGGAGCACCGGCGAGGTGATGCTCGCAGTGAGCTTCGGCCAGGTGCTCGCAGCGGTGGCGGCGACGTTCGTCGGGGCGTTGACGGCGATGCGGTTCGGACGCGACCTGCGCCGGCGGGTGTTCGTGCACGTCACTGAGCTGTCAGCGCGCGAGGTCGCCCGTTTCGGAGCCCCGACGTTGATCACCCGGACCACCAACGACGTCCAGCAGGTCACCATGGTCGTGTACATGACCATGGTTTTCGCGCTCATGGCCCCGATCATGCTCGTCGGCGGTGCGGCGATGGCCATGCGCGAGGACGTTCCGCTGTCAGGTGTGCTCTTGGTCATCATCCCGGTGCTCGCCGGGACGATCGCCCTGGTGGTGCGCAAGATGGTGCCGTACTTCCGCAAGATGCAAGAACGTATCGACAAGGTCAACGCGGTGCTGCGCGAGCAGATCGCCGGTATGCGCGTGGTGCGGGCGTTCGTGCGTGAGGCCCGCGAGTCGGCCCGGTTCGGCCAGGCGAACACCGGCCTGTACGAGGTGTCGCTAGGCGCTGGGCGCCTCATGGCGCTGATGTTCCCCATGGTCATGTTGATCATGAACCTGTCGTCCCTGGCCATCATGTGGTTCGGGGGCCAGCGCATCGCCTCGGGCGGTATGGAGGTCGGCCAGCTCACCGCGTTCATCACCTACGTCATGTACATCCTCATGGCGGTGATGTTCTCCTCGATGCTGTTCGTCATGGTCCCCCGGGCGATGGTCTCGGCAGGGCGTATCGCCGAGGTCCTGGACACCAACCCCACGGTCGTGCCGCCTGAGCACCCTGTGGCCCCCACCAGCACGTCGGGCCTGGTCGAGCTCGTCGGCGTCGGGTTCCGCTACCCAGGGGCCGAGCGCCCGGTGCTGTGCGACGTGACGCTCACCGCCCGTCCAGGGCAGACCACGGCGATCATCGGCGCCACAGGCTCGGGCAAGACGACCTTGGTCAACCTCGTCCCGCGGCTGTACGACGCCACCGAGGGGCAGGTGCGTGTGTCGGGCACCGACGTGCGCGAGCTGGAGCCGCACGTGCTGTGGAACCAGATCGGGCTGGTGCCCCAACGCCCGTACTTGTTCAGCGGGACCATCCGCTCCAACCTCGAGTACGGCAAGGAAGACGCCACCGACGACGAGCTGTGGCACGCCCTGGAGGTCGCCCAGGCCAAGACCTTCGTCGAGTCGCTGGACGACGGCCTGGACGCCGAGATCGCCCAGGGCGGCACGAACGTCTCCGGAGGGCAGCGCCAGCGCCTGGCCATCGCCCGGGCGTTGGTCCGCCAACCGTCGGTCTACTTGTTCGACGACTCGTTCTCCGCCCTGGACTACGCCACGGACGCGGCGTTGCGGGCCGCGTTGGTCCCCGAGACCCGCGAAGCCACCGTCATCATCGTGGCCCAGCGTGTGGCGACCATCCGGTACGCCGACCAGATCGTCGTGGTCGACGACGGCCGGGTCGTGGCTGAGGGCACCCACACCGAGCTGCTCGCCAGCTCTCAGACATACCAAGAGATCGTCTACTCCCAGCTGTCGGCCGCTGAGGCAGGAGGCGCGCAGTGAGCGAGACCAGGGCTCCGGCGCGCCGCCGCGGAGGTCGGCACGGCCCCATGGGCGGCATGATGCCCGCCGAGAAGTCCATGGACTTCGTCGGCTCAGGGCTGCGCCTGATCCGCACGCTCAAACCTGAGCGGATGCGGTTGTCGGCGGTTGTCGTGCTGTCGGTCGGGTCGGTGGCCCTGTCGGTCATCGGTCCCAAGCTGTTGGGGCGGGCCACCGACATCATCTTCGCTGGTGTCGTCGGCAATCTCATCGGCGAAGAGCTGAAAAAACGGGGTGTCGACCCGTCGAGCGTGACGATCGACGAGGCGCGCGAGAAGCTGGCGCACGGCGATGCCGCCTCGGCCCATTTCGCCGACATGCTCGGCGGAATGTCCGGTGTCGTGCCTGGCCAGGGCACAGACTTCGGCAAGCTGGCTGTGGTGCTGGCCGCGGTCGTCGCGGTGTACGTCGGTTCGTTCGTCTTCGGCTGGATCGCTGGGCGCCTGACCGCCCTGGCGGTGCAGAACACCGCACGGACCCTGCGCAACGACGTCGAGGCGAAGCTGTCGCGGCTGCCGCTGAGATACGTCGACGGCCAGCCCCGGGGCGAGCTGCTCTCGCGTGTGACCAACGACATCGACAACGTCGCCCAGTCGTTGCAGCAGACGATGTCGCAGCTGATCACCGCGTTGCTGACCGTCGTCGGGGTGCTGGCGATGATGTTCTGGATCTCGTGGCAGCTGGCCCTGGTCGCCCTGGTCACAGTGCCGCTGTCAGGCATCGTGGCGATGTTCATCGGCAAGAAGGCCCAACCCAGCTTCGTGGGCCAGTGGAAGCACACCGGCGAGGTCAACGCCCATATCGAAGAGATGTTCACCGGGCACACCCTGACCACTGTGTTCGGCCGCCGCGACGAAGCCCAGCGCGAGTTCGACAAGCGCAACGAGGCGTTGTACTCCTCAGCGTTCCGTGCGATGTTCCTGTCGGGCACGATGCAGCCGGTCATGGGTTTCATCGCGAACCTCAACTACCTCATCGTCGCGGTGTTCGGCGCCCTGAGGGTCGCCTCGGGGTCGATGACCCTCGGTGACGTCCAGGCGTTCATCCAGTACTCGCGGCAGTTCACCCAGCCGATCACCCAGATCGCGTCGATGGCGAACCTCATGCAGTCCGGGGTGGCCTCTGCTGAGCGGGTCTTCGAGCTGCTCGATGTGGACGAACAAGAACCTGACCCCGACCCCGCGGCCGTCGTCGACGACGTGCGCGGACGCGTCGCCTTCGAGGACGTCTCGTTCAGCTACGACCCCGCTGCCCCCCTGATCGAGCACCTGGACATGGTCGCCGAACCTGGCCAGACGATCGCCATCGTCGGGCCGACCGGTGCAGGCAAGACGACCCTGGTGAACCTCATCATGCGTTTCTACGAGGTCGACGAGGGCTGTATCACCCTCGACGGGGTGTGCACCAAAACCATGGCCCGCGACGACCTGCGCAACCAGATCGGCATGGTCCTGCAAGACACCTGGCTGTACTCGGGCACGATCGCCGACAACATCGCCTACGGCGTCGACGGCGCCACCCGCGAGCAGGTTGTCGAAGCAGCCAAGGCCACCCACGTCGACCGTTTCGTCCGCCACCTGCCCGACGGCTACGACACGATGATCGACGACGACGGCGGCACAGTCTCCGCAGGCGAAAAACAGCTGCTCACCATCGCACGGGCGTTCCTCGCTGACCGCGCGATCCTCATCCTCGACGAAGCGACGAGCTCGGTCGACACCCGCACCGAGGTCCTCGTCCAGCACGCCATGGCCACCTTGCGCGCCGGACGCACCTCCTTCGTCATCGCCCACCGTCTGTCGACCATCCGCGACGCCGACATCATCTTGGTCATGGAGCACGGCCAGATCGTCGAACAAGGCTCCCATGACGAGCTCCTCGCCGCCGACGGCCCCTACGCCCACCTCTACCAAGCCCAGTTCGCCGCCGCCGCAGATTTTTGAGCCGATCACGTAGTGTGAGGCTCATGACATCACGTACGGTGCTGGTCGCAGCGGTGGCGGCGGTCCTGGGCGGCGGGGTGGTCGTCGCCGGGGCTGGTGCCTGGGCGTTGGCCGAGACCTTCCTCACTGCGCCCGTCGTGCACAGCGACTGCGACGTCGATGCGACACGGTCGGGATTCCAGGGCTGGTGTGTCGAGCACCACCAACGCGACGGGTTGTTCGTCGACCACGACCAGGTGGCCATCGTCGCCGTCCGCGACGGCTCGCACGATGCGCGCCGTACCGTCGCCCCCTTCCCGTTCATCGGCTCCGACGGTTACACCGTCACCTTCGGCACCGACGAGATCACCTTGACCAGCACCAAGGGCCTGACGGTCACCTACCCTGCGTCGTACTACGCCAACGACACCCGGTAGTTTCGCCCTGCTCCACCTGCCCGAGTGCGGGACAATGTCGTCGCGGCGGGTCGCGCCGCGCAGACAGGAGAACTATGGGTGGGCTTGGTGCGGTCGGCATGGTCGTGGTGCTGCTGGGCGCGTGCCTGTTCGCGTTGCTGCTCGTGGTCATCGCCCGGCGTGAGGCCGGTGCGGTACGGGCACGGGCTGAGCAAGACTCCGACGCGATCCGTGCGCAGGCCCGTGACACCCTTGCCGAGATCGAGCGCCGAGAGCTGCGTGTGACCGACCGCGAGGCGCACCTGGCTGCCGAGCTCGCCACGCTGGCCGAGACCCGCCAGACCGTGCTCCGAGAGGTCGACGAGGCAGACCAGGCGCGGCGCCGGGCCGAACGAGCGCTGGACTCTGCCGAACGTGCTGCGTCGCGGACCATCTCTGACGCTGAGCGCCAGGCCGCCGCCAAGCTCTCCGAGGCCAACGACCAGGTCGTCGCTGAGCTGTCCGCCACGGCAGGGCTCACCCGTGAGCAGGCCACCGAACAGCTGGCCACCCGTTTCGTCGCCGACGCCCAGGCCCAGGCTGCCGCACAGGTCCGCCGCGTCGAGAACCAGGCGCGCCGCCAGGCCGAGGCCAAAGCCCGGCGCATCGTGACCACAGCGGTGCAGCGCATCGCTGTCGCGTCGTCGGCGCAGGTGTCGACGACGACCGTCCACCTGCCCGAGGACCTCAAAGGCAGGATCATCGGCAAAGAGGGCCGTAACGTGCGGGCCTTCGAAGCGCTCACCGGTGTGAACGTGCTCATCGACGAGGCGTCCGACGCGGTGGTCCTCGCCTCGTTCGACCCCGAGCGCCGCGAGGTCGCCGCCGCCATGCTCGAAGCCCTCGTCGCTGACGGGCGGATCAACCCGCAACGTATCGAGGCCGCCTACGCCATCGCTGGCGAGGCCGCCGCCGAACGTACCGAGGCCGCCGGCCACGACTCCGCCGAACGTGCCGGGGTCGACGCCCTGGCCCCGGCGGTGGTCGAGGTGCTCGGCCGCCTGCGCCTGCGCACGTCATCGGGCCAGAACGTCCTGGAGCACCTGGTCGAGTGCGCCCAGATCGGTGCCGCTGTCGCCGCCGAGGTCGGCGCCGACGTGGCTATCACCCGCCGGGCCGCTTTCCTGCACGACGTCGGCAAAGCCCTCACCGGCGAGCACAGCCGTTCCCACGCCCTGGCAGGCGCCGAGCTGCTGCGCGAGTGCGGCGAGTCCGCCGCTGTGGTCAACGCCGTCGCCGCCCACCACGACGAGGTCGTCCCCGAGACGGTCGAAGCCGTCCTCGTCCAGGTCACCGACGCGATCTCCGCGGCACTGCCCGGCGCCCGCCGCGAGTCCGTCGAACAGTTCACCGAACGTATGGAACGCCTCGAGCACCTGGTCAGCGCCCACACAGGCGTCCGGCGGGTCCTGGCCATGGCCGCAGGCCGAGAAGTCCGCGTCATCGTCGAACCCACCGAAGTCCCCGACGAAGCCCTCGCTGCCCTCGCCGAAGCCATCGCCCGCCAGATCGAGTCCGAGTCCGAAGTCCCCGGCGAGATCCGCGTCACCGTCGTCCGCGAGCTACGAGCCAGCGCCACCGCGGGATGACCTGGGGCTCGACCCCGCCCGGCCGTCTACCGGCCCCACGGTCCTCGTCGCTGCGTTGGAGAGTTGTGCTGTGGACGTGGTTGTACGTCCGACCTGCGGCAACGTCTCGCTGTTGTCGTCGGGACGTGCGACACGAGGGCGGATGACCTGGTTCCTCTGAGCGGTGTTTTGCCAGGTCAAGCGGATATGCTGTAGAGTAGTTGTTACCGCCCACTGGGCGCTAAGCTGCACCTGTGCGGCGAATCCTATGGCCGTCGCAAGACGGCCATAGTTGTCATGAGGGGTCATTCTCGTAGGGGGCATCCGTTGCTACTGTGCTATATCGATGAGGCCGGGAACACCGGAACCTACGATCCTGCGGACCCCGCGAGCACACCTGTCTTTGTCGTCGTCAGCCTGTCGGTTGACGAAGAACAAGCAGCAGACCTGCTGATGGGATTCCTGCGGCTCAAGATCCGCTTCGAGCCGACGCTCCAGACTCGCCGGCTCTCTGAAGTCATCCGTCACGAGGTCAAGGGTGCGACCCTACGGCGCCACTTGCGCGGCGCCGCACGCAACCCCCGTCGCCGAGCCCTCGGCCTGCTCGACCACTTCCTGCGCCTGCTCGAAACCCACGACTGCCGTATCTTTGGACGGGTGCTGGTAAAACAGCCAGGCACGGTCTTCGCATCGGCATCTACCTACCCGTCAGCCGTCGCCGAGCTCGCTCAGACATTCGACCACCAGGCCACGAGCGAGGGCGTCCATGGACTGATGATCCTCGATTCACAGACCAAGGTGAAGAACGAGGGCAACGTCCACACCATTACCACCCGTCGATTCCGCGCCGGTGGCAGTCTCTACCCCGGACTCGTCGAATCTCCCGTGTTCGGCCACTCCGACACTCACACTCTGCTCCAGATCGCCGATCTGCTCGCGTCGGCCCTCATCTACCCCGCAGCCTGTTCTGCCTACCTGGCACCCCAAGCCAGCAATGCTCACCTCCACCCCTCCTACCAGGCAATCCGCGGCACCTTCGGCCGTCGTCTTGCCAATATCGAACACCGCTACCGCGACCCCACCGGGGTACGCATCGGCGGCTTTCGCGTTATCGACCGAGGTGGCCAAGGCGGAGCACACCTGCTGTTCCGTCCGTGATCGATTGGTGAAGCGTCCCATTCCGGGACACCGGCGTGATCTCAGCAGACGTCCTCCGACCCGGGTCTCCTGGGCGGTCTTCGTCACCGTGGCCGAGACGGCGGGGTGCTACCGTCGGCGGGTGGGCAGCCGTGGCAGCAGCGGTACGGACGACCAGGCTGCATCCCAGAGCCTCGAAGCGCAGGTGGCTGGGCTCAAAGCGCAGATGGCTGACCTCAAAGCAGCCATGGCACATCAGCAGGGCGGTGCCGACCAGGTCGCTGACACCGTGCCGCTGTGGGGGACTGTGCCCACCGGTCTTGATGTCGCACTCGAAGCGGTTTCTCTGGAGAGAGCTGACCAGGTTGCCGACGTCGTGCCCCAGTGGGGGGCCGGACCCGTGGTCCGTCGACGAGCACGTAGGCTTGCGGGGATGAACGAGGACAGGGGTGCGCTGACGTACCAGGTGCGGACGTTGGGGTGCCAGATGAACGCGCACGACTCCGAGCGGATGGCGGGGTTGCTGGAGCGGGCGGGGTACGTGCGGGCGCAAGGGGAAGGGTTCGACGTGGGGGCGGACGTGGTCGTGCTCAACACGTGCGCGGTGAGGGAGAACGCGGCTGAGCGGCTCTATGGCACTTTGGGGTTGCTGGCGCAGGCGAAACGCGAACGGCCGGGGATGCAGATCGCTGTGGGCGGGTGCCTGGCCCAGCAGGACAGGCACGCCATCGTCGAGGCTGCGCCGTGGGTGGACGCGGTGTTCGGCACCCACAACATCGACGTGCTGCCGGTGCTGCTCGCACGCGCCGCGCACAACGCGCAGGCGCAGGTGGAGATCGCCGAGTCGTTGCAGGTGTTCCCGTCAACACTGCCGACCCGGCGTGAGCAGGTGTACGCGGCGTGGGTGTCGATCTCGGTGGGGTGCAACAACAGCTGCACGTTCTGCATCGTCCCGTCGCTGCGGGGCAAAGAACGTGACCGCACGCCGGCCGAGGTCCTCGCCGAGGTCCAGGCGTTGGTCGCCGACGGGGTTGTCGAGGTCACCCTGCTCGGGCAGAACGTCAACACCTACGGGGCGGCGCTGGGGGACCGGGGGGCTTTCGCGGCGCTGCTGCGTGCGGTGGGCCAGGTGGACGGGCTCGAACGGGTCCGGTTCGCCTCACCCCACCCGGCGGCGTTCACCGACGACGTCATCGAAGCCATGGCCACGACCCCGACGGTCATGCCGTCGCTGCACATGCCGTTGCAGTCCGGGTCGGACCGGGTCTTGCGCGCCATGCGCCGTTCGTACCGGGCCGAGAGGTTCTTGGACATCTGCGACCGGGTGCGTGCAGCCGTCCCGGACGCAGCGATCACCACCGACGTCATCGTGGGGTTCCCCGGCGAGACCGAGGGTGACTTCGCCGCCACCCTCGACGTGGTCCGTGCCGCTAGGTTCGCCTCAGCGTTCACGTTCCAGTTCTCACCACGCCCAGGCACCCCTGCGGCGGACATGGACGACCAGGTGCCGCCCGAGGTGGTCACCGAACGCTACGACCGCCTCGTCGCTGTGACTGAGGACGCCGCGCTGACCGGTAACCAGGCTCTCGTCGGACGGACTGTCGAGGTCCTGCTCGGCCATCCGGGCCGCAAAGACGAGGCCACAGCCCGCGTCTCAGGCCGGGCTGCGGACAACCGCCTCGTCCACCTGGCTGTGCCTGACATGCCTGACGCGGACCGCCCGCGTCCTGGTGATCTCGTCCGCGCCCAGGTCACCCGGGCCGCACCTCACCACCTCATGGCCGACTCCGGCGCCGACGGCGGTCTGTTCGAGGTGCGGCGCACCCGTGCTGGGGACGCCTGGACGGGCTTACCTCGTGTCCTGCGCCGGAAATCCGGTGGATAAGAAGGCGGCGTCAGACGGGGTGCATCGCAAGGCGGAGGAAGGCGCGATAGCAGCGCTATCGCAACTGACGACAACGCCGCGAGGCGCACCGTATGGCGTCGCCTTCTCCGGCGAATTTCTGGCGCAGGACACTGGACGAGCCGTCAGCGTGCCACTCATGAGACCCTGAGCAAGGGGGCGACAGCGCGCCGGAGGAGTGATGGACCCGACACTCGCTGGAATCTGCTACCTGTTCCTCATCGTCGGCGTCGGGTCGGTGGTGGGCCGTATCACCATCAAAGGTATCGGCCTGGGTGCCGCGGCGGTGCTGTTCTTGGCGATAGCGTCCTCAGCGGCCTATGAGGCCACGGGGTACCCCGACCCGCCGGAGGTGCCTGCCGCGCTGGGCACGTTCGGGCTGGCCTTGTTCACCTTCACCGTGGGCTTGCAGTCAGGTCCGAGCTTCTTCGCGTCGTTGCGGCGCAACTGGGTTGTTGTCGTGGCGATGGTCGCGCTCGTCGCCGTGGCCGCTGCGGTGGCGGTGTTCGGCGGACGTCTCATCGGCCTGGACCCGGTGACGTCAGCGGGGACGTTCGCCGGGGCGCTGACCAACACCCCCGCGCTGGCCGCCGTCCTCGACGCTGCTGCGCTCGACGTGGCCCAGGACGCGACGGTGGGGTACGCGGTGGCGTACCTGGGTGGGGTGCTGGGCATCCTCGCGACCGTCCAGCTGGCGTTGCGGCGCCGGGCCGCTGACACCGACACCCCTCCCGAGCTGGTGATCCGCACCGTGAGGGTCGAGGTGTCCCAAGGTCGCTCCATCGCCCAGGAGGAAGCCCGGTACTCAGGCCGGATCGGGTTCACCCGGATCCGGCACGGTGAGCACGGCGTGCACGGCCCGATCGAACCAGCCGACGACGACGACACCTTGCACCGCAACGACCTGGTCACCGTCGTCGGCCCGCTCGCCTTGGTGGAAGCCGTCACCGAAGACCTCGGCCACGTCTCGTCGCACCGTCTGGAGACCGACCGGGAACAGGTGGACATGCGTCGGATCATCGTCTCGCGCTCCCGTGCCGCAGGGCGGACCATCGGCGAGCTGGACCTGGCCGCCCGGTTCGGGGCGACCGTGTCACGGGTGCGCCGCGGCGACGTGGACCGGGTCGCCTCCGACGACGACATGCTCCAGCTCGGAGACAGGGTGCGGGTCGTGGCCCCCGCCGACCAGATGGCCAAAGTCTCGGCGTTCTTCGGCGACTCTGCCCGTGGGATGTCAGATATCACCCCGGTCCTGCTCGGGCTGGGTATGGTCGTCGGGATCCTGCTCGGAGAGGTGGCGTTCCCGGTGCCCGGTGGCTTCTGCATCGGCCCGGCCGCTGGGACGCTGGTCATCGGGCTCATGCTCGGCCGGATCGGCCGTATCGGGCCGGTGGTCACCGCGATGCCGTTCACCGCGTCGCAGGCGCTGGCCGAGCTGGGGCTGCTGCTGTTCCTCGCCCAGGCGGGTTCGGCTGCAGGCCCGTCGATCGTCACCGCGTTCGACTCGGGGGAGTGGGTGAAGATCTTGGTGCTGGGTGTGGCGGTGACCGGCACGTTCTGCGTAGGTCTGTACGTGGTGATGCGAGGCGTGTTCCGTATCGGTGGGACCAAGCTGTCCGGGGTGCTGTCGGGGTCGCAGACCCAGCCCGCCGCGCTGGCTTTCGCCAACGACCGCACCGGATACGACCCGCGTGTCGCCCAGGGGTACGCGCTGGTCTACCCGGCTGCGATCGTGACCAAGATCATCCTCGGGCAGGTCCTCGGCGGCCTGTGACCGCGAGCGCTCCTGGGGTGCCGGGGGCTGTGGGCCGGGTTAACCTCCCAGGAAAGGCGGTCCCGGCCTAACGTGATGGAGGCAACGTGTCTGGCTCGCAGGACGAGACCCCGTTCCACCCCCGGCGGACGTCGAAGGTCGCGGTCGTGGGGGCCGGGTCGGTGGGGGCGACGATGGCGTACGCGCTGCTCGCGCGGGGGGCGGCGCGCACCGTCGTGCTGTACGACGTGGACCGGGCAAAAGTCGAGGCGCAGGCGCTGGACCTGGCGCACGGAATCGCGTTCATGCCTATGGCGACCGTGGCCGGGTCGGACGATATCGAGATCGTGCGTGACGCTGACGTGGTGATCTTCACCGCAGGGGCCAAGCAGAAACCAGGCCAGACCCGGCTGGACCTGGCCGGAGCGACGACCACGCTCGTCTCCTCCGTCTTGCCCCGGCTGGTCGAGGTGGCGCCAGATGCGGTCCAGCTCATCGTCACCAACCCGGTCGACGTGGTGACCTACGTCGCGCTGAAAGTCTCGGGGCTGCCTGCCAACCAGGTGTTCGGGTCCGGGACGCTGCTGGACACGTCCCGGCTGCGCTACCTGGTCTCGCAGCACACGGGGATCGCGGTGCAGAACGTGCACGCGTACATCGTGGGCGAGCACGGCGACTCGCAGCTGGCGTTGTGGTCGTCGGCGACGCTGGGCGCGGTGCCGTTGGCCCAGTGGCCCGGTATCGAAGGCCGGGGACCGTTGACCGCGCCGGTGCGTGAGCAGATCTCCGACGAGGTCAAGCACTCCGCGGCGACGATCATCGCCGGCAAGGGCGCGACCAACTACGCCGTGGGGCTGGCAGGGTCACGGATCATCGAGGCAGTCTTGGACGACGAGCACCGGATCCAGCCGGTGTCGTCGCTGCTCGACGGGTACCAGGGCATCACCGACGTGTGCTTGTCGGTGCCGTCAGTCGTCGGAGCGCACGGAGTCGGCGAACGTCTGCCTGTGCCGATGTCGTCCGACGAGATCGCCGCACTGCGCGCGTCAGCCGACGCGGTCCGCGAAGTCGCCCGGCAGTTCGGCTACTGACCCTGTCGACGAACGGCTATTGAGCGTCTGGCCCGGTGCGTTCACGCAGCGCGGCGGTGAGCTCGGCCCTGTTCATCGACGACCGGCCCGGCACGTCCAGCTCGGCAGCGCGGCGGCGCAACCGGGCGACGGTCCAGGTGCTGTAGTCCGGGTCCACCAACGAGGCGTCGTCGGTCGCTGGGGCGCGTTGGTCTTGCGCCGCCAGCTGGTCGGCAGCCTTGCGCAGCCGGTCCATCGCACCGGGGCTCGGGTCGGGTAACGGTCTGCGCATCACTGCTCCGCTCTGTGTTCTGTACCGCGCTGTGTTTCTGTACCGCACTGTGTTCTGTACTGCACCGTGTTCTGTACCGCACTGTTCTGTACCGCACCGTGTGGTCTGTCCTCGTGGTCTGTCCTCGTGGTCTGTCCTCAGTGTCGACGTCCTGGGGCCTTGCAGCCAACTGTCACAGGCTACGCAGCACGCTGACCACCCTGCCGAGGATAGTCGCCTCGTCGCCGTCGATGGGTGAGTACGACGGGTTGTGCGGCAGCAGCCAGATATGTCCGTCGCGGCGGCGGAAGGTCTTCACCGTCGCCTCGCCGTCGAGCATGGCTGCCACGATCTCGCCGTTCTCAGCCACGGGCTGGCGACGTACGACCACCCAGTCGCCGTCGCAGATCGCCGCGTCGACCATCGAGTCGCCGACCACTTTGAGCATGAACAGCTCTCCGTCGCCGACGAGCTGGCGTGGCAGGGGGAAGACGTCTTCGACGACCTGCTCGGCGAGGATCGGACCACCAGCGGCGATCCGGCCGACCAACGGCACGTACGCCGGCTCGGACGCGCCTTCGGCCTGTGCGGCGAAACCGGCTGTCGCGTGCAGCACGGACGCGGACCGTGAGTCGTCGGGGGAGACGACCTCGATAGCGCGCGGACGGTTCGGGTCGCGGCGCAGGTAACCTTTGCGCTCGAGCATCTCCAGCTGGTGCTTGACCGACGACGGGCTGGTCAGGCCGACGGTCTCACCGATCTCGCGCATCGTCGGCGGGTAGCCGCGGTCGCTGACCGACGTCCTGACCGTCTCCAGCACCAAGCGCTGGCGCGGCGTCAGCTCGTCTGAGGCGGTCTGGCGCGGACGCCCCGGGCGGCGGCGCAGCGGTGTCACGTCGGCGAGCTCGTCGTCGTCAGTGGGCTGGTCGTGGTCGCTCACGGGTCTCCTCCTTGTGTACCCCCTGGTGGGAGCTGTGTGTGGGTGGTCGGTGGTTCGCTGGTCCCGTCGAGGTCCACCGTAACCCCGACTGGCGGCCCCGCCAAACAACTGTTCGAGAGTGTCTCGACATTCTGTTCGGACTTCCTCTACAGTATCGCACAACAGTACGACGAACGGGTGTACGATGAACGACGATAACGCAAGACG
This sequence comes from Micrococcales bacterium, assembly GCA_009779195.1. Taxonomy (GTDB): domain Bacteria; phylum Actinomycetota; class Actinomycetes; order Actinomycetales; family Cellulomonadaceae; genus Cellulomonas. The sequence continues at coordinate 25,703 of WRET01000044.1, forward strand.
GCTACACTGGCCGACCAGCACCGACAGCACCGGGAGGCACTGATGGGTGTCGTGGTGAGCCTTCACCCCACTGGCGTCGAGCCGGAGGCCCAGCCGCGGTTGTCGGTACGTCCGGTGCCACAAGCCGGGCGACGAGAGCTGAGACGGCCAGCACCGGCCCTGCGACCGCCAGCCAGGCCGCTGCCGAGACCGTCGCAGCCGCCGTTACGCCTGACCATCCGTGGTCGGGTGGTGGTGGCGCTGGCGGCGTCGGTGCTGTTGGCTCTGGCTTTCGTGCTCGGCGCACGGGCTGCCCAGGCCGAGACGCCGGCGGCCCCCGCGCAGGTCGAGGAGCATGTCGTGGTCCGCGGTGAGACGTTGTGGCAGATCGCGGCGTCGATCGCTGAGCCTGGCGACGACGTACGTGATGTCGTCGCTGACCTGGTCCAGCTCAACGGGCTGCCCGACTCGAGCCTGCTGGCTGGTCAGACGATCGTCGTCCCGGTGCCGCAATGACGGGGCTTGCTGCCGGTGCGTCCGGCGTGCGCCGCAGCGTGGACGGACTCTCACAGCACGCCCAGGTGGGGTAGCGTCGGGACAAGACACGTGCCGACCACCAGGAGGACCCACGTGTACTGCCCGTTCTGCCGGTTTTCCGACTCCAGGGTCGTGGACTCGCGCACGACCGACGACGGTTCGAGCATCAAACGACGACGGCAGTGCCCGTCGTGCGGACGCAGGTTCTCCACCCTCGAGACCGCCAGCCTCGCCGTGACCAAACGGTCCGGGGTGACCGAACCGTTCAGCCGGGAGAAGATCCTCAGCGGTGTCCGCAAGGCGTGCCAGGGCCGTCCGGTGGACGCTGACGCTCTGGCGCTGCTGGTCCAACGGGTGGAAGAGACGGTCCGGTCGACAGGTTCGGCCGTGGTGGACGCCAACGAGGTCGGCCTGGCGATCCTCGGCCCCCTGCAAGAGCTTGACGAGGTCGCCTACCTGCGGTTTGCCTCTGTGTACCGGAGTTTTGAGTCCCTCGACGACTTCGAGGCTGCTATCCACCAGCTCCGGTCGCAGTCCGAGCAGGAGAGCGGCTGAACCGCCCTGGCTGACCCCGTGCACGTCTGTCTCGCCCGCCCCGCATGGCCCACACCTGTCCGGACACGTACAGGCCGGTGGGGTAGCCTTCCAGTGCGGGGTCGAGGAGGTTGGTCCATGGCCGAGACAGAGGCAAGCACCACAAAGCCTGGTGCTCCTAGCGCAGAAGCCAAAGAGAAGTTCCGCCAGGCCCTGGAGGCGAAGAAAGCCCGGTCGCACCGCACGTCCGATGGTGCGTCGTCCGACGGTGCTGTGCAGGGCTCGGAGACGACCGGTCCGGTGCAGACCCAGTTCCGGCGCAAGACCGGCGCGTCGTGACCCGTCGCGGCTGACACGTATCGGCTCGACGCTGGCCGGTCACAGCTCAGCTGACGACCAGGAGACGGATGGTCTCGGGACGCCGGCCCAGCTCGTCGAGGAGGCCAGGGTTGAGCGCGTCGGGCACGTCGGTGACCACGTAGCCGAGGTTGCCGCTGGTGGCGAGCATCTGCGCCTCGATGTTCAGGCCGAACGCGGCGAACGTCTGGTTGACGTTCGCCAGGACTCCCGGGATGTTCCGGTGCAGGTAGGCCAGGCGGTGCACACCGTCGGGAGGGTCCAAGGCGATGTTGGGCATGTTCACCGACAGTGTCGTGGACCCGGTGGCCAGGTAGTCGCGCGTCTTGGTGGACACGAACTGGCCGATGTTTTCTTGTGCCTCTTCGGTGGACCCCCCGGTGTGGGGGGAGAGGATGACGTTGTCCAGCCCGCGTAGCTCGGAGTCGAACGGGTCGCCGCGCCGTTTCGGTTCGACGGGGAACACGTCGACCGCCGCACCGGCGATGGCACCGGACTCGACCGACTCGCGCAGGGCCGTGCAGTCCACGATGAACCCGCGGGACAGGTTGAGGAAGACCGCGCCGGGTTTCATGAGGGCGAACTGGTCGGCGCCGAACAGGCCGGCGTTGCCCGGGCGTCCGTCCACGTGCAAGGTGACGATATCGGCCTCGGCCAGCAGCGCGTCCATCGACGGCATCTTGCGGGCGTTGCCCAGCGCCAGCTTTTCGGCGATGTCGTAGAAGATCACCGACATCCCCAGGTTCTCGGCGAGGACCGACAGCTGGGTGCCGATATTGCCGTACCCGACGATCCCGAGCGTACGGCCCCGTACCTCGTGGGAGCCTTCGGCGGACTTGTCCCACACCCCGGCGTGCATCTTCTTGTCCAGGACGGTCAACCGCCTGGTCAAGGCGATGATGTCAGCCAGCGCGATCTCCACCACCGACCGGGTGTTGGAGAACGGCGCGTTGAACGTGGCGATACCGCGTTCGGCCGCCGCGCGCAGGTCGATCTGGTTGGTGCCGATCGAGTACGTCCCGATCACCAGCAGCTCCGGGGCTTTGGCCAGCACCTCTTCGGTCACCTGGGTCTTGGACCGGATACCGAGCACGGTGACGCCGTCGAGGGCCTCGACCAGCTCGTCCTCGTCGAGAGCGCCGGTGCGTGTCTGGACGTCGAAACCCGCTGTTTCGAGGATGACACGGGCTTCTGGGTGGAGGTTTTCGAGCAGAAGAGCTTTTGGCACATACCTATGGTGCCCTGGAACATCCCTGGTCCGCGAAATCGTCCGGCCCCCGGACAGCGCCACCCAGGCGACGGCGCCACCCAGGAGACAGCGCCATGGGTCACCGCGGCCGGGAAACTAGGCCGTGTTACGAAACTCCCTGCGCGCTGCGGCACGCCCGGCACGCACGCTCGCGGCGTTGTCGATCCTCGGCCGCAGCGCTGCTGCGACTGTCGTCCTCCGCCTTGCGAGCGCACGC
>WRET01000045.1 GCA_009779195.1 Micrococcales bacterium
GACGAGCTGCCGCACTCCCTGGCTGTGGTGGTCGAAGAGATGGTCGAGCGTGACGAGCCTGCCGCCGACGGGCGGCCGATGGTGGACGTACGTGTGGAGATGTACGTCGAACGCGACTCGCAGAAGGCGATCGTCATCGGCCGGGGCGGGTCCCGGCTGCGTGAGGTGGGCACCAAGGCGCGCACCCAGATCGAGGCGTTGCTGGGAACCAAGGTGTTCTTGGACCTGCACGTACGGGTCGCCAAAGACTGGCAGCGTGACCCCCGCCAGCTCGGGCGGCTGGGTTTTTGAGCCGTGTTTTTCGTGGGGTAGGGCGTGGGTTGTGACCGGGCGGGTCCGTCCACGACGGGTCCACCTGTGACGCCGTGCCCTGGCGCCACGCCGTCGCGGGCCAGCGAGCCCAGAATCACCCGATCGGTGGCTTTCCTGGTGTCATGTCGTGTGGTGCGGTGTCCGACGGTGCTCGGTGAGGGTGTGAGGTACCGGTCGTCGGCGGTGTTCGCGCAGCGCCGACACGTTGGTGCCGGGTCGGTGCTCGCCAGCACCTTCCTGGGTGCGCGGCTGCCCGGCGGGGCAACAGTGCTGGTCGTGGTGGTGCCGGCGGGCCGGGACTGGACCCGGTGACCGGGTTGCCCAGGTAAGGTGGTGGTGCTTGTCGGTGCCACACCTGCGGTCGACCACCCGTGTGTGGTGGTGCCCGTCAGCTAGGCCAGTGGGGCGCTTGGTGGGTCAGGTAGCGACCTCGAAGGTATCCCGATCGCGAAACTGGACCGCGGACGGCCTCTGGTAGGGCACCATTGGAACGGACAATTCGGTACAGGAAGGGTTGTGTTGGTGCGCACGTGCTGGGGCTCTGCCACCGATCGGGGCACGGTTCGGGTGGTGAACGAGGACGCCGCCCTGACTTACCCACCCCTCTTCCTGGTTGCCGACGGGATGGGCGGGCACGACGCAGGGGACCTGGCCTCACGGATCGCGGTGGAGGAGTTCGCCACGCTGGCAGGTGCGGACTACGTCTCGGCCGACCAGATCCGCGCCGTTTTCGACCGTTCCGTGGCACGGCTGCGCGCCGAGTTCACCCAGGGCCGCCAAGGCGGCACGACGGTGGCTGGGGTAGCCATCACCGACCAGGCTGACGTGCCTTTCTGGCTGGTCTTCAACATCGGCGACTCGCGGGTGTACCGCTGGAGCGACGAGATAGGCCTGGTGCAGGTCAGCGTCGACCACTCGGTCGTCCAGGACTTGATCGACAAAGGGTTCTTGCGCCCTGAAGAGGCAGAACAACACCCGGAGCGGCATGTGCTGACCCGGGCGCTCGGGACGAACGGCGTCGTCGAGGTGGACTACTGGATGCTCCCGGCTTCCGGGGGCGACCGGATGATGGTCTGTACCGACGGGCTGACCCGTGAGCTGCGGCACGACGAGATCGCCGAGGTGCTCCGGACGAACCCCGAACCCAAGACTGCGGCAGTTGCTCTGGTGAACGAGGCCGTCCGACGCGGCGCTCGTGACAACGTCACTGTCGTGGTGGTGGACATGGTCTTCGCTGACGCAGAGGTGGAAACCGAGTTCGACCAACATCACACGACGGCACAACGTGCCGCTGGGACCAGCCCGGTGTCGAGCCGTGGCTGGGACGAAATGCTCGATGGGGCGACCCTGCCCCGTCGCGACCTTGTGGAGGAATGATGACAACAGTCTCCAGCTATGTTCCAGGCGACTGGACAGCGGTGGTCAACGAGGGCTTCGTGGCCATGCTGGGGCCGGCCACGTCCCCGGCGATCGCCGAACGGCTGTGGTTCGACTCTCAGCAGCAGATCGGCTTCATCGACGGCCTGTCGCTGCTGGCTTCCGAGGGCTTCGGCTCGATGCAGCCGTTCGTGCTCTCGGTGCGTGGCGAAGACGCAGTGACCCACGTGGCCGTGCGCGGCGACGTGATCGTCGACGCCCAGGTCCAGGGCACCGTCGTGACGATCGACGGGCACGGTGTGGCCACGTGGACCGAGCGGAACCTCGGTGGTCTGTCGGCGCTGGCGATCCGCCTGCCTGGCGGGAGCGAAGGACCGGACCTGCCGTTGGTGGCTGGCGTGGTTCGCGCTGGTGGGCTGCGTGCGCCGCACGGGTCCAAAGTCGGCACCGCCGACGACTCCTCCGACTCTGAGGAGCCTGCGCCGGGTGGTGATTATTTCGCCTCCGTCCCCGTAGCCGTTGCCCCCCGCGAAGCTCCTCGCGAAGCCCCCCGGAAGAAAGCCCCTCCCCGGACCCAGGCCAAGCCGCAGGTCAGCAAACCACGGGCCCAGCCCAGGCCGCGCTCTGAGCCGGTGATGGCAGCACCTGACATCACCTCTGAGACCTTCATCGACCCGTTGCCGCCCGAAGACGACGGTCTCGACGACGAGATGACGATCCAGTCGGCGAACCTCGCCAAGGTGCGCAGCTCGGTCCCCGAGTACAGCTCTGACGAGGCCGTCTCAGAAGCTCCGGCGGCACAGCTGGTGCTCAACACCGGTCTCATCGTGGCGCTGGACCGTCCGGTGCTGCTGGGTCGTGCTCCGCAGGCCGCCAGGGTGTCCAGCCGCGAGATGCCGCGTCTGGTCGCTGTGCCCAGCCCGCAGCAGGACATCAGCCGTACGCATGCGGAGGTCCGTATGGATGGTGCCGATGTCTTGGTCACCGACCTCGACTCGACCAACGGGGTGCACGTGCTGCGTCCTGGCGGTGGTGCGCGCCGGCTGCGTCCGGGCGAGCCGCGGGTCCTGGCCCTCGACGAGACGATCGACCTCGGTGACGGGGTCACGTTCGTCGTGGAGCGGATGAGGTGAGCAGGCGGCGTCAGCCGAGCACGCCCCCCAACCTGCCCGGCTACACATACAGCCGGCTGCTTGGGATGGGCGGTTTTGCCGACGTCTTCCTGTACCAGCAGGAGCTGCCGGCGCGTGAGGTCGCGGTGAAGGTGTTGCTCGACACTCACCTGGACGACGACGCGCGCGCCCAGTTCGTCACCGAGGCGAACCTCATGGCCCAGGTGTCCCAGCACCCAGCCATCGTCACGGTGCACCACGCCGGTTTCGCCGACGACGGTCGGCCCTACCTGGTGATGGAGTATTGCTCACGCCCCGGTGTCGCCGAGCGGTACCGGACCGAGAAGATGGGTGTCGCCGAGAGCCTGCGGATCGCGATCCGTATCGCTTCGGCGGTGGCCAGCGCCCACGAGGCGGGTATCTGGCACCGAGACATCAAACCGGCCAACGTGCTCACCACGGATTACGGCTGGCCCGCACTGACCGACTTCGGCATCGCTGCGACAGCGGCGATAGCCGGGTCGGCGGTGGGGATGTCCATCCCGTGGGCACCGCCAGAGCTGCTCAGCCCGAGCCCTTCGGGTGACGAGCGCTCTGACGTGTACTCGTTGGCTGCGACGTTGTACTCGATGCTCGCCGGACGGTCTCCGTTCGAGGTGCTCGGCACCGCGAACACTGCGGGAGACCTCGTCGGCCGGATCGAACGGATGCCCTTGCCGCGGATCACCCGCTCGGACATGCCTGATGAGCTGTTCGAGGCGCTCGATACCGCGATGGCCAAACGCCCTGCTGATCGGCACCCCTCCGTGATCGCCTTCGCCCGGGACCTGCAGGCGGTTGAGGCTGACCTGGGCCTGGCGGTCACGGGGCTCGACCTGGTCGAGGTCGACCAGGTCGGTGGGGCCCCGGCCCGGCGGAAGGTCGAACGGGCCACGCCCAAGGTGGTTTTGCTCGTCAAGCCTGACGAGGGGTCCGAAGCCAGCGACGACCAGGCCGCCGAGCCGTCGGACCCGGTCGCCGAGGTCAGGCTCGTACGTGCGCCAACGCCGTCCAAGGCCAAAAAGGCCAAGGAAAAGGCTAAGGAACCGGAGCCCGAAGCGGACTCCGAGGCGGATTCTGAGGCGGATTCCGAAGAGGACCCGCCTCGCCGCAGCGAACGGACGATCGCCTTGGCTGCGATCGGAGCCTTGGTGATCATCATCGGGGCGGTCGCGGGCGCTGCGGCACTGGGACGTACTCCCGGGGGTGGCACGCCGGCGACCTCGACGCAATACGCGCCGCCGACGGCCCCGACCGCCCAGTTCGTCCCAGCGCCGGTCGACGTGCAGGCCACCGTGGCGGACGAGATGGCGACGTTCACCTGGACCAACCTCGAACCCCGCACAGGCGACAAGTACCGGGTGACCCGGATCGAGCAGTGGGGTGCCAGCACTGGGCAGTGGTCCTTCGTCGAATCCCCCTCGGTGACGGTCGACCTCGGGCCAGAGGGCAAGGCGTGCATCACCGTGGTGGTCCAGCGGGCCAACGGTCCGATGTCGGACGAGTCTGAGCCGGGCTGCTCGCCATGAAGTGGTACAACCGGCGGCGGACCGGATACGTGGCAGCGGCGACAGCGCCGCTGTTCGTCGCCGCGCTCGTCTTCGCCCACCAGGGGTTCCCTGTGGCACGGCTGGACCTCGACGACGGCGGGGTCTGGATCACCTCGCGCGCTGACGCCGCCCTGGGTCGGTTCAACGTCCCGGTCACCGAGCTCGACGGCGGCCTGGGCGCTACTTCCCAAGATTTCGACGTGCTCCAGGACGGCGCTGACGTGCTGCTCGTCGAAGGGACCGAGATCTCGGTGGTCGACCCGGCTGCGGTCGCGACGGCGTCGCGGGCCTCGGTCGAGGCCGGTGCGACCGTGGGTATGGCCGGCGGGACGGTCGTCGTCGCCAACAGCGCCGGGCACGTGTGGGCCAGCGGTCTGGACAACCTGCCTCAGCTGGCCAGCGGCTCGCCGGACGCCGACCTCGGCCCCGGTGCCAAAGCAGTCGTGGCCTCCAGCGGCACAGTGTTCGCCGTGGACGCCGCAGGGGATGTCACCACCGTGAGCCGTGAGGGCCGCACCGCGAAGAACGGCACCATCAAGAACCTGCGCGCCATCGACCAGATCACCGCGGTCGGCGACGAGGTGGTGGTCCTGGACGGTTCGACGGTGCGCACGAAGAAAGGCGCGGTCCAGCTGCAGGGCACGGGGCTCGTCCTGCAACAACCAGGCCCGTCAGCCTCCACCGTCGTCGTGGCCAGCGCTGACGCCCTGTTCGAGGTCCCGTTGGGCGGCGGCAGCCCGACCGTCCGCTCGAAAGACTCCGGACCAGCCGCCGGCAGTCCTGTGGCAGCAGCGCCGGTGAGGGTCGCAGGGTGCATCTACGGGGCGTGGGCCGCAGAGACCGGCAACTGGATGCGGGTGTGCGGTTCTGACGTCGACACCACCGACCGCGAAGCCATCACCCCTGCCGCAGAGCTGCGTTTCAGGGTCAACCGCACCCAGGTGGTGCTCAACGACATGGCCACAGGCAGGGCGTGGCTGCCAGACGCTCCGCAGGTCAACGAACCTGCGTGGAACCTCATCACCCCGCGCCCCGACGAGGACACCCAGTCCGGTGACGGTGACCAGCCGACTGTCGAGCACACCACCTTGTGCTCGGAGGAGGGCAAGGCCCCGGTCGCCCACGACGACGAGTACGGGGTGCGCCCGGGCCGGTCCACGACGCTGCGGGTCCTGGCCAACGACACCACGGCAGACTGCGGGGTCCTGGTCATCTCGGCGGTCGACCCGATCCCCGACGATTTCGGCACCGTGCGGGTGGTGGACTCTGGCCGGGCGCTGGAGGTCGACGTCCTGGCCTCGGCGACCGGGTCGGTGGCGTTCACCTACACCGCGACCGACCGCCCGGGTATGCGTGCCCCCGCGACCGGAGTCGTGCGCCTGACGGTGCACGACTGGTCCCAGAACTCCCCACCGCAGCAGGTCTCGACCACATCCGTGCGCCTGGGCCAGGGCGAGACCCTGAGCGTGGGTGTGCTCTCCGACTTTTTCGACCCTGACGGCGACCCGTTGGCGCTGGTCAACGCTTCGATGCACCCACGGTTCGGGTCAGTGGTCTTCCGGCCGGACGGTGTGGTCACGGTGACCTCCTCGGGCCAGCTCGGCACGACCGAGGTGACTTTGTCGGTCACCGACGGGATCGGGCCTGTGGTGGTCGGGAAGATGGAGGTCTCGGTCGTCGAAGGTGCCACGAACCCGACGGTCGACCCGGTGCACGTCGTGGGGTACGTGGACCGGCCACTGGTGGTCTCGCCCCTGGCCGCGGTGCGCAGCTCAGGCACCGAACCGGTGCGGCTGGCCGGGGTCGGCGAGGTGCCCGGTATCTCGATCACCCACGACCTGGTCGCTGGCACGTTCACCGTCCTGGCACCGCGTGCTGGGACCTACTACGTGAGCTTCACGGTGGTGGCGGCCCCGAACCAGACGGTGGGCTGGGCGCGGATCGACATCGTCGACCTGCCTGGGCAGGTGCTGCCCCCGGTGACCGCGACGGATATCGCCTACCTGCCCGGTGGTGGGTCTGTCACCGTCGACCCGCTGGTCAACGACTTCGACCCGAACGACCTGGTCTTGGTGCTGCAGTCGGTGAGCGTGCCGGACGGTTCGGGTCTGCAGGCTGGGGTCGTCGACCACCGCCTGGTGGTGATCTCCTCCGTGCGGACCCTGGAGTGGCCCGAAGCCATCACATACTTGGTGTCCAACGGTGAAGCGTCGGCCACCGGGACCATCATCGTCGTACCGGTACCGCCCCCGGCGACGAACCAGCCGCCGGTGGTGCCCGACCGCCAGGTCTCGGTGCGCACCGGTGGCGTGGTCACGGTGGACGTCTTGTCTGGTGCCTACGACCCCGACGGCGGGCCGCTGGCCCTCGACCCCCAGTTGCTCGTCGCTCCTGCCGAAGGTCTGCTCGTCGTCTCTGGTGACGTCCTGCGCTACCAGGCGCCGGACCGGCCGATGACAGTCTCGGCGCTGTTCCAGGTCACCGACTCCGGTGGGGCCTCGACCGCTGCCCGGCTCGTGGTCAACGTGCATGCCTCGTCGGCGGCGAGCAAACCGCCGCCCGTGCCCAAGGACATCGTCGCGAGGGTGTTCGAGGGGGAGACGGCACGGATCAAGATCCCGCTGACGGGTATCGACGTGGACGGCGACGGTGTGATGCTGCTCGGTGTCGCTGATGTCAGCCCGCAGCTGGGCGATATCGTCAAGGTCGGTGCGGACTACATGGAGTACCGGGCACGGCCTGGGTACCTGGGCACCGACACGTTCACCTACGCTGTCGAGGACTGGACCGGCCAGCGTGCGGTGGCCACCGTCCAGGTGGGTGTTGTGCCCAGGTCCTCCGAAGGGGCACAGGTCATCGCCCGTGACGACGAGGTCGTCCTGCGTCCAGGTGTCTTGGTCGAGGTCGCCGTCTTGGCCAACGACATCAACTCCGGTGGTGGCGACCTGTGGCTGGACCCTGAGCTGAACTTCTCCGGCGACCTGGCCACAGCCACGGCCGTGGCCACCGACGGGATGGTCCGGGTGGAGGCCAAGCAGCCTGGGATCGTGCAGGTGCAGTACACCGCACGCAACGACCTCGGCGGGCAAGGCACGGCTGTGCTCACCGTGACGGTGAAGAAAGACGCGCCGGTGCTGGCGCCGGTCGCCAAAGACATCGTCGTGCCCCCTGAGGAGACGATCGGGCGCACCCAGGTCGAGGTAGACGTGCTGGCTGTGGCCCGCAACCCCTCCGGACCGCTGTCTGAGCTGACGGTGGAGGTCCCCTCGTCCTCTGCGCGCACCGCGTCGGCTCCCGGCGGCAAGGTGCTGCTCATCACTTTGACCGACACCAGCCAGGTGGTCGCCTACCGGTTGGTCAACGGGCGTGACAGGACCGCCACGAGCTACGCCTTCGTCACCGTGCCTGCCTTGGGGTTCTTCCCGCCGGCGCTGCGCCCGCGGGCACCTGAGCTGCGGGTCGCCTCAGGAGAGTCGATCACCATCGACCTGGCCCAGCAGGTCCAGGTGGCCCCAGGGCGCAAACCGTCGCTGTTCAAAGACGCCGAGCTCAAGGCTGACAAGGGCAAGGTCGCCGCCGACGGCACCACCAAGGTGCAGTTCACCGCAGACGCAGGGTTCGCCGGGCGTGCGTCGGTGACGCTGAGGGTGACCGACTCCACCGGTTCAGACGACCCAGAGGCGCGCGACTCGTGGATCACCATCCCGGTCACCGTCGTGGGTGAGGCGTTGCCGCCGACGTTCACCGCCACAACTGTCGCTGTCGGCCCTGGTGACAGCCCGGTGTCGGTCGACCTCAACGCGTTCATGAAAACCCCTGAGGGTTCCAAACCAGCCGTCGGCTTGTACACCTACTCCATCTCTGGTGCGGTCCCTGACGGGTTCTCGGTGACGTTGAACGGTTCCCGGCTCGCGGTGGGTGCTGCCGTGGGTGCTGAGAAAGGCGCCCTGGGGCGCCTGACGGTGACTGTGGGCTACGGGCAGTCCAGCTCGATGGATATCGCCATCCCGTTGAAGGTGGTCGCCAGCACCCGGCCGTTGGCCAGGGTCCTCAACCGGACGTTCCCCGACGGCGAGGCCGGTGCCGCCCGCACTGTGGACGTGCTCGCCGATGCCTTCGACCCGTTCGGCGCCGGGCTGACCGTCGTCAGCGCGGTCGTGGAGACCCCTGACGCTGGCACCGCGTCGCACACAGCCTCGACAGTGACGGTCCGTCCCGGTGACGACTTCCTGGGCACGATGGTCACGAGGTTCACCGTGCAGGACGTCACCGGTGACCCCGACCGGCAGGTCGAGGCACGGATCACCCTCCACGTGGCGGCGGTCCCGGAGGCCCCTGCGCCGCCGCGGGTGGCGGAGATCCGCGACAAGGCGGTCGTGCTCGCGTGGACCGCTCCTGACGGGCGCGGCCTGGAGATCTTGGAGTACCGGGTCACCGTCTCCGACGACACCAAGGTGTTGTGCCCGTCGACCACGTGCGTGGTCAGCGGGCTGTCCAACGGCACGACGTACACGTTCACAGTGGCTGCCCGCAACGCTGTCGGCTGGTCGCCCGAGAGCGAGCCGTCGTCCGCCGGGACACCTGACGCCGTGCCGGACGCGCCGCGCGCGCCCACGGTCACGGCAGGCAACGGGTCGGTGGATGCCACCTGGGCGGCCCCGGGGGCCAACGGGTCTGCGATCGGGTCCTACGACGTGGAGATCTCCCCGCGGCCGGACTCGCCGAACAACCCGGCGACGATCAAGGTGTCGACCACCTCGGCACGGTTCTCTGGTCTGACCAACGGCCGTGCGTACACCGTACGTGTGCGGGCGCACAACTCCTCGCCGACACCGGGTCCGTGGAGCGACTGGTCGGTTGCGGTGACCCCGGTCAACGCGCCTGACGCCCCCCGCGGGCTGGCGGCGTCGCCGCTCGGCGACGGCCAGCTCCAGGTGACCTGGCAGCGCCCGCCAGACAACGGGATGCCGCTGCTGGAGTACGAGCTGGTGGTCGCAGGTGGCGGGACGTCGACCATCTACCACCCGGCTGTCGACGCGACGAGCCAGGCCGTCACCGCCCAGAACAACGTGCAGTACACCATCACCTTGCGGGCGCGCAACGCCCTCGGGTGGTCAGCCCCGGCCACCACCCAGGGTTCGACCTTCGGTGTTCCGGGCGCCCCCCAGGTGACCGAAGCGGTCGGGCAGGTCGGCGGCGCCAGCGGCCAGGGCACGGTGAGGGTGACTTTGTCCCCAGGGGCTGACGGTGGTTCACCGATCACGTCGTACCAGGTCAGGGTGAACAACGGGGCAGCGGTCACGCTGAACGGCACCTCGGGGACCGTCGGCGGGCTGCAAGGTGGTCAGGCCGCGGTGGTCTATGCCATGGCATGCAACCAGCGTGGATGCAGCACGTGGTCGGCAGGGGTCCCAGCGGTGCCGACACCGCAGACCGTGCCTGGTGCCGTGGGTGGCTTGCGTGTGGACGTGGCCGCCAACGGTTCGGAGGCGACGGCCAACTGGTCGGCACCAGACTGGGGCGGCGGGACTGGCCAGCAGTACCGGGTGGTGTGGAAGGTCAACGGTGACGAGGTCACCTCGACGACCACCACCGCCCTCACCGCCAGGCTCACCCAGGGCCTGCCCGGCTCTGTCACCGTGACGGTCTCTGCCGTGACGTCGGTCGGTGGTGGCCCCGACGCCAGCGCCAGCGCCGCCGCGAACGTCGTCGAACCTGCCGCTCCCGCCAACGTGTGGGTGACGGACCTCGGGTCCCCGATCGGCTTCGCCTGGGACGCGGTCCCAGGTGCTACCGGGTACGACTGGATCATCTACCGAGACGGCACCGAGGCCGCGTCGGGGAGTACCACCCGCACGTCCCAGACAGCATCTGTGGAGAACGCGGCGGGTTCCGCGTTGGTCATCCTGGTTCGTGCGGTCGTCGACGGCCGCCCCTCGAGCTGGACTCAGGTCCGGGCCAACCCATAAGGAGAAGGCATGACGCCAGAACAGAGCACATGGTTCGCCGAGACCTTCGACGCCCTGGTGGCCAACGTCGGGCAGGTTCTGCTCGGCAAGGAACCGGTGGTGCGTTTGGTGCTCACGGCGATGCTCGCCGAGGGCCACGTGCTGCTCGAGGACGCTCCAGGCACCGGTAAGACCTCCCTGGCCAAGGCTATTGCCGCAACTGTCCAGGGCAGCCACAACAGGATCCAGTTCACCCCGGACCTGCTGCCCTCCGACGTGACCGGCGTGACCATCTACGACCAGTCGGCGCGACGGTTCCAGTTCCATCCTGGTCCGATCTTCGCCTCTGTGCTGCTCGCCGACGAGATCAACCGGGCCTCGCCCAAGACCCAGGCCGCGCTGCTGGAGGTCATGGAAGAGGGCAACGTCACCATCGACGGCGTCTCGCACCCTGTGGGCCGTCCGTTCGTGGTGCTGGCCACCCAGAACCCCATCGAGCAGGCTGGGACGTACCGCCTGCCCGAGGCCCAGGTGGACCGGTTCTTGGTCAAGACGTCGTTGGGCTACCCCGACCGGGACTCGACGCTGGAGATCCTCGCCGGGGCCAAGGACCGCACCATCGGCCTGCAGCCACGGATCAGCACCGAGTCGGTGGGCACCATGTCCGACATGGCCCAGGAGGTTTTCGTCGACGAGGCGGTGCTCGACTACGTGGCCCGGTTGCTGGAAGCCACCCGTGACGACCCGCAGACCTCCCTCGGCTCGTCGGTGCGTGGCGGTCTGGCCCTCGTGCGTTGCTCGAAGGTGTGGGCTGCTGCGGCGGGCCGTGAGTACGTCGTGCCCGACGACATCAAAGCCCTGGCCCAGCCGGTGCTCGCCCACCGGCTGATCGTCGAGGCGGAGGCTGACTTCGCCGGGGTCACCCAGGCCGAGATCTTGGCCAGGGTGCTGACCAAGGTCACGCCACCGCTGGCGGGACGGGACTGAGGGCAGCCGCGTGCGGATCAAGGTCTCCCCCCTCGGCTGGGGTGTCGCAGCGGTCGGAGTGGCCGCTGCGTTCGCTGGCCGACGGTTCGCGTGGGTCGAGCTGGCAGCCATCGGTGTTGGCTGCCTGCTGCTCATGCTCGCCGGGGTGCTGATGGCCTGGGGCCGCAGCCGCTACCAGGTGCGTCTGGAGCTGGCCGAACGGCGTGTCCCTGTGGGCCAGCCCGTCGTCGCCCGCCTGGAGACCACTGCCGAGCGTCGTTCTCTGCCTGCCCGGGTCGACCTGCAGGTCGGGTCGGCCCCGGTGTCGGTGTGGTTGCCGTCGTTGGCAGCCGGAGCCACCTACGCCGAGCTCTTCCCGCTGCCCACCGACCACCGGGCGGCGATCCCCGTCGGCCCGGTGTCGATCCGTCGCGGCGACCCGTTGGGCCTGGTCAGCAGGGAGCAGCAGTACGCCGACGTCCTGGAGCTGTTGGTGCATCCGCGTGTGCTGAGCCTGGCCGACGTGCGTCCGGGCCTGCTGCGCGACCTGGAAGGCCAGTCCACACGGGACCTGTCCGACGCCGACCTGTCGTTCCACGCCCTGCGTGAGTACTCCCCAGGTGATGACCGCCGCATGATCCACTGGCGCACCTCGGCGCGCACCGGCACGCTCATGGTCCGCCAGTTCGAGGACACCCGCCGCACCCGTACGACGATCGCCCTGGCCACCCACGAGGACGACTACGCCGACCCCGAAGAGTTCGAGATGGCCGTGTCGGTGGCCGCGTCGTTGGCCCTGCACGTGCTGCGTGACGAACGTGAGCTGACCTTCTTGGCCGGGCCCAGACGTTTCGGCGCTGTCATCCCCTCGTCCTTGCTCGACGAGTGCGCCCGTGTCGACACCGCCGACGACGGCACACGCACCGCCGACCTGCCGTACCGGGTCGCCGCGGAGCCGGCCACGTCGTCGGTGGCGTTCCTCGTCGGAGGGTCGACCACGACGGCCGACCAGCGCCGCTCGTCGGTGCGGCACGTGCCGACCGGGCTGCGTGTCGTGGCCGTCGCGTGCGCGCTGGACGCCCCGGTCGAGGTCCGCCAGGACGGTATGGCCTCCTTGACCCAGATCGGCGCGCTGGACGACCTGCCGCGCCTCATGCACAGGGTGCTGTTGTGAGCGGGCCGACGCGGAGCCGGGCCGCGATCCGGGCGAGACGTCGCTACGGTCCTGACGTGGCGGTCCTGCTCGCTGGCCTGGTGCTGGCGGTCAGCCCGTTGCTGCCGGTGTACGGCGACCGTGCGGCGTGGCCCGCGCTGGGGTTCGGCATGGTTGCCGGGACGGTCCTGGCAGTGGTCTCTGCCAGGATCAACTGGCCTGCGTGGCTGGTCACAGCGGTGGCGGTCGTGCTCATCGTGGTGCTGGGGACCCCGCTGACCGGTGCGCCGACCCTCGCCGGGGTGGTGCCGACCCCGCGCGGGGCGGGTCAGGTGGTCGTGGCGTCCTTCACCACCTGGAAAGACGTGCTGACGCTGGACCCGCCGCTCGGCTCTACCGGTGACGTCCTGCTGGTGCCGTTCTTGCTGACCTTCGTCGGGTCGTTGCTCGCGGTGGTCCTGGCGTTGCGTGCCAGCGCGACCGTCGGCGCCCTGGGTGCGGTGGTCGTCCTGGTCGTCTTGGTGGTCTCCGTGACCCTCGGCGTGGCGACCCAGCCAGTTCCTCCGCTGGTCACTGGGACAGTCCTGGTCGCGGTGCTGCTGGGCTGGACGGCGGTGCGCACCGGGACAGGGGTCCGGCGACGCCCCGTGGCGTCTGGGTCGTTGCTCGCGCTGGTCGTCATCGGGGCTTTGGTGGCTGGGCCGGCGCTCGCTGGTCACCCCCGGTACATCCCGCGCGACCATGTGGTGCCGCCGTTCGACCCGAGCGCTTACCCCAGCCCGCTGGCCGGGTTCCGCCAGTACGTCAAAGCCGACGACGAGGTGTTGTTCACCGTCAAAGGCCTGCCGTCGGGAGCCAGGGTGCGCCTGGCGGTCATGGACCGCTACGACGGGATGGTCTGGAACGTCGCCGGGGGGCACGCTGCGCAGGGCAGCGGCGAGTTCCGGCGGGTGGGCAGCGCCGTGGAGACCTCCGACAAAGGTGTCTCAGCAAACGTCACGTTCACCATCAAGAGCCTGTCAGGGGTGTGGCTGCCGACTGTCGGGTCGGCCACGTCCTTCGACCTGGGCTCTGGTGTCGCCCGGGACCTGCGGTACAACGACGCGACCGGGGGAGCGGTGCTCACCTCCGGGGTGCGTCCCAACATGACCTACAGCCAGCAAGTCGTGATCGCCAACCTCGGGGTCCAGGACGCCCAGATCGGCAACGCCCGGTCGGCCAACGTCGTGCTGCCGAACGACACCGGCGTGTCAGGGTCGCTGCCGGGGCACGCCTCGTCGGTCGCCCAGAACGCCACCACACCTGCAGGCCAGGCCCGGGCGCTGGCCTCGTGGCTGGCCGACGGGTACTTCAGCCACGGGCTGGAGGGAGAGCACCCGTCCATGGCTGGCCACGGTGCCGCGCGCATCACCCGGCTGCTCGACGCCGAGCCGATGGTCGGCGACGGCGAGCAGTACGCCGCGGCTATGGCTCTCATGGCCCGGTCGATGAACCTCAAGGCACGGGTCGTCATCGGTTTCGTGCCCGGGGCCGGCGACGTCGAGACCGCCGCCCAGGCCCAGCCGAAGGTCACCGACGGTGTGGTCGAGGTGCGCGGCAAGGACGTGCAGGCATGGGTCGAGATCGCCTTCGCCGGGGTCGGCTGGGTGGCGTTCGACGTCACACCGCCCACGTCGCGGCAGGCCACCGAGCAGGAGCAGACCGACCAGACGCACTCGCAGCCGCAAGTCCTGCAGCCGCCGGTGCAACCACCAGCACCGCAGACCGAACCTGAGGACGACGTGCTGCCCCCGCAGACCGGAAGCCCCGACGAGGAAGCGTCGGCCGCGACCTGGATGCGGGTGGTCGCGTGGACCGCCGGTGGTCTGGGGATCGTGATGCTGCTGGCGCTGCCGCTGCTGGGGGTGCTCGTCGCCAAAGCGCAGCGCCGAAAACGCAGACGGAAGGCCGCCGGAGCCGGCGACGCGGTGACCGGCGGGTGGGCCGAGCTTGTCGACGCAGCGGTCGACCTGCGCCGCGGACCTTCGTTGGTGGACACGCGCCGCGAGTCAGCCCGTGTCGTCGCTGTGGGTATCGGCGCCGATGACCTTCCTGGGCGTCTGGACGACCTGGCGGTCCGGGCGGACCGGGCCGCGTTCGCCGCCGCACCGCCGTCCTCGGACCAGGCCACCAAGTACTGGTCGGACATCGACGCGACCGTGGCAGCCATGCGACGCAACGTCGGCTGGCGCACCAGGATCGCAGGCCGGGTGTCGACCCGTTCGTTGCGCCGCCGGGGTCAGCGCACACAACAAGAGCAGCGCACGCAATCCAGCCCGCGCAACAAGTCATCCGAAAGGAGACAGAGGTGAACACTGAAAGTGTTGGTATGAACACCTCCGAACATACCGACGTCGCAGTGCCAGAAGGTCATGGTGCTCTCGGTGAACCGTCAGCCCTCATCTGGCGGATGTATGCCGCTGGTTTCGACATCGCAGCAGTGGTCGGTCCCGCCGTCCTGGTCGGCCTGCTGCTCGGCGGTGGTGGCGGTGTCTTCATGGCGCTCGTCATCGGCGTCGTCCTGTTCGCCGGCCAGATGCACATGCAAGGCAAGTACGGCTGGACTGTCGCCCAGCGCCAGATGTCCTTGCAGGTCCTGGACCACAAGACCGGTGAGCCGATCGGCGCGGGACGGGCAGCCCAGCGCCTGGTCGTCGGCGCGATCCCCGGGGTGCTGACCTCGGCACAGTTCGACCTGTCGGGCCGTCGTCGCGGATGGCACGACCTGCTCATGGGCACCGAGGTCATCGACCTGGGTGTGCCGCGCCCCAAGAGGCAGAAGCAGGTCGACGTGGTCGAGGGTATGCCTGGTGGCGGGATCCCGACGTGGGGTGTGCCTGTGGTGGCGGCCCCTGCCGCGGCTGTTGCCTCTGGCACGGTTCCTGTTGTTGCCTCTGGCAACGTGCCTGTTGCTGCCTCTGGCATGGTGCCTGTTGTTGCCTCTGGCATGGTGCCCGCTGTTGCTCCTGGCACTGCACCTGCCGCGGCCTTTTCGGCCCCTGGTACCGCGCCTTTGCCGAGGGCGGTCGTCAGGCCCTCGACGGCAGCACTCCCCGTCGTCGGCACAGGTTCGGTCCCTGCTGCTCGCCCGGTCCCTGCTGGCACGGGTCCGGTTCCTGTGGGAACGGGTTCGGTCGACGCTGGCACGGTCCGCGACACAGGCACCGGCGCGGTTCCTTCTGCGGCAACCGGTGTGCTCGCCGTCACGGCACCAGCCACAGGGCCGATCCCCATGCTGGAGCCGGGGCCAGGCCAGCCGTCAGCGCTGATCTGGCGTCTCTACGCGGCCATGTTCGACGTCCTGGCTGTGGCGGTCCCGGTCGTGGTGGCGGCGGTGTTCGTCAGCGGGCCCTCCGGTGTGGTCCTGGCTTTCGAGCTCGGTATGTGCATCTTGGTGGTCCAGTTCTTCCTCCAGGGCCGGTTCGGCGGCACGATCGCCCAGGGCCTCATGCGGCTGCGCGTGGTCGACGAGTGGACCGGTGAGCCCATCGGGATCGGCCGGGCGGTACGCCGCGCGACCATCATCGGTGCTGGTGCAGTGGTGTTCGGCGTCGGTGCGCTGGTTGTGGTGATCTCGCCGAAGTACGACAAGAGCGGCAAGAAACAAGGCTGGCACGACCGTTTCGCCGGCACGGTGGTCCTCGACATGTGGGCCCCGCCGAAGCCGATGACCCCTGTGTCGACCACAGGCGCCGAGCGCATCAAGCACCCGACTGCCGACGATGTGCCTGTCCACGCCGAGCCCGCCTTGGTGATGTGGCGCCTGTACGCGGCGATGTTCGATGTGGCGGCAGTGGTCATCCCGTCCGCGCTGGTCGGGGCGACGCTCGGAGCGTTCTTCGCTGTGGTGACCGCTGTGGGCCTGACTGCGTGGCAGATGGTCGAGCTGGGCAACAAAGGCCGGACCATCGGTCAACGCCTCATGCGGTTGCGTGTGGTGGACGAGGCGACCAAGGCACCGATCGGGGTGGGTCGCGCCACCCAGCGGTTGTTCCTCGTCGCAGCTGGCGGGTTGGTCCTCGGGGTGGGTGCGCTCGTCGTGCTGACCTCGGCCAAGTTCGACCGGACCAACCGTCGCCGCGGCTGGGACGACCTCATCACCGGGTCCGAGACCATCGACACCTGGAAGCTGCGTCCAGAGCTGGAGCACACTGTCCCCACCAAACGCTCCTTCGACAACTGGGAGAAGGAGCACCAGCAGATCACCGCCGAGCTGGGTCTGCCGGACGGCTCGAAGCGCAAAGTCGGAGGAGTCGTGCTGGTCGGTTCCGACCCCAGGGCTGCCAAGGACAGCGAGACTGTCTTGCCGCTGCCTGACGCTGGGCCGACAGCGTCCAAGACCCACCTGCGTATGACTGTCGGGCCCATCGCGGTGTGGATCGAGGACCTGGAGTCCGAGACAGGAACGTCCATCCGTCTGCCCGACGGGATGCGAGAGATGTGCACACCTGGTGTGCAGATGCACGTCCCGGTCGGTTCGGTGATCGAGTTCGGCGACGCGAGGGTCGTCCTGCACCGCGTGATCGACCCCATCTCCGGTCCGGCGCGGTTCGCGGAGAGGAGACGGCGTTGACCAGCCTCGACCTGACCGACGTCGCAGTAAGAACGACAATGGACAACCACAGGCCCGGCCAGTGCCGGACCTTGCCTCTGGGGAGGAGAGAACGTTGAACAGTTCCAACGCGCCGGCCGAGATGAGGTTCCGCTTCTTCGCGGGTCTGCTGGACCTTGCTCTCGTCATCGGCCTGCCGCTGGTGGTCCTGGCGGTCCTGGGCGGTGCCGGCGGTGCCATCGCGGCCGTGCTCACTCTTGTGGCCCTGATCGTGGCCCAGATGGCAGGCCAGGCCAAGACTGGTGCCATGCTGGGCGACTGGGTGGTGGGTATCCGTCTGGTCGATGCTGAGACCGGCGAACCTGTCGGGACTGACCGGGTGCTGCTCCGCCTGCTCATGATCGTGCTGCCCGGGCTGACCGTCGTGGGTGCGGTGGTCGTCTTGGCTTCGCCGTCGAACGACCCGGAACGGCACCGTGGCTGGCACGACAACATCATCGGCGCCGAGGTGGTCCACCTGGGGAACGGGATCGTGCGCCAACCTGCGCCCTCCCAGCCCGTTTTCGAACGCTCACCCGAGCCAGCCACCGGCCAGGTCCACCGGGTTGCTGGTCGCCCTGCTCCGGGTCGCTCTGTTGGTCGCCCTGCGCCTTTGGACGACGTGGCCTCTCCGCCGACGACCCCCGTGCGCGTCACCGCGGCCCCCGCGGCCCCGGTGGTGGGTGTCCAGCGCGAAGAGGTTCCGCTCCGGCCGCACGGTCTCATGCCCGAGCTCGAACGCACCCGGCGCACGGCTGCGCGCCAGGACGTGGCCTGGGACGACGAAGAGACCTACCGGCCGATGACCGCCGAGATCGAGATGTCGGACGGTTCGAGCCACGAGGTCCAGGGTGTGGTGCTCATCGGGCGCAACCCGATCACTGGCCCCGGCCAGACCGGTCTGCGCCTGGCGGACCGCGAACGGTCGGTCTCGCGGACCCACCTGCGGTTGACCGTCGGTCCGATCGCCGTGTGGATCGAAGACCTGGGCACGGTGAACGGCACGATCTTGCACCTGCCCGACGGCACTGACGAGGTCTGCGAGTCTGGCCGCCCGGTGCAGCTGCCGATCGGTTCGGTCGTCAGCGTCGGTGACGCCTGGATGCGTCTGGGTGGGGTCAGCGGCGAGCCTACGTTCCCCGAAAGGACAGCGAAGCGGTAGTCTGGTTCTCGTGCCGGTGCGCCTGCTCCTTGGTTGCCGCGGCGGGGCCCTCTAAAAGAGGCCGGACCCTCGTCGCGGAGGTCCGACCTGCCCGGCCTGTCCCTGCGCGCAACGAGGACCAGACCCATGACTCAGACCTATCCCAATGCCCAGGCTCCGTCCGGGATGCCTGTGCACAAGTACCGGCCGTTCCACGAGCAGATCACCGTCGACCTGCCTGACCGAACCTGGCCAGACCAACGCATCACGAAGGCTCCACGCTGGTGCGCCGTCGACCTGCGCGACGGCAACCAGGCCCTGATCGAACCGATGGACTCATCGCGCAAGCTCGAGATGTTCGAGCTGTTGGTCCATATGGGCTACAAGGAGATCGAAGTCGGTTTCCCGGCTGCCTCGCAGACGGACTTCGACTTCGTCCGCACGCTCATCGACGAAGGACGGATCCCCGACGACGTCACCATCCAGGTGCTGACACAGGCGCGTGAGCACCTGATCGAACGCACCTACGAGGCGGTCGTCGGGGCGAAGAGGGCCATCGTCCACCTGTACAACTCCACGTCGGTGCTCCAGCGCGCCGTGGTGTTCCGGGCCGACGAGGACCAGATCGCCGACCTGGCCGTCTCCGGTGCCCGGATGTGCAAGAAGTACGAAGAGCTCGTCCCGGGCACCCAGGTCATCTACCAGTACAGCCCCGAGTCGTACACTGGCACCGAGCTGGAGTACGCGGTGAGGGTGTGCAACGCCGTGCTCGACGAGTGGGAGCCCACGCCCGAGAGTCCAGTCATCGTCAACCTGCCGGCCACGGTGGAGATGGCCACGCCCAACGTGTACGCCGACTCGGTCGAGTGGATGAACCGCAACCTGCGCCACCGTGACGCTGTGGTCCTGTCGTTGCACCCGCACAACGACCGGGGCACGGCGGTGGCCGCGGCCGAGCTGGCGTTCCTGGCTGGGGCGGACCGTATCGAAGGCTGCCTGTTCGGCTCCGGCGAGCGCACCGGCAACGTCGACCTGATCACTTTGGGCCTGAACCTGTTCAGCCAGGGTATCGACCCGCAGATCGACTTCTCCGACCTGCCGCACGTGCGGTCGGTGGTCGAGCACTGCAACCAGCTACCCGTCGGCGAACGCACGCCCTACGGCGGTGACCTGGTGTTCACCGCGTTCTCCGGCTCGCACCAGGACGCCATCAAAAAGGGCTTGGAAGCGATGGAGGACGCGTCGGCGGCCAACGGCACGGCCATCGACGAGATGGTCTGGGCGGTGCCGTACCTGCCGATCGACCCGCGTGACGTCGGGCGCACCTACGAGGCGATCATCCGGGTGAACTCGCAGTCAGGCAAAGGTGGGGTCTCGTACCTGATGAAGACCGAGAGGAACCTCGACCTGCCGCGCAGGCTGCAGATCGAGTTCTCCCAGGCCGTCCAGCGGCACACCGACGCCACCGGCGCCGAGGTCACCGCCGACGACCTGTGGCGGATCTTCGTCGACGAGTACCTGCCCGTCGAGGCCGACGGCACGTCGGTCACCGACACCGCCGACCTCGAGTCGTGGGGACGGTTCGCCCTGCGCGGCACCCGTGCCAAGTCCAAGCACGGTGACGCCGACACCCTCAAAGCCGACCTGCGTGTCGACGGTGTCCCCGTCACCGTCCGAGGAACCGGCAACGGCCCCGTCGCCGCGTTCGTCGACGCCCTGTCGACGATCGACGTCCACGTGGAAGTCCTCGACTACGCCGAGCACGCTCTGTCAGCCGGCGGCGACGCCACCGCCGCCGCCTACGTCGAGTGCTCCATCGGTGGCGAAGTCCTGTGGGGCGTAGGTATCGACCCGTCGATCACCACCGCCTCCCTCAAAGCCGTCGTCTCAGCGGTGAACCGTTCCCAGCGCTGAACCTGTCGCGTCGCCTGGCCCCCGGGCCAGGCGACGCGCACCAGCCGAGGGTTGTCGCGCGAGCGCAGCGGGTGGGGGCGGGAGAGTTGTGGCTGAGACAGGACAGTGGGGACGGTTCCTAATGTCTTGCCTGGTCAGTGCGCGGCAAGGTGGCGGGGGACAGTGGGGTGCGGGGACAGTGGGGACGGTTCCTCATGTCCTGGGTTCAGACGGCCTGGTGCGTGGCGAGGTACTCGGTCACAGCGTCGCGCACAAGTTCGGCCACGGGCCGACCCTCACGTGCGGCGTGTTCGCGGGCGTCGACGGCCAGCTGGCGGGTCGTGCGGATGGTCCAGCGCTCGGTGGCCTCACCTGGCTGCAGCCGTGGCCGACCTGGTCCCACACGCTGCTCCACAGCAGCGGTGTCGACGCCAGCGGCCTCCAAGAGTGCGCGGGTATCGGCCTGGGCAGCGGGACCGCCATGGTGCTGACCTGGGCGGAAGTCGCCTCTGCGAGCCCAAGCCACAGCAGCGGCTTCGTGCTCGGGGGTGCGGGTGCTCTTGGCATTCATCGGGCGTCCTCCTGTTCCTCGTAGCCGACTTTGTCGGCGGTGCTCTGCCGCAACGGCATGACGTGGAAGATCCACACGCCATCAGGCGGGGTGATCTCCGCGATGACCTCCAACGTCCCGAACCGCGAGGGTCCAACCCACAGCCGGGTGGGCCCGTGTGGCGGTCGAGGATCCTCCCAGTCGTCCCAGAACTGGCCGTGCATCATCGCGTAGAACACTTCGTCGCGCGGGATGCCTCGCTTCTCTGCGTCTGGTGAGAACTCAACCGTCACACAGATAGTGTACGTCGGAAAATCCCAGGCGTGGGCCACGGACGTGCGGCAAGATATGGGTATGGCGGTCTACCGGGACTCAGGGGTGGTGCTGCGGACGCACCCGTTGGGGGAGTCGGACCGGATCGTCACGTTGCTGACGCGGGAGCACGGGAAGGTCCGGACGGTCGCCAAAGGGGTGCGGCGGACCACCTCGCGGTTCGGGGCACGGCTGGAACCGTTCATGTGGGTAGATGTGCAGCTAGCTACGGGTCGCACGTTCGACGTCGTCGCACAGGCCGAGCTGGCCGGGGCGTACGGGCGTGCGATCTGCGCCGACTACGAGCTGTTCACCGTCGGGCAGGTCATGCTGGAGACGGCCGACCGGCTGGTCGCCGCCGAACAAGAACCGGCCCTGCCGCACTTCCGTCTGCTGCTCGGTGCTGTGCACGCCCTGGCCGAACGCGCCCACCCGCCAGGTCTGCTGCTGGACTCGTACCTGCTGCGGGCCCTGGCCGTCGCAGGGTGGGCCCCGAGCTTTGCCGACTGTGCCCGCTGTGGCGCGCCCGGCCCGCACCATGCGTTCAGCGCGCCGATGGGTGGCGCGGTGTGCACCGCTTGCCGTCCGCCGGGTTCGACGTCCCCCGCGCCGGAGACGTTCGTGCTGCTCGCAGCTTTGCTCTCAGGGGACTGGGAGACGGCAGAGGCATCCGACCCGCGTCACCGCACCCAGGCCCGCGGCCTGGTCGCGGCCTACAGCCAGTACCACGTCGAGCAGCGCCTGCGGTCGCTACCCATGGTCGAGAGGGTCTAGGTGGTGGGGCACTCGTTCGGTCACTGATCGGCGGCCACATCAAGTTCAAACCGGGCACTTGAACCCCATTACCGCTTCCGGTAACGTAGCGTGACATCGAGGCATACGTTGGTACGAATCGGGTCACTCTCGTCGCGACCTACATGTACGACGTGTGTAAATTTCACGGCGGATGAGGAGGAAGAACGGTGGAGCAATGACCTAGGATGCGCATGCTCGGTGCAGGTATCGTGGCTGCGCTGCTCGTGGCAGGCACCGCGAGCGCGGCGAACGCATCAGGTGGGGTTGAAGGTGGGGTTATGGCAGCCAGACAGGTCTCCCAGGCCGAGTCCTGCACCCTTCCAGGAGGCCTGGGCAAGATCACCCCTGAACCTACGAGAAGGGTGTCTGAGTGACCGTTGACAAAGAGGCAGTAGCACTGGTGACCGGACGTTCGTCGAAGTACCTTCGTGCTATTGCACTGCTGGTCGCGGCGACGCTGCTGCTGGTCACGGTCGTCATGCTCTTCGTCGAGGCACAGCAGAGCCAGATTCGGCACAACCTCACCGACAACCAAAACGTGCATGTCATTGGCGTGACCTACCGCTCGGGCGGAGACGAACCCCGGTCGCTTGACTTCAACGACGCAGACAATGTCTGGGGGATCGTCCGAGCAGCCGTCAAGACCGATGTGAAGGTGACGACATATGTCACGTTCCCGTTCGGCATCGAGGCGGACGACGGCCAGACCTACTTCATCGACGGGTTCGTCGGCGACGACGTTTCCTGGTTGCTGGGCCAACCAGCACCGGCTGATGGGGGCATGCTTTCGACGACAACCGAAGGAACGATCAACCTGCAGGTCCCGGTGATTGCGAACGAAGATGGGGGATTCTCTTCCGACCAGACCGTTGACGTCGCGGTGCCTTTGACCAGGTCGTCTGGCCAGGCTCCGATCGACGTGTTCAGACACCGGGCGGCGACCACACTCGCTGCCGACGAGACCGCCTTCGGCACGATCGTGTCGACTGCTCTGAGCACGAGCTGGGAAGATTTTGTCACCGCCTACGACAGCGACGCCAACCCCTACGGGTTCACCGCGGTGGACTCGGTGTTCGTCTATGTCGATGACCTGGCCGACGTCGTCCCCGCGGCTGGGGCGATCGAGGCCCAGGGCTTCGATGCCACCTATACATTGGAGGCTTTCGACAACCTTGCGTCGACGGCGAATGCTGCCACATACGTCGCGGTCGGGATCCTTGTTGTCTCACTGGTCGCTGGCACTGTTCTCATCCTCATCAATGCCCGGTCGTATCTGCGGCTTGCGCGACGGGACATCGGCGTGCTCGTGCACTCCGGATACGAGCGGTCGTTCATCGCTGCCAGGTACCGTGCTCGGCTCGTCCGCGTTTTCCTGGTCGCTGCCGTACCAGCGGTCATCGTTGCTGTGGCCGGCTCGTTCCTGTTCCTCGGTGAGAACCGTTGGCTAGTGGCCGTGAACGTCGCAGCAGTCGCAGTCCTGCTCACGTCAACATATGTCATCATTGGCTACTATATGCTGCGCAAGAACATGACGTTACCTGTCCTGACGCTGCTCAAGCACGAGCGCGAGTTTTCGTGACCGGACCGCCCGGTGCCGCAAGCGTCGAGGCATATCGATTTGAGTCTACTAGTTTTCGGCTTTCTACCGTGATCCTTGGTCTTTGAACCGTCCTTGGCTGAGTTCGCGTCGGTCATGAAGCACGTTCCACGTGTCAACGAGACGGTCCACGCCTGACGACGTCGGGTACGGTGTCGGGCATGGAGAAGCTGCCTGACCCGGCCAGGGTTGTTGAGCTGCGCGGACGGGTGGACGACGGTTTCCCGGCCTTGCGCGCCGACCTGGAGGCCCTGGTCCGTATCCCCGGCGTGTCCAACGCCGAGTTCGACCAGGCGGAGGTCACTGCCAGCGCCGCCGCAGTCGCCCAGTTGCTGGTCGGTGCTGGTCTGGATGTGCGCACCCTCACGGTCGCCGATGGGCGCCCGGCGGTCGTCGGACACCGACCGGCGCCACCGGGTGCGCCGACGGTGCTGCTGTACGCCCACCACGACGTGCAGCCCGCCGCCGGGGGCTGGACAACCGACCCGTTCGAACCAGTGGAGATCAACGGGCGTCTGTACGGGCGGGGCACCGCTGACGACAAGGCGGGCATCATCGTCCACCTCGGGGCGTTGCGGGTGCTGGGCGACGAGCTTGGCGTGGGCGTGACCGTGTTCGTCGAGGGGGAGGAGGAGATCGGTTCGCCGACGTTCGGCGCCTTCCTGGCCGAGCACCGCGACCTGCTGGCCGCTGACGTCATCGTCGTGGCCGACTCGGTGAACTGGCAGGTGGGTGTGCCTGCGCTGACCACGTCCCTGCGTGGGCTGGTCGACCTGGTGGTCGAGGTGGCGGTGGC
The DNA here is from genome assembly GCA_009779195.1 of Micrococcales bacterium. Taxonomy (GTDB): domain Bacteria; phylum Actinomycetota; class Actinomycetes; order Actinomycetales; family Cellulomonadaceae; genus Cellulomonas. Next base: position 24,172 of record WRET01000045.1, read on the forward strand.
GCAGCACCCGGTGCACTCGGGGATGTTCGGCGGACCGGTGCTCGATGCGGTGACCCTGCTCGCCCGCCTGGTCGCCACCTTGCACGACGAGCGCGGCGACGTCGCCGTGGCCGGTCTGGGCCTCGCACCGGACCCTGCCGTGGACGTGGACGCCGACCAGTTCCGTGCCGACGCCGGGCTGCTGGACGGGGTGAGCACCGTGGGCAGCGGACCGCTGGCCGCCCACCTGTGGACCCGCCCAGCCGTCAACGTGCTCGGGCTGGACGCCCCAGCGGTCGCCACTGCGTCGAACGTCGTCGTCCCGTCTGCCTCGGCCAAGCTGTCGCTACGTGTCCCCCCTGGTCAGGACCCTGTCGCAGCCCGTGACGCTCTCGTCGCGCACCTGCACGCCCATGCCGGGTTCGGAGCCCAGGTCCGTGTCACCGAAGGCGAAGCGGGGCGTCCGTTCGCCGCCGACATCGACTCTCCGGTGGTCCAGGCCGCCCATGCAGCGCTGGCCGCAGCCTGGGGCACCGCGGCGGTGGACGTGGGTATCGGTGCGTCCATCCCCTTCGTCGCAGACCTCGCCGATGTCTTTCCTGACGCGACGATCCTGGTCACCGGTGTAGAAGACCCTGCCAGCGCCGCCCACGGCCCCGACGAGTCAGTCCACCTGGGCGAACTGGCCACAGCGGTCCTCGCCGAGACGCTCCTTCTCGACATGCTCACGCTCTGAGCCTGAGGCGCCGCAACCGGCGAGGGACGAACTTCCGCACGAGGGACGAGCTTCTAAGCTCGTCCCTCGTGCGGAAGTTCGTCCCTCGCGAAGTGGATCCGGACTGTGAGAGTTGGTCCTGGCTGGTACCGCGCCTCGTCGCCCACCGGCCCGGGGGCGTGGCAGACTCGCAAGTCGAACCCGCGCTGGTGTCTGAGGAGGATCTGATGGTCGCTACTGCCGAGAACGGTCCGGTCGCGCCGCCGCCGCACCCGTCGGGTGCCCGTCCGCCGGTCCTGCTCCGCGAGTTGGTGCCCAAGCACGTGGCGATCGTCATGGACGGCAACGGCCGGTGGGCCAACGCCCGGGGGTTGCCGCGGACGGCGGGGCACTCTGCGGGGGAGGCGAGCCTGATCGAGGTGGTCGCGGGGGCTATCGAGATCGGGGTGACGCATATCTCGGCGTATGCGTTCTCCACCGAGAACTGGTCGCGGTCGCCGGAGGAGGTGCGGTTCCTCATGGGGTTCTCCCGCGACGTGCTGCGGCGTCGGCGGGACCTGCTGGACTCCTGGGGGGTTCGGGTGCGGTGGGCGGGGCGTCGGCCCAAGCTGTGGCGGTCGGTGATCTCAGAGCTGGAGACCGCTGAGCAGATGACGGCGACGAACGACGTGTGCACGTTGACGATGTGCGTGAACTACGGCGGCAGGGCAGAGATCGCCGACGCTGCGCGGACCATCGCGCTCCAGGTCGCCGACGGTCGGCTCAAGGCCGACAAGATCAGCGAGAAGACCGTCGCCCGTCATCTGGACGAACCGGACCTGCCCGATGTCGACCTGTTCTGGCGCACAGGTGGTGAGCAGCGGATCTCGAACTTCATGGTCTGGCAGGCCGCCTACGCCGAGCTGGTGTTCACCGACGAACCATGGCCCGAGGTCGACCGCCGCAACCTGTGGGCCGCGGTGGAGACCTACGCCCGCCGCGACCGGCGTTACGGCAGCGCGGTGGACCGTCCTGCGACCTCCTGAGCAGGGACGGCCTCAGGCTCGGCTCCGCCGCGCCGACGCATGACGACAACGCCGACCACTGCCACGACGAGGACGGCCAGCACGGCGATACCCCACCATGACCGGGTGGCGGCCCAGATCGCGGCGAGCCCGCCAGCCCAGACCGCCGTCCACAACGCGCTGCCGAACAACGACGCGACAGTGAAGCGCACGTAGGGCATCTTCACCAGACCGGCTGCCACCAGCACTGCCGTGGTCAGCCCGACGACCGGGTAGGTCACCGCCACTCCAACCGGTCCCCACCGGTGCACCAAGGCGGCGCCGCGCTGTGCTCTGGGAGTGCGTGTGCTGGCCTCGATCTTGTCCAGCCTGCGCAGCCACCACGCCGGTCCGATCCGCTTTTCGGCCTCCAGCTGGGCCCCAGCCGGAACAGCCCGTCCCAGCCAGTACGTGGCGTGCGAGCGCGCCATGATGCTGACGTAGAGGGCGACGACAACCAGCCAGAACGGCCACCCGTCCATCCCGAAAACTGAGGCCGGATCATTCATGGCCTGATCATACGCGTCAGGGCAGGTCGCCCACGCCGGTTCCGGGTAGGACGTTGCGACGGCCAGCAACCGCGGGACGGTCACCCCCATCGTCACAGCCGTGAGCCTGGAAAGGCCGCAGTTGTCTGTGTTGCTGGATCCAGAGGGTAGATCCGTGAGCTGTCAACCCGATACCCGACGATGCGAAAGAGATCCGATCCGTACAAAAACGCACAATTCGGATCGCACGATAACATCCTTTCCTCGTCTGGCAGTGTGACTTCTAGATCAAATGCCAACTCCGGTGCGCAATGGCAGAATACATTCTCGTCTTGGTCGGCTCTGCCCTGAGAACTACGGGCGTCTGGAGCGACGATGGTCGTGAGGCAGAAGATATCCAGGATCGTGGGTGTGGCCACGGTGGCGGCGTTGGTGGCGTCGGGGCTGGGTGTTGTGTCGGTGGTCTCGGGCGTGGGTGTGGCTCCGGCTGCCGCGAGTCCGCCCCCGGTCCCTGGAGTCCCGACGGCGGTGTCTCTGGAGGCTGACACGACAGTGTTCGCCCTCGGCGAGAAAGTCACGTTAACGGCGACGCCAGACGAGGACGTCACGTCGTCTTCGTCGTACAAGGTGATCATCAAGGACCTCACGACCGGTGGCGTGCTGGGGTACTGCGGGAAGACCAACAGCGTCGCTACCTGGTCTTCTGTCGACGGTACATGCACGGTCAAGACGTCGTTCACCACAGGAGGGCCGCACACATACCAGGCGTACGTGGCCGCCGACACCTCGTTGAACGACACGCAGGCGACCAGCAACGAGGTGGTGCTTGAGCGTGCGGCGTGGACGGTGACGTTGTCGGCGGACAAGACGACTTTTGCTGCTGGTGAGCAGGTGACGTTGACGGCAACCCCGAACCAGGACATCAAGGCGTCGGTGTACACGGTGGTGATCAAGGACGTCACCGATGGCGGGAGCTCGTACTGCGCTCCGAGCGGCAGCTCCACCGCGACGTGGTCTGCGGTAGAAGGCACGTGCACGGTGAAGAAGTCGTTCACCTTTGGCGGGCCGCACACCTACCAGGCGTACGTGGCCGCCGGCATCACGTTGAACGACACGCAGGCGACCAGCAACGAGGTGGTGCTTGAGCGTGCGGCGTGGACGGTGACGTTGTCGGCGGACAAGACGACTTTCGCTGCTGGTGAGCAGGTGACGTTGACGGCGGCGGTGAA
>WRET01000046.1 GCA_009779195.1 Micrococcales bacterium
AGACCTGGTCGGTACTGGTGGTCTTCAGGGTGGCGCGCAGCTGTGTGAACCAGTCGAGCTGGATGTCGTAGACCCATGGACCGTCCAGCACGCGACGGGCGAACCTGCGCAGCAGCGTGGTGCGGTCGGCGAACCCGACCAGGCGGCACAGCTCGCGGTAGCAGTCTTCGACCACAAGGTTCTTTCGCACCACCGACGAGATTGGCATCCCCAGGACCAGGAACACCATGAGGTCCAGCCGCGTCCACACAGTGCCGTCGGGCTGGTAGAAGCGCCGCCACCCGTGGCCGCCCCCAGGCTCAGGCGTGCGCCACCACTGCTTCTCGAAGGCCAGAACCTCCAACAGCAGGCGGTTGACCTGGTCGAACGGGGCGTGGCGCGACACTACCCACACTGTCGGCGAGGGGATCCACGATCGTTGCCGACCGGTCAGCAGCACCGTGATGCCGAGCTGGCGCAGCAACCAGACGGTCCGTTCTGGCGGCGTCCAGGCGACGAACTGCTCGACCCGTGCGCGCAGAGCCTCCCGGATCGTGCCGAGGAAGGCTGCGGCCTCGTCCGGCCCCGCGTCGTCGGCCACCTGGGCGATCCGGCGGCCATCGATGGTGCAGACCAGCGCACTGTCTGCGGTCCGGTGCCGCACCCGCAGGTTCGGCACGACGAGCGCCAGGTCGCAGCGCAACGGTTGCTGGGCGGTGCGCCGCAGACGCTCGTGGGACGGGACCCGACCGAACTGCACCGGGAGACGCTCGCCGACAAAATCGTCGAACCAGGCCGGTGGCAGTTCGGGGAACGCATCGTCGCAGGCAGCCAAGAGCGCGAGGCCGAGCGTTTCGGGCTGGGGGCTGACGGGCCGGCGGTTCCCGCCTCGTGGTCGACGTCGCAGGTTTCCTGAGCGCCAGACCCGGTTGTGGTACCAACGGGCCTCGAACGCCTGTCGTTGCTGTGCGCGCTGCACGCCATCAGCCTTGCGGCGCCGTGCAGCGCGCGAGGGTCGTGACATGTCGTTCACCAATCAGTCGGGGCGTAGTCCTTGAGGAAGATCCCCGGCGGGCGCTCGGCGTCACGCCACTCGAAGACCGGGTGGGTGATGCGCGCGGCGGCGTCGACCATATCCAGCGGCAGCTCGCGGCGCGGAGCCCGGTGGTCGTCGGGGAACTGGTCAGAAACCCATCCAGGGTCCACGCTGTACACGAAGATCCCCGACTTTCGGTACTCGCCGGCCAGCGTCTTGGTCATCATGTTCAGCGCTGCTTTTCCCATGTTCGTGTGCGGGTGCTTCGGCGACTTCTTCGTGATGGAGAACTTGCCTTCCAGCGACGAGACGTTGATGACGAACCGGTTCGGGTGCTCGCTGGCCTCCAGCAGCGGTTTGAGTGTCGTGGCTAGCAGGTACGGGGCGGTGACGTTGATGAGCTGGGTCTCGAGCAGCTCGCGGACGTCAACCTGGGTGCTGTGCTTGGTCCACGCGTTGCGCCCGTTGCTCGACAACGTCAGCGAAGCCCCGACCACCAGCTCGCCAGGGACTGTCGGGGCCATGACCTCCAACCCCGCCGGCCGGACCGGGCCAGGCAGTTCGGCCGCCTCGAAGGGGGTCGGTGCTGCGGTCAGCGCCCGGCGCGACAGGTCTGCTTCTGCCGCGTACCACCGCTCGGTGGCACCGTCGTCGACGACGGTCTGCGCAGCGTTGTTGACCAGCACGTCCAGGGCAGGAATGGTCTGGTAGACCTGCTCGACGAACACGTCCAGCCGGTCCACGCGCAGCAGGTCCAGCCCGAACAGGTGCAACCGGTGGGCCCAGTCGCCGACGTCGGCCTCGGCGGCGTACGCAGCCCAGGCGGACCGCGGGAACCGGGAGGTGGCCAGCACCGTGGCACCGTTGCGCAATAGCCGGACAGCGGTGTGGTAGCCGATCTTCGTGCGTGCCCCGGTGACCAAGGCGGTGTACCCCGCGAGGTCGACCTGCTGGTCACGGTGCGCGAGGTTCGCCACCGCGCACTGCCCGCACAGCATCGGGTACTGCGCGTAGACCTGGCTGACCGGTCCGCGGCAGACGTAGCATCTGCGCACCGTCACCACCCGAAGAGACGTCGAGATTGGGCCTAGAAAGACGTCGAGCGCGGTTTCCCGCGCTTTCTCCCGCATTGGAGGCGGGCGCTTTTCCTGTCGTCTCCGCAAGGCGGAGGTGCAGTTGATATAAGCTACGACGCTGCGTCGCGAGATCGGCTCGCACCTCCCCAAAGGCTATGGGGTGTTCTGGTTAAACTATTCCGCAGGGCGATGCTACCACCACCAGGGACCCCAGTAGCCGGTGACGCAACATGTTGGCCCCCGAAGGGCCGATGCGTCAGGGCCCGGCTTCCTGACGAGCCTGGCGGCGCAGCGCTTCAGGAGTCAGAAGAACCTTGTTCCACGCCCAGGTGGTCGTGTGCACAGTGGTGCGCCAGTTGGCCCTGCGCTGCTCCTGGATGACGACGCTGGCCTGGACCTGGTGGGCTGCGATACGTGTGAGGCTAGCCCGGTATTCGGTGAACCAGTCGAGGCGGCGCTTGTAGACCCATGGGCACGGGCGCCTTTGCGCGCAGCGAGCAGGTGGGTGGGAAACCGTCGCGGTGCTGCAGTAGGCCGACGGCCCGCTACGCATGTTCGGCAGGACGAAGCTTGCGTGCGCAAGAAGGTCGAAGTCGGCACCATCAACTGGGCGACAGCAGCATGGCCACGTCCTCGGATGTGCCCGTGGCCGGGGGAGTGGCGACGCCCAACGCACAGAGCCGGGTGCCTGACTCATTGGTCGGCGCGCCCAGTCCGCAAGCGCCGATCAAGATCAGTTGCGTCGACGTCTTGGTCGAGGCGCTCGAGTGTGCTGCTGAGGCCGACGAGGGCAGGCGCTCAGATCTGCGACGGTTGGCACTGGTGACAACAGTTCTCTGTTTCTCCTCTGGCACGCGAAATGGTCCGTGAATATTTTTGTGGCGTCGTGAACCGTCCCAGTCGATCGTCTCGGCTCGAGAGTTCCAACGCAATACTGTCGTCCTTCGACCAGGATCTCTGGAGCGGTGTCGACGATTTGGACAAAATGGGCGGCGCCTGGTAGGGTTGTACACATGTTGCAGGGGGCAGAACCCGGATCAGCCGCACGAAACGTCGGCCCAGAATATGATGCGCACCTTGGTCTAGCGCACAACCACCACAGTGTTGCCAGCAGCGCCGACCTCGGGATTGTTGTGGCGGGTCTGGATGGTATGGCCCCGGGTCCGCAATTGGCGGCGGTGCTGGAGCGGGTCGACATGGACCGGGTCAGCGACGCCGACTTGGTGGTGGTGCTCGGCGCGTGCGACCGGATGGCTTCGTGGACGTACGAGATCTCCGCGCGGGCCTCAGCGCAGGTCGCCGACCGGGTGGCACGGACCGCCTGCCGTGCGGGGCGTAAGGACACCGGGTGTGGGCGTTCGTCGGCTGCGGCGCAGGAGGTCGCGTTGGCGTTGGGGTGCTCGCGGGGGTCGGCGGCGAGGTTGGTGTCCCAGGGCCGTGCCCTGGCCGACGCCATCCCTGGTGTGGCCGCTGAGCTGCGTGCTGGGCGGTTGCCGGCCGCTCATGCCAAGGTCTTGGCTGACCGGCTCGGTGACGAGAGCGTGCAGGTGTGCGACGCGGTCCTGGCCGTGGTGTTGCCTGGTGCGTGCGAGCTGACGCCACGGACCTTGGGTGTCGCGGTGGACACTGCGTTGCACGAGGTCGACCCCGACCGGGCGTTGGTCGACCAGCAAGCACGGACCTGGCGGCGTGTGGGCAGTCCGTGCCCGCTGGGCCAAGGCATGGCCTCGTTGACCGCTGTGCTGCCGGTGGTCGACGCCGCCCGGGTCGACAAGACCCTCGAACACGTCGCACGAGCAGCCCACGCCGCCGGTGACCTGCGCACCATCAACGAGCTGCGTGCCGACATCATGGTCGACGTGCTCACCGGCGACGCCCACGCACACACGGTCCAGGACCGTGCCAGCGGCCAGGCGGACACGCCAGCTCCGGCGGTGGTCGCACCACACGACGACGACCTGCGCGACCTTGACGAGCGGTGCCAGTGGCGGTTGCCACCACCTGGTTCGGTCCACGTCAACGTCACGATCTCCGCATCCTCGCTGCTGGGCGTGACCGACGAGCCAGGCCACGTGGTGGGTGCCGGGACCATCGACGCGGTCACCGCCAGGGCCCTGGCCCACGACGGGCCGTGGCGGCGTATCGTCACCGACCCGCTCACCGGCGCCGTCTTGGACGTGGGGCGCACCAGGTACCGACCACCAGCGGCCCTGGCCGCGCACGTAGCCGCCCGGGACCCGCACTGCGTGTGCGCCACATGCACCCAACCGGCCGGGCGCTGCGACCTGGACCACACCACCGAGTGGCGTGACGGCGGGACCACGACCACCTCGAACCTGGCGCCGCTGTGCCGGGCGTCGGACACCCTCAAGACCGACGGGCACCTGCACCTGACCACCACCGCACCAGGTGTGTACCAGTGGACCACCGCGCTGGGCATGCGTTACCAGGTCGACACCACCGGCGGGCTGCCCCGCCGCAGACCAGTACCAACGATCCGCGACGACATACCACCACCCTTCTGACCACCGCAGAAGAAAATCCTGCTTCTACGGTTGGAGGGAGGTCGTGCTCGAATGTGTTTCGACGGTGCTGCTTGGGTCGCACTTGTTCCTTTCCTCGAGCGGCTCGCCGCTGCCGCAGGCCAGTCTTGGGTGATCGATCCGGCGAAGTAGCCGAACATACCTGACCCACTGAACGACCTGCTGACGAAGGAACGACGCCCTCAGGCACGTATGATGCTGGGACGCGACGAGACGCACTGGAGGCGCAGTGGCTGAACCCCGTTTCCCGGTCGTCAGCTTCAGAGGGTACGACCGTGACGCGGTCGACGCGGCCACGGACAGCAACAAAGCCATCATCACACAGCTACAGTCCCAGCTCGCCGAGGTATGCCAACCCCTGAGCGGAGGGCACGATCACCCCGATGACCCACCTGCCTACGGCGCTCCGGCACCCCACACCCCCCACCTGGCCCCGTACGTCAGTGACGCGCCCGACCCGCCACGACCAGCCAGCTCTCGCCCACGTTTCCCGATCGCCGCCTACCGAGGCTACGACCGCGACGCCGTCGACGCGGCCACGGCCCACGACGAAGCCACCATCGCACAGCTACAGTCCCGGCTTGCCCAGGTACGTGCGGCCGTGGCCGGGGTGCACCGGTACGACGACCCACCGAGCCACGGCACGCCGCCGTCCCTTCCCGACCCGCCGTCCATCCACGACGAGCCCACCGGTGCACCTGGTCCTGGACAGTGGGACGAGGTGCGTACCCGCGCTGTGACGATGGCGTTCGACGGCCGGGTCCTCGAGGTCTTCGGCGACCTCGCTGTCAATGATGAGCACCAAGCGTCAGTGCGTTTACACGTGGCCCACCTGCTTATCGAGACGACAAGTCTCGGGGGAGGCTCGCATGACGTTGGCCTGTGGACGAAAGATTGCGATGGTCACTACGGGTCCGCGTTCGGGGTTTGGGCCCGCCGCGGCAAGAACACTTACCATCAGGTGAGCCCACGCTTCGACAGTGACGAGTGGGCCGTCGTCGACCCCTTCCTGTCGCGGGTCGCCGACGCCGGAGCCCAATTGCGGAGGTCCTGACCACCAGCCATCCGCTCCTCGGCGACGCTTCAACAGCTTCAGCTCAGCGGGCTATCGCGCCGACGCGACCCTCGTCTTTGAGGGGTCGATGCATTCATCCTCCGTGCTCGCGGACCCGCGCCGGGGGTGCGTCACAGGTCGAGCAGGTCAGGTGGCGAGGTCGGTGATGACTTCGGCGCCTGGAAGGGCGGCGAGGAGGGAGCCGGGGAGCTGGAGCTTGGACCGGCGGACGCCTGAGCCGATGATGACGGGGGTGGGGGTGTTGATGGGGGCGTCGACGAGGATGCGGTAGGACTCTGGTAGGCCGATGGGGGTGATACCGCCGTACTCCATGGCGGAGTCGGCGACGGCGCGGTCGGTGGGTATGAACGACGCTTTCTTCACGTCGAGCAGGGTGCGGATGCGGTGGTTGACGTCGGCGCGGGTGGTGGAGCGGACCATAGCGGCGGCGGTGCGTTCGATGGCGCCCCGCTTTCCGGCCACCAGGACGCAGTTGACCGAAGCCTCCGGGTCCAGGCCGCAGGCGGCGACGAGGGCGGCGGTGTCAGCCAGGTCGGGGTCGATCTGGGCGACGAGCACCTCGGTGGCCACTTGTGGCGTCGTCGCGGCCCAGGCGGTGAGCGTGGCCAGGGTCGGTGCGGCGAGCAGGTCGGGGTGGTCCAGGGCGGGGAGCCAGGTGAGGGCCAGGTTCATCGGTGGTAGGTCCCGACCAGGACAGCCCGGGCGATGGTGTGGAACACCAGCATCATGTTCGCCGCACCGGGCATGGCGTCGGACTCCATACCCATGGTCGGCACGTCCAGGGCGTGCACGGCGTAGAAGTAGCGGTGTTCCTCGTCGGGCGGCGGGGCGGCGCCGACGTACGCGGCCAGGCCGTCGTCGCCGCGCAGGGCCACGGAGCCAGCCGGCAACTGGTCGGTCCCGGACGCGTTGAAGGCGAGCTCGGTGGTCGTGGTGGGCACGTCGAGCAGGGTCCAGTGCCACCAGCCGGACGGGCCGGGTGCGTCAGGGTCGAAGCAGGTCACCGCGAACGACTTGGTCTCGGCCGGGAAACCCGACCAGGCCAGGTGCGGCGAGATGTTGTTCCCCGCCGGGGTGTTGGTGGTCTCGTCGGGCACCGGCGCGCCTGGCGCGAACGTGTCCGAGCGCAGCTCGAAGGCAGGGACTTGCGGCAGCAGGGCGTACGGGTCTGGGGCCTGGGGGCGGTCCAACGGCTGCATGGCATCTCCTCAACGACGGTGTTCGTAACCCCATCATGGCCTGTCCGGGGCGTCATGGGGAGTCAGCCGCGCCAGCCCGGAGGTGTTGGTCTCCAGGGCTCACAGTGGTCGACGCCGGTTCGGTGACCCGCGCACGCTGACACCGAGCTGGAGGCCTCGGCCAGAACGTCGCTCGTGCAGGCCGTGATCATCTACCTCACCGGCAATACCGCTGGTGCTGTTCTCCTCACCCCCGCCGGCACCGTCGAGCTTGCCTCGCCGGTGGTCTGACCGCCGTCGGCCTCAGGCCTGCTATCGCCGCCTCCGTCGTCGTGCTGTTCCGGGTGCTCACCACTGGCTGCGCATCCCCTTCGGCTGGACCGCCATGCGGGTCGTGCAACGCCGCGGCGACCTGTAACCCTCCCGCCATCGCTGAGGTGGGCCACGACATGTGCGTCACGATCGCCACCGACCTGCGCGACGGTGACAGAGCTCTTGCCACGCGGGAGGTGGTGGTCCTCTGCCTTGGTCTCGTCGAGGATGCGGTTGAGATCCTCGACTCCATCGTGCGCTGAGACGACAGCGCAGGATAAGGACTGGGTGCCCTGGCACTGCGGTGGCACGATGGTGACGCGGCGACCGTGGGCGGTGACCGTGGCTCTGGCGGACGAGGTTCGCTGGGGCGCGGGGGTTGGCAGACACGCCCTTCGGGCAGCGAGTCGCCCAGATGGCGCTGCGACGAGGTGGCAGACGCAGAGATAGTTAGTTAAAGTAATGAGTTAGGGTAACTAGTTTTGGGGACGGAGGTGCGCCAGTGAGCAAGACTGTGGAGCAGATGCCCGGTGACGAGCTGTCGGTCGACGGTGAGGTGGGGACCGAGGCGCACGAGCTGCGACGGGCTCTGGCGCTGGCGGCGCGCCGCGTGCGGGCTGAGCGGGGCGCGGCGGACCTGCCCGATCCGCAGTTCAACGTGCTGGCGCTGCTCGCGGCCCACGGTGCGACCACCCCAGGGCAGCTGGCCGAGCTCGAGCGGGTGCAGCGGCCGTCGATGACCCGCACGATCGCCTGCCTGGTCGACCGGGGGCTGGTCGCCAAGCAGGAGAGCCCGGACGACGGGCGGCAGGTGCTCGTGGCGCTGACCGGCTCCGGACGCGCCGAGGTAGCAGAGACCCGCCGCCGGCGTGACGCCTGGCTGTCACGACGCCTCGCCGAGATGCCCGACGACGAGCGGGCCTGCCTCGCGCAGGCCGCGGTGCTGCTGCGACGGATGGCCCAGTCATGACGAGCCAGACCACAGGCCGCAGCGCCACGTTCTCGTCGTTGCGCTACCGCGGGTACCGGCTGTGGTTCGCCGGTGCGCTGGTGTCCAACGTCGGCACGTGGATGCAGCGGGTCGCCCAGGACTGGCTGGTGCTGACCGTCCTCACGCACAACTCGGGGGTCGCCGTCGGGATCACCACCGCCTTGCAGTTCGGCCCGGTGCTGGTGCTCACCCCGATCGCCGGGGTGATCGCCGACCGGGTCGACCGGCGGCGGATGCTCATGGTGACCCAGGGTTCGATCGGGGTGCTCGCCGGCGTCATGGGGGCGCTGGTGCTCTCCGGTCACGCCCAGCTGTGGCAGGTGTACCTCGCCGCCGCCGGGCTGGGGGTCGCCGCAGCGTTCGACGGTCCGGTGCGCCAGACGTTCGTCGCCGAGCTGGTCCCTGGCTCGCAGCTGTCCAACGCGGTCGGTCTCAACGCAGCGTCGTTCAACGCGGCGCGGCTGGTCGGCCCGGCGGTCGCCGGGGCGACGATCGCCGCGGTGGGTACCGGTTGGGTGTTCGTGATCAACGCGGCGTCGATGGCCGGCACGGTCGGGGCGCTGGTCGCCATGCGTCCGACGGACCTGCACCCGGTGCCGTCGGCGTCACGCGAGCCCGGCCAGCTGCGCGAAGGCCTGGCGTACCTGCGCTCACGCCGCGACATCCTGGTGATCATGGCCGTGGTCGGTGTGGTCTCGACGTTCGGCCTGAACTTCCAGCTGACGTCGGCGATGATGGCGCGCGTCGAGTTCGGCCAGGACGCTGGTGCGTACGGGCTGCTCGGCTCGATCCTGGCCATCGGGTCGCTGACCGGTGCCCTGCTGGCCGCCCGGCGGACGCGTCCGCGGGTGCGGCTGGTCATCGCCGCGGCGTTCGGGTTCGCGGCAGCCACCGGGGTGCAGGCGCTCATGCCCACGTTCTGGTCGTACGCGCTTGCCGGGATCCCGGTGGGGCTCACAGCGCTGACCATGCTCACCGCAGCGAACGCAGCGATCCAGACGTCCACCCCGCCGCAGGTCCGTGGCAGGGTGATGGCCCTGTACATGATGGTGCTGCTCGGTACGAACCCGATCGGGTCGCCACTGGTCGGCTGGATCGGCGAGACCTTGGGTCCACGCTGGTCGATCGGTGTCGGGAGCCTCGCGTCGCTGGCCGTCGCGGTCGCCGCCACCATGTGGGCCCGCAAGGCCTGGCACGTCCAGGTGAGCGTGCAGTGGCACCGACCCCACCTGGAGATCAGCCGTGCCGAACCTGACGTGCCCAGCGGTGGTCCTCACGTCCCCGCTCCGCGACCCACCAAGGCACCGGTGCCAGTGTGACCCTGGATCCGCCGACCCTGGACCCTCACGCGCGGGATGTCGTCTTGCTTCGGGCCGCGATTCGAGATGTGATGGGATTATGGCTACCACCGAGTTCAACGGCACCTCCATCCAGACCGCTGGCGACCTGCCCTCCGTCGGGACCCAGCTGCCCCCCTTCGTCCTGACTGGCGCAGACCTGGGCGACGTCACGTCCGCGAGCCTCGAAGGCCGCCGGGTCGTCTTCAACATCTTCCCGAGCATCGACACGAGCGTGTGCGCCACCTCGGTGCGCCAGTTCAACCAGCGCGCCGCGTCCCTGCCCAACACCACAGTCGTGTGCGCGTCGAACGACCTGCCGTTCGCCCTCGGCCGCTTCTGCGCCGCCGAAGGTATCGAGAACGTCGTGACGGCGTCAGCCTTCCGTTCCTCCTTCGGCGACGACTACGGCGTCCTCATGGTCGACGGCCCCCTGGAGGGCCTCCTCGCCCGCGCCATCGTCATCGCTGACGCCCAAGGCACGGTCCGTTACGTCGAGCTGGTCCCGTCCATCGCCCAGGAACCTGACTACGACGCGGCCGTCGCCGCAGTCCAGGCCGCCTGACCCACCATCAGCCTGGCAAGACAACACAGCATGCCTACGGGTTTCGTGGCGCAGGCACGGTGGTTCTCGGTCTGCGCCGTTTTCGCCTGTGGCGGTGCTGAGAGCCATGTCGACGGTTATGGCCGATGGCGCACCGGCCGGTAGCCTGACCACTGCGCGTCGCGTGACTTGTGCGTGCTGGCGGGAGAGCGGGGTTGGTCGGCGCCGGGCCGCAGCGGTCTGCGTTCCCAACACGACCAGCCGTGCGTCGTGCAAGGCGACATCGTGGGGCATGGTCGCCACCCGTTCGGGGTAGTTGGTGTTTCAGTCTGAAACATTTGTGACAGCCCGAAACATATGTGTCGAGACTGTGACAGGAGATGGTTCTAGAAGGCGTCGCCATCGGGTAACATCCTAGTCGCGGAATAGTGGACGAGGAAGGTTCCAGGATGGTTGGGACGGTGTACCGGCAGGTTGCCGACTCAGAGCTTGAGGCAGCCTATCGGCGCGCACGGGAGACGTTCAGGTACTTTTGGCGCGAGTGGTACTTCGAGCAGCGGCGTATCGTCTCTGGGTTCGACGGGGCGTTTGTCAAGGTGGCGTTCGGCGAGGGAGCCGGGGCCGACGAACGCGTCGAGCACATGTGGATCGGTGACGTCGACTTCGACGGCGAGACCGTCCGGGGAACCCTGATCAACGATCCTGTCGAGCTGAGCAACGTCCGCCAGCACGACCGCGTCGCGGTGCCCCTGGGGCAGGTGAGCGACTGGCTCATCTACGGCCACGAGACCATCGGAGGGTTCACCGTCCAGGTGATGCGGTCGCGGATGTCGCGCAGAGAACGCTCCGAGCATGACAGGGCGTGGGGCGTCGACTTCGGCAACCCCAACGAGGTCAACCTCGTCGCAGGCCAGAAGGAGCACCCCGAGTACCTCGTCGAGCACCCGATGTGCCTCAACTGCCGCGACGGTTACGTCCGAGACTTCCTCCCGCTCATCCAAGAGCTAGGCCAACGTGACGAGAAGGGCTTCACCGAGCTGCACCGCCAAGCCCTCGCCGGCAACCTCGCCTTCGTCGAAGCACTCATCGCTGTAGGTGCCGACCCCCGCGTCAGGACCCCCGCCGGCAAGACCCCCCTCGACCTTGCCCGCTCCATCGGCTGGCAGCACGTCGCCGACTTCCTCGCACAATGTCCCGGGGCCCGCACGCGCCGCAGATCAGCATGAGTGGTCTCTCGCGACGAGAAACACTGATCGCATCCACGCCGTAGATGTCGGGTCGTGACTTTCGAAAACGCCAATAGAATTCACCGGTGGTGGCCTGGCGGATTGCGGAAGGTACGGCTGGCCAGGCTACGTGTGTGGAAATAGTTCATTGCATCGGTCCTAAGACGCCTCGCCACATATGGTGGATGTGCTCGGCGAACTCCCTGGCCGACCGGAGGGTGACATCCCATCGGCCTCCGACGTCGTCGGCTCTCGCACCGTGGCCACGGCGCTGGTCAGCCAGCACCCCCGCCTACCAGGACCGGCTGGACGGGACAAGTCGAGGAAGGTGGCGCCTCACCCGGTTGGCCTAAACAACGACGGACCGCCGGTGTGGACCTGGGCGGGGACCTTTTAGCTTGTGCGGCCCGCCGACGAACGGTCTGGGTGATGTTGCGAGATCAGAGAGGTACCAGTGCCACCCGGCGAGAGGTGATCGCCCGTCGGGGTATTGGCCTTGTCATCGTGGCGGTGGCCGCACTGGTGGCGTTGGTCGTGTGGATAGGGGTCTCGCTGGCAGTGCCGGTAGTTCCGAACCCGCGCCAGGGGACGGTGGGGTCGCTGCGGGTCGTCTTCGACACGTACGGGCCGTCCGTGGCGCAGATCCTGGTGGCGACCGGGGGGATCTTGGCGCTGGCCGCAGGTGTCACCTTCGTGGAGTCCAAGATCGCCACACGGTACCGGCGCTCGGACGACGAGGACGCCACACCGTTGTCGCCGCGGGTGGTCATGGGGCACACCCGAGGCGTTTACGCAGGTCCGGTGACGATCACTGTGCTCGTCCCGGCACACAACGAAGAGAGTGTGCTCCCGGTGTCGCTGCCTGCGCTGATGTCGCAGTCTCGTCCGCCAGACCGGGTGATCGTCGTGGCCGACAACTGCACCGACCGGACAGTCGAGGTCGCACGCAACCTCGGGGCGTGGGTCGTGGAGTCCGTGGGCAACACCAAGAAGAAAGCCGGGGCGCTCAACCAGGCGCTGAAGATGCTCCTGCCGACCCTCGGCGACAACGACACCATCATGGTCGCCGACGCTGACACCGCCCTCGACGACGGTTTCCTGGCCGAAGCCGAACGACGTTTCACTGTCGACCGCGGGCTCATGGCCATCGGTGGGCTGTTCTACGGCGAGGAGGGGCACGGGCTGCTCGGCCTGTTCCAGCGCAACGAGTACACCCGGTACAGCCGTGACGTGAAACGCCGCCGTGGCCAGGTGTTCGTACTGACAGGGACCGCGTCGGTCTTCCGTTCCCGTGCGTTGCGGACTGTCGCCGAGCACCGCGGCACCACGATCCCCGGAGTCGCCGGCGACGTGTACGACACATCAGCCCTCACCGAGGACAACGAGCTGACGATCGCCTTGAAGTCGCTGGGCGCGCTCATGATCTCCCCGTCGGGCTGCACTGTGGTGACCGAGCTCATGCCAGCGTGGAAGAACCTGTGGGTGCAGCGTCTGCGCTGGCAGCGCGGCGCCCTGGAGAACGTCGGGGCATATGGCCTGACACGCGCGACCTTGCGGTACTGGGCCCAACAGCTGGGCCTGGCCTATGGCGTCGTCGCGCTGACCGCCTATGTGACGGCGGCACTCTTGCTCGCGCTCGCCGTCGACCGTTGGGTCTGGTTGCCGTTCTGGTTGGCCCTGGGGCAGGTGTTCGTCGTCGAGAGGGTGGTCACGGTCTGGGCCGGAGGTGTGCGTGCCCGGGTTGTCGCGGCGGTGCTGCTCCCTGAGCTGGTCTACGCGTTCTTCCTCAACATGGTGTTCGTGCGTGCCGTGTGGGATATCTCCGCCGGGCGCGAGGCCGAGTGGAAACACGTGGTGCCCAAGACCGCGCCCACCGTGGGCCCAGCGGCGGTCCCGGCCACGGTGGCACGGGTTCCCCAGCCCAGGTCCGCTCCTGCGGCACGGCCAGTCCCGACCCAGACCGCCATGCCGATCCCCACCCAGCCCGCCATGCCTGTTCCCACCCAGACCGCCATGCCTGTTCCCACCCAGACCCCCCGGCCGCGGCCCGTCGGTGTGCCAGCCTCGCTGCAACCTGTCGTGCCCCACCGTGTGCCGCCGGCCGGGGTGCCGCACCAGCGTGACCGGGCGGGCGCACCTCAACCTGGGAGGTCTCGGTCGTGATCACCATGGTCCCTGCAGGAGTCTTGCTGCCAGCGCAGGTGCTGCAGACCAACGTTTTTGCCACCCTGTCGACGTTCGTGGCGGTCAACACCGTCATGTTCACCGCCCTGGCTGTGGCCAAGCTCTTGCCGCGGCTGCACCCAGGGTCGTGGTTCCGCAGCCCGAACCAGCGCAGCGAGACCCGCAGCATCTACCCTGACCACGCAGGCGACCTGGGCCCGCGCCCGCGTCGCAAGTGACCGCGTCAGGGGATGACGAGGACTTTGCCGGTGGTGGTGCGCCCTTCGAGGGCGCGGTGGGCTTCAGCGGCTCTGTCCAGGGGGAACGTAGCGCCGACGTGGATCTTGAGAGGGCCGCCGGCGACGAGGCTGAACAGGTCCGAGGTACGGGTGGTGAGCTCTTCGCGGGTGGCGGTGTAGGCGCCGAGGGAGGGACGGGTCAAAAAGACCGAACCGGCGGCGTTGAGGCGTTGGGGGTCGAAGGGGGCGACCTGGCCGGAGGCGGCGCCGAACAGCACCAGGGTGCCGCGGGGGCACAACGACGCCAGGGAGGCGTCGAACGTGGACGCACCGACACCGTCGTACACCACGTCCACGCCACGACCACCGGTCAGGGCGCGGACCGCGGCAGGAAGGTCGGTGGTCATGTCGTCGAGCTCGGTGTAGCGGATGACCTGGTCGGCTCCGGCGTCACGTGCCAGGGCCTCTTTGGCGGCGGTGCCGACAGTCGCGATCACCCGGGCGCCGCGGATCGTGGCGATCTGGGTCAGCAGCAGTCCGACCCCACCTGCGCCAGCGTGGACGAGCACCACGTCACGGGGGCCGAGCGACACCGTCGACGTGGCCAGGTAGTGCGCCGTGAGCCCTTGCAGCATCGTCGCGGCGGCGGTGCGGTCGTCGATAGTGCCCGGGACGCGCACGACGTGAGCGGCCTGGACCAGCTGCAGCTGGGCGTAGGACCCGGCTGACTCTGCCCAGGCCACCCGGTCACCGACAGACAGCGACGTCACCTGGTCACCGACCGCGACGACCTTGCCCGCACCCTCGCACCCCACGACGTGGGGGAACGCCATGGGGTACTGCCCGCAGCGTCGGTAGGTGTCGATGTAGTTGACCCCCGCTGCGGCGACCCTCACCAGCACCTGGTCCGGTCCGGGCTCAGGGTCGGGCATGGTACGCAGCTCAAGGACCTCAGGACCGCCCGCGGCGGCAGCGACGATGGCGCGCACAGAACCACAGTGCCAGGCCAGCTGCCAGATGTCACGGCAGTCCCACGCTGTTAGGGCCAGGTGGACTACTACCAGGCCACCGCTGTCGGCACAGCCTGGTCGGCGCTGACCTGCCGCGAATGAGTTTTCATCCTGGTGTATGTTCATGCGTATGACGTTCACAGTGGCTGTCGCGGGAGCTTCGGGGTACGCCGGGGGAGAGATGCTGCGGTTGCTCGCCACGCACCCGCAGGCACGTGTCGGTGCGCTGACTGCGGCGTCCAGCGCGGGAACGGTGCTGGGCCAGCACCACCGGCACATCCGGTCCCTGTGCGACCGGGTGCTGGTGCCCACCGACGTCGAGGCGCTGGCCGGGCACGACGTGGTCGTCCTGGCCTTGCCGCACGGGGCGTCGGGGGCTGTTGCCGCCGAGCTGGAGCAGGCCGGGTGCGACCCTGTCGTGCTCGACCTGGGTGCCGACCACCGCCTCGTCGACGCAGGTGACTGGCGCGCGTACTACGGCAGCGAACATGCCGGGACCTGGACCTACGGTATGCCCGAGCTGTTCCGCGCCGCGGGAGCGACCCAGCGTGAACGGTTGGCAGCCACGCACCGCATCGCCGTGCCGGGGTGCAACGTCACCGCGGTGACGTTCGGGCTCCAGCCGGGGGTCGCGGCCCAGATCATCGACACGTCCGACCTGGTCGCCGTCCTGGCTGTGGGGTACTCCGGGGCGGGCAAGGCACTCAAACCGCACCTGCAGGCTGCTGAGGCCCTGGGGTCTGCTGCGCCGTACGCCGTCGCCGGCACCCACCGGCACATCCCCGAGATCGTCCAGAACCTGCGTGCAGCAGGAGCCGACGAGGTCGCGGTCTCTTTCACACCCGTCCTGGTGCCGATGTCGCGGGGGATCTTGGCCACGGCCACCGCACCAGTCGGTGCGGGGGTGACCACCGAGCAGGTCCGCGAGGTGTGGCGTGCTGCCTACGCCGACGAGCCGTTCGTCGACGTCTTGCCCGACGACGTGTGGCCCACCACCGCCATGGTCGCCGGGGCCAACACTGCCCTGGTCCAGGTCGCCGTGGACGCCAAGGCCGGACGCGTGGTCACCATCACCGCCATCGACAACCTCGTCAAAGGCACCGCCGGGGCGGCGGTGCAGTCGATGAACCTGGCACTGGGGCTGCCCGAGAGCACCGGTCTGGTCGTCGAGGGTGTTGCCCCATGACGTTCCCTGGAACGATGGTCTTTGACAACATGGCACTGTTAACTCGTCGTGTACAACCGACGGCTGAGAGGACTTTCTCATGAGCGTCACCGCACCAGCAGGGTTCCGGGCTGCGGGGGTCACCGCCGGGCTGAAAGCCTCAGGCCAGCCCGACCTGGCCCTCGTCGTCAACGACGGGCCGTCGCAGGTCGCCGCAGGGGTGTTCACGTCCAACAGGGTTGTCGCGGCGCCAGTCGTCTGGTCGCGCCAGGCGGTCGCTGACGGGACGGCTCGTGCTGTGGTGCTCAACTCCGGGGGTGCCAACGCCTGCACCGGCGCCCAAGGTCTCGCTGACTCGCGCCGCACCGCTGAGCACCTGGCCGCAGCCCTGGGTGCCGACCCCGAGGACGTGCTGGTCTGCTCCACAGGGCTGATCGGTGTGCTGCTGCCGATGGACGCTGTGCTGGCCGGGGTGGACCTGGCCGTCACGGTGCTCGACGACGACGGCGAGCAGGCCGCGACCGCCATCATGACCACCGACACCGTCGCCAAACAGGTTGTCGTCGACGGTGACGGGTGGTGCGTGGGCGGGATGGCCAAAGGCGCGGGGATGCTCGCCCCGGGTTTGGCGACCATGCTCGTCGTGCTGACCACCGACGCGGACGTCGATGCGGCCACAGCCGACGCCGTGCTGCGAGAGGTCGTCGAGACGACGTTCGACAGGGTCGACTCCGACGGTTGTATGTCGACCAACGACACTGTGCTCCTGCTCGCATCAGGTGCCTCGGCCCGCACCCCCGACCGTGCGTCGTTCACCGCTGCTGTCCACGAGGCGTGCGCCGCCTTGGCCCGGGCCTTGGTCGCCGACGCCGAGGGGGCCACCCACGACATCGCGGTGACCGTCGTCAACGCCTCTGACGAGACTGCAGCAGTGGCGGTCGCCCGCGCGGTGACCCGCTCCAACCTGTTCAAGGCGGCGGTGTTCGGCAACGACCCGAACTGGGGGAGGGTGCTGTCAGCAGCCGGGACTGTCCCGCCAGACGTCGCGCCGTACGACGCAGACATGATGGACGTCACGATCAACGGCGTCCAGGTGTGCCGGGCTGGCGGTGTCGGCGACCCACGTGAGCAGGTTGACCTGGCCGCTGCCCGTGAGGTCCGCGTCGAGGTCGACCTGCACGCTGGTTCCGCGTCTGCCACGGTGTGGACCAACGACCTGACCCACGACTACGTCCACGAGAACAGCGCATACTCCACATGAGCGACACCAACGACACCAACGACACCAGCGACACCGACGGCGCCGCCGACACCGACAGCACCGACACCGACAGCACCGACACCCCGGCCGTCGACCCTGGCTTCTACTTCGACACCCGTACCGACCTGCGGCCCGACCAGAAGGCGGAGGTGCTCATCCAGGCCCTGCCGTGGTTGCAGCGCTTCAACGGTTCGCTCGTCGTGGTCAAGTACGGCGGGAACGCCATGATCGACGACACCCTCAAACGTGCTTTCGCCGAAGACATGGTGTTTTTGCACCAGGTCGGGATGAAACCGGTCATCGTGCACGGCGGGGGGCCCCAGATCGGCGCCATGCTCAAACGCCTGGGTATCCCCAGCGAGTTCCGTGGAGGGTTCCGCGTCACCACCCCGGCGACGATGGACGTGGTGCGTATGGTCCTGACTGGGCAGGTCTCACGTGACCTGGTCGGGCTGCTCAACGCCCACGGCCCGCATGCTGTGGGCCTGTCGGGGGAGGACGGCGCCTTGTTCGGTGCCCGGCGTCGTGAGGTGCTCGTCGATGGTGCCCCGGTCGACGTCGGGCTCGTCGGCGACGTCGAGCAGGTCAGCCCCGCCGCTGTCTTGGACCTCCTGGACGCCGGCCGTATCCCCGTGGTCTCCACTGTCGCCCCCGACCTCGACGACCCGACCCAGGTGCTCAACGTCAACGCCGACTCCGCGGCAGCAGCCCTGGCTGTGGCCCTCGGCGCACGTAAGCTCGTCATCCTCACCGATGTCGAGGGCCTGTACGGCGACTGGCCGGACCGCACCACGCTCATCAGACGGCTGCGCGCCTCCCAGCTCGCCGGGCTGCTGCCCAGCCTGGACACGGGGATGCGCCCGAAGATGGAGGCGTGCCTGCGTGCGGTGCGCGGGGGAGTCTCACGTGCCCACGTCATCGACGGCCGCGCCCCCCACTCGGTCCTGGTCGAGGTGTTCACGTCCGATGGGATCGGCACCATGGTCTTCCCCGACGCCGAGCAGGCAGCACGCCCGCCGACCTCACCGGTGCCCGTGGTGCCCGAGGGCCGCGACTGGCAGGTCTTCGCCCAGCAGCTGTTCGCCCAGCAGCGCTCCGAGCACGAACCCCTGCCCGGGCAGGAGCCCGCGCCATGACCGACCAGCCAGCCGACGGGCAGCAGTGGACCCAGCGGTACACCGACGCGCTCATGGACACCTTCGGCCCGCCGCAACGGGTCCTGGTCCGTGGTGAAGGGGTGTGGGTGGTCGACGCCGACGGCCACCGGTACCTGGACCTGCTCGGCGGGATCGCGGTCAACGTCCTGGGGCACGCCCACCCAGAGCTGACCGAGGCCATCAGCAACCAGCTGCGCACCCTCGGGCACGTGTCGAACTTTTTCGCCACACCCACCCAGATCACCTTGGCCGAACGCCTGCTCGAGCTGGCCAGGGCGCCGCGCGGTTCGAAAGTGTTCTTCACCAGCTCCGGCACCGAGGCGGTCGAGGCGGCGGTCAAGCTCACACGCAGGCACAGCGACGGCCGACGTCCGCGGGTGCTGGCCCTGGAAGGAGCGTTCCACGGGCGCAGCCTCGGGGCGCTCGCTCTCACGCACAAACCGGCCTACCGCGAACCGTTCGAACCGCTGGGCACAACAGTGGAGTTCCTGCCGTTCGGCGACACCGAAGCGCTCCAGAGCGCCTTCGCCGCCGACGGGTTCGACGTCGCCGCGCTGTTCGTCGAACCGGTCCAAGGTGAGGCGGGGGTGCGTCCGCTGCCACCCGGTTACCTGGCCCTGGCCCGGAGGCTGACCCGCGCGCACGGTTCCCTGCTGGTGCTCGACGAGATCCAGTGCGGAATGGGCCGCACCGGTACCTGGTTCGCCCACCAGCACCCCGGCGACGAGGTCGTGCCCGACGCCATGACCGTCGCCAAGGGCCTGGGCGGTGGGTTCCCCGTCGGGGCGCTCATCACCTACGGTTCGCGCGTTTCTCGGCTGCTCGGACGCGGCCAGCACGGCACCACCTTCGGCGGCAACCCGGTGGCCGCCGCAGCGGGGTTGGCCGTCATCGACGCCATCTAGCGCGACCACCTGCTCGCCGACGTCCACCACCTGGGCCACAGCTGGCGCGCGGACCTGCGTGCCGTGGACCACCCGCTGGTGCACCAGGTGCGCGGCGCAGGCCTGCTCATCGGTGTCGAGCTCGTCGCCCCTGTGGCCGCCGCTGTGGTCACCCGTGCCCTGGACGCGGGGATCATCGTCAACGCCGCCACCCCCACGACGCTGCGCCTGGCCCCCCCGTACATCCTGACCAGCGACGAGGCTGACCTGTTCACACAGTTCCTCGCCGAGCTGCCCACCGACCCTGAGGACCTGTGACCATGCGGCACTTCCTGCGAGACGACGACCTGACCCCGCGAGAGCAGACCGCGGTGCTGGAGATGACCGCGACGCTGCGTGCTGACCGGTTCGCCCTGCGTCCCCTGGACGGGCCGAGATCTGTGGCCGTGATCTTCGACAAACCGACGTTACGCACCCAGGTGTCGTTCGTCACCGCCATCGTCGAGCTCGGCGGGTACCCCATGGTGGTCGACGGGAACCTCGCCAAGATCGGGGTGCGTGAATCTATCTCCGACGTGGCCAACGTCCTGGGCCGGCAGATGACAGCCATCGTGTGGCGCACCCACGCGCAGTCGCGGATCGAAGAGATGGCCGCAGTCGCCGGTGTCCCGGTGATCAATGCCCTGACCGACTCTTACCACCCGTGCCAGGTGCTCGCGGACCTGGCGACCGTGGCCCAGCACCGCGGCGGGGTCGGTGCGCTGGCCGGGCAGACCTTGGCGTACGTCGGCGACGGGTCGAACAACATGGCGCACTCGTACCTGCTCGGCGGGGCTACCGCCGGGATGCACGTGCGGATCGGCTGCCCAGGGATCTTCGTCCCCGACCCGCGGATCGTCGCCGACGCGACAGCCCGCGCGGCGCAGACCGGCGGTTCGGTCACGGTGCTCGACGACCGCGACCAGACCCTGGCGGGGGCTGACGTGGTCGCCACCGACACGTGGGTGTCCATGGGCCGCGAGGACGAGGCAGCCCAGCGCGAGGCTCCTTTCGTGCCGTTCCGTCTCGACGCAGGGGGGATGGCCCTGGCCGCACCGGACGCGATCGTCTTGCACTGCCTGCCTGCTTACCGTGGCAAAGAGGTCACCGCTGAAGTCCTCGACGGCCCCCAGTCGGTCATCTGGGACGAGGCTGAGAACCGCCTCCACGCCCAGAAGGCGATCTTGGCCTTCCTCCTCGACAACGTCTGACCGTCAGATGAGACCACGAACGTCGTAGGTTTATGACGAAACGTCCGTTATGGTTGAGCGCCACCTGGACTCGGAGGACCTGTCATGCCTCAACCTGGACGATCCATCGTCGCGATATCGGCTGTCGGAGCGCTGGTCGGTGGTGCGGTGGTCATGGCTGCTTGCACCAAAACCCCGTGGGCCCAGACGGCAACCCCGTCGACCTCGGCTGGCCTCGAGGCGTACTACTCGCAAAAGCTGGACTGGCACGCGTGCGACGACCCCAAGTTCTCCACCGGCGTTCCAGAGATCGACGAGACTCTCGGCCTGGAGAAGCTCGAGTGCGCGTGGCTGACGGTGCCGCTGGACTACGCCCAACCGTCCGGGGAGACGATCGAGCTCGCGCTGGCCCGGTCGGTGGCCGCCAGCTCCAAGGGCTCTGTCGTCATCAACCCCGGTGGGCCCGGCGGGTCAGGGGTCGAGATGGTGCCCTCGCTGGTCAAGAGAGCCGGCCCTGACCTGGTCCGGTCGCTGGACGTCGTGGGCTTCGACCCACGGGGCGTGGGGCGCTCGGCCCCTGTGGACTGCGTCACCGACGACGAGCTGGACGCCTACCTGTCCACCGACTACGACACCTCGACCGCCAAGGGTGTGGCCCAGGCCCAGGCCGCCGCGGACGCGTTCGCCGCCGGGTGCGGCGAGCACACCGGTGCGCTGCTGGGCCACGTCGACACGATCTCGGCCGCACGCGACATCGACATCCTGCGTGAGGCTCTGGGCGACGACACGTTGACCTATCTCGGTTTCTCCTACGGCACCCAGCTGGGAGCGACCTACGCGTCGTTGTTCCCTGACAAAGTCGGACGCATGGTGCTCGACGGGGCGGTCGACCCGACAGTGACACCCGGCGAGAAGTCGGTGGTCCAGGCCGGTGGTTTCGAGTCGGCGCTGCGCGCCTACGTCACCGACTGCCTGACGTTGGCCGAGTGCCCGCTGTCAGGGTCTGTGGACGAGGCCATGGCCCAGGTCGTGGCTGTGGTCGACGGAGCCGAGGCCAGCCCGCTGCCCACCGGCACGCCCCGACCGCTCACCGGTGAGCTGGCCATGACCGGGATCATCGCCCCGTTGTACGACAAGGAGGACGGCTGGGGTTTCCTCACGATGGGGCTGACAGGTGCCATCAAGCACAACGACGGCTCGGTACTCTTGCTCGTCGCTGACCTGTTGTACAACGACCGCTGCCACGACCCGCTATGCTCGGAGGACAAAGGTTTCTTCTCCAACTCGACGGAGGCGCACGTCGCGATCCGCTGCGCTGATGCCCGTGACGAGGCTGACCCGGCCACTGTCGCCGCCCTGAACGAGCAGATCATGCAGGTCGCCCCGACCCTGGGCAAGTACTTCGTCGACGTGGGCGTGGATTCCTGTGCTGCCTGGCCCACACCTGTGGTTCCACGTCTGGACTCGTACGCGGGTATCGGCGCCGGGCCCATAGTCGTCATCGGTACCACCAACGACCCGGCGACCCCCTACGAGTGGGCAGTCGCCTTGTCTGAGTACCTCGACGAAGGGGTGCTGGTCACCTACAAAGGCGAGGGTCACACCGCTTACCTCTCCGCTGGGGAGTGCGTCCAGAGCGCTGTGGACGACTTCCTCGTCAACGGCAAGCTCCCTTCCAACGGACTGACCTGCTGAGGGTAGGCTCCTGGCAATTCGGCTGGGTTCGTGAAAGGCTCGGCCTTGCCGAGACCACTGCCTCCCCGCCGGAAGGACCGCCGCCATGGGCACGTACGCCGTCACCGACCCTGCGACCGGTGAGGTCGTCGAGACCTTCCCCACTGCGACCGACGAGCAGATCGAGCAGGCGCTCGCTGGGGCGTGGGCCGCCGCCAAGGGTTGGGCGCGTTCGACCACTGTGGCCGAACGTGCGGCGCTGGTGCGACGGGTCGCTGACCTGCATATCGAGCGCAAGGACGAGCTCGGCGCGATCATCGCCCGCGAGATGGGCAAACCGCTGGCCGACGCTGTGGGGGAGGCGGAGTTCGCCGGCGACATCTACGGGTACTACGCCGACAACGCCGAGCGGCTGCTGGCCGACGAGCCTGTCGAGCTGATCTCCGGGGGAGAGGGGACAGCGGTCGTCAGGCGGTCCCCGCTGGGTGTGCTCGTGGGGGTTATGCCGTGGAACTTCCCGTACTACCAGGTCGCCCGGTTCGCCGGCCCGAACCTGTGCGTGGGCAACCCTGTCATCCTCAAGCACGCCTCCCAGTGCCCCGAGTCGTCGGCGGCGATCGGCCAGATCCACACCGACGCGGGATTTGGCGCAGGTGCGTTCACCAACGTGTACGCCAGCACCGACCAGGTCGCCGCGATGATCGCCGACCCGCGGGTCGTGGGTGTCTCGCTCACCGGTTCTGAGGCCGCAGGTGTCGCTGTGGCCGAGGTCGCTGCGCGCAACCTCAAGAAGGTCGTCCTCGAGCTCGGTGGCTCTGACCCGTTCATCGTGCTGTCGACCGACGACCTGGACGCGACAGTCGCCGACGCGGTCGCTGCGCGGATGGACAACACCGGCCAGTCCTGCAACGGCGCGAAGCGTTTCGTGGTGGCGGCTGACCTGTACGACGCTTTCGTCGAGAAGTTCACCGCCGAGATGAAAGCTGCCGCCGAGGGCATCACTCCTTTGTCGTCGGTCAGCGCCGCGCAGTTCCTGGGCAACCAGGTCGACACAGCAGTCGCCCAGGGCGCCCGTTTCGAATCCGCAGGCAAGCGCGAGGGAGCGTTCTTCCCCGCCGGGGTGCTCACCGACGTGACGGTCGACAACGAGGTGTACCACCAAGAGCTGTTCGGCCCTGTCGCCATGGTCCTGAAAGCGTCGTCGGAGGACGAGGCCGTGGCCATCGCCAACGACACCCCCTTCGGTCTCGGCTCCTACCTGTACACCACCGACCGTGAGCAGGCCGACCGCGTCGCCGACAAGATCGACGCCGGTATGGTCTACGTCAACTGTGTCCTCGCCGACGCTGTCGAGCTGCCCTTCGGCGGTATCAAACGCTCCGGTTTCGGCCGCGAGCTCGGCCACCTCGGCATCGAAGAGTTCGTCAACAAAAAACTCATCCGCATCGGCTGACCCCCAGGCTTTGCTGCGGCTGTCAGCCAGCCGTCCGCACGACGGAGAGCCGGTCGAGGCGTTCGAGGATCACCCCTTCACGCAGGGCCCACGGGCAGATCTCGAGCGTCGTCAGGTTGAAGATGTCCATGCACGCCTCGGCGACGAGGGCCCCGGGGACGATCTGGTGGACCCGGCTCAGGCTCACCCCCGGCAGCGAGCACAGCTGTGAGCGGGACATGGCGATGAGCCGGGGGAAGCGTTCGCGCAGGCCCTCCAGGGGCAGCTCGCGGTGGACCAGCAGACCGTCACCCGACGGCGCGGCACCGCAGATACGGGCGAGGCTGCGGAAAGTCTTGGAGGTGGCGACCGCCTTGTCGGGGACGCCTGCGCGTATCAGGTGCCCGGCGTCACGGGCGATATCAGCACGGATCTGCTTACGCAGGTCGCGCAGCGTCTTGTCGTCGAGACCCCCGTCGGTGAACACCTGGGCGAGCCGGGCCGCCCCCAGGGGCAGCGAGCGTGCCACGTCTGGTGCTTCGTCGCTGCCGGTGGCCAGCTCCAGCGAACCGCCGCCGATGTCGAACACCGCCAACCGTCCCGCGGACCAGCCGAACCACCGGCGCACCGCCAGGAAAGTCAGCCGGGCCTCGTCCTCGCCGTCCAGGACGGTGAGCGTCACCCCGGTGCGCTTGGCCACATTCTCGAGCACATCGTCGGTGTTGCCGGCGTCGCGCACCGCCGAGGTGGCGAAACCGAGCATCTCCGAGCAGCCCTTGTCTTCGGCGACCCGCATCGACTCGCGGACGAAGCTGGTCAGCGCCTCGATCCCTTGCTGGCTGACCGCGCCGGACTCGTCGAGGTGCTCGGCGAGCCGCAGGGGCTGCTTGTAGGAGTACGCCGGGAGTGGCGCCGCCCCCCCATGGGCGTCGACCACGAGAAGGTGACCAGTGTTGGAGCCGATGTCAAGCACACCCAGCCGCATACCTCCAGGTTACCGTCCTCGTGCCCGGTGTGTCCCCCCTGGGCGGTACTTGGAAGGGATCAGCGATGACAGATGCGTTATGGTCTCAAGACACAGATCCGCGAGGCCAAGGTGAGGAGCCGCGATGCACGGCACGAGACGACAGCTGGTGAGGGGGCGGATCGCAGCGGTGGCGGCGTGCGCCGCGCTGGCGGCGGCGGGCTGTGCCTCGTCCTCCGGTGGGAGTGCGACCGTCGACCCGGATGCGACGAAAGCGCCGCCCGGACTGGAGCAGTACTACTCCCAGACGCTGTCGTGGGCTGGCTGCGGCGAGGACCCAGCCTTTTCCTCCGGGGTCTCGGCGGTGGACACGCTGGTGAAGCTCGCGTCTCTGGAATGTGCCTGGTTGCAGGTCCCGATGGACTACGCCAAACCTGGCGGTGAGACGATCCAGCTGGCGGTCGCCCGGTCCGTGGTCCCTGGCAGCCAAGGTTCGGTCGTGGTCAACCCCGGAGGGCCGGGCGGGTCAGGTGTCGACTTCGTGAGCTCGTTCGCCGACGGCGCCGGTGACAAGCTGACCAGCTCGTTGGACGTGGTGAGCTTCGACCCGCGGGGTGTGGGCCGGTCAGCCCCGGTCGACTGCCTCGACACCGCCGACCTGGACGCTTTCCTCGCACTGGACATCGACACCACGACCCCTGCGGGGCTGGCGAGGGCCCAGACGGTCAACCGGGACTTCGGCGCGGCCTGCTTGGAGCGCACCGGACCGGTGCTGGCCTACGTCGACACGGTCTCGGCCGCGCGGGACATGGACGTGCTGCGGGCAGCGCTGCGCGAGCCCACCTTGACGTACGTGGGGATCTCGTACGGCACCAAGCTGGGTGCGACGTACGCCCAGCTGTTCCCCGAGCGGGCTGGACGGATGGTGCTCGACGGTGCGGTCGATCCGACCATCCCCGCCGCTGAGGAGACGGTGGCCCAGATCGGAGGGTTCGAGTCGGCGATGCGCGCCTATGTCACCGACTGCCTGGCTGGCGCCAGCTGCCCGTTGTCCGGTTCGGTGGACGACGCCATGGGCCAGATCGTCGACGTCGTCGAGCAGGCCCAAAAGTCCCCGTTGCCCACCGGTTCGGACCGCAAGGTCACCGGTGCCCTGGCCATGACCGGCATCATCACACCCTTGTACGACTCCGATATGTGGTTCTTGCTCACCACGGCGCTGAGCCAGGCGATCGACGACGGTGACGGCACGATGCTGCTGCTCTTGGCAGACAACTACGCAGGACGCTGCGACGGCTTCACCTGCCCCTTCGAAGACGGGTACTACTCGAACCTCTTGCAGGCGCACTTCGCGATCGGCTGCGTCGACGACCGTCTCGACATCGACCCGCAGGTGCTGGCCAAGGAGGTCATGGCGGCGGCCCCCATCCTGGGCAGGCTCGTCACGTCCGACATGATCGACAGCTGTGCCGACTGGCCGGTCCCGCTCGTGGGCCCGCTGGATTCGTACGAGGCCAAAGGTGCCCCGCCGATCGTCGTCATCGGTACCACCAACGACCCGGCGACCCCCTACGCGTGGGCCCAGTCCTTGGCGAAAACCCTCGACTCAGGCGTCCTGGTCACCTTCGAGGGCGAAGGACACGCCGCCTACCTGCGGGGCACCGAGTGCGTCCAGACCGCCGTGGACGATTTCGTCGTCGACGGCAAAGTCCCCAAAGACGGCCTGATGTGCTAGGCCGTGTTGCGAAAGTCCGTGCGCAGGCGAGGCGCGTCCGGGGCGTGCGGTCGCAAGGCGGAGGACGACAGTCGCAGCAGCGCTGCGGCCGAGGATCGACAACGCCGCGAGCGTGCGTGCCGGGCGTGCCGCAGCGCGCAGGGAGTTTCGTAACACGGCCTAGAACGCTAGAA
>WRET01000047.1 GCA_009779195.1 Micrococcales bacterium
AGGAACCGTCCCCACTGTCTCGCCTACGCACGAAGGTCGGCACAGCCGACCGGGAAGGGAGGTCCGGGGGGAACATCCCGGGCGGGGTGTGGGGGCAGCGCCCCCACCAGACATGACGAGAGCGACACGGCTTGCGGAACGCAAGCACACGTCGCCCTCGGTCTCGTGGAGCTGACCGGACTCGAACCGGCGACCTACTCGTTGCGAACGAGTCGCGCTACCAGCTGCGCCACAGCCCCAGAGCGTCGTCAGGGTAGCACCTGGGTCCCTGGTGGGTCACGCTGAATGTCACAGGCCGGAGGCGCGGCGACGTTCTAGGACGGCGTCGAGGTCGATGTTGCCGGAGGTGGTGGGGTCGGGTTCGGGGAGGCGGACCGACAGGGAGTCGGTGGGTTCGGGCAGGGGGTCAGGTTCGGGGCGGGGGACGGCGGGTTTGAGGGTGTAGGCCGGAGGGGGGACGCCGACGGGGTCCCAGTCGGCGCCGGTGTCGGCCGGACGCACGGGGCCGGTGTGGACACCGGGGTCGGTGTGGACGCCGGGGTCGGGGACGAGCTCGGTGGCGCGTACCGGTTCGCTGGCCTGGCGCGGACGACGGATGGACGCGCTGGGCTCACCGCCGTTGGCGACGATCACGTCGAACACGTCGGTGGCACGTTCGGACGGGCGGACGGCACGGCCCACAGGCCCGGACGACAACGCGGTGGTGGGGGGCGCCTCAGCACGTGGACGGGTCGACCCGGCGGCGGTGCGAGGCGAGGGTTTTTGGGTGGGGACGCGGGTGCTGCCGGACCGGGGGGTGGCGGCGCGCACCGACCCGGTGCGGGCTTTGACGGCGTGGCGCTCGGCGTCGTTGATCAGCTGTCGCCAGCGGTCGTCGTTGGCTGCGCCGGAGACGACTGCGGCACGCCCGGCGACGACGGTCGCGGCGAGCAGCACAGTAGGTACCGCACCGACGAACCACCCGACGGGGGTGAACGCGAACACGGCCCACCCCGCGGACGTGCCCACGAGCAGCACGACGGCCAGCAGGCCGCGACGACGGGCGGCGGCGGCGCGCCGCGAACGGGCGGCAGCGAAACCGGCGCGGATCCGGGCTACCTGGCGAGCGGCGTCAGCGCTACGACGCTCCGCCGCAGCATGCGGTCGGTCCACGGCCTCTCCTTCGTCCGACGGGACGGCAACATGCTGACCACGTCCGGGCGTCAGCAGCCCGGTGGCAGACCCAGACCCGTAGCAGCCGCTCGGGCGTGCCCGCAGCGACCGGCTCACCCGGCGGGCGGAACGCCGCGATGTCACGGCGACCACACGCAACCACCGGGAGTACCGGTCGTTGGCGCACGAGTCGAGCAGCTGCTGGCGTTGCCGCAGCACCTGGGGGACCAGGAACACCACCCACAGACCCACGAGCGCGAGCGCCACGGGACCTGCGAGACCTTGCACCTCACGACGGTAGGCGCCCGCGCTCGCTGGACCGAGCACCTTCACGGCGTGTCGCCTTGCCAGTCCTGGGACAGTCCCGTTTCTCCCAGGTTGTCCCGTCTCAGCCAGGTGCGCACGGGTCGCGAAGGCGGTCGTCAGCGGCGCTGTTCGCTATCCTTCACACTGCCCGGGAACATCGCGGCCTGCCGGCGTCTCCAAGCTTTTGACAACGGGCCACCTGGTCCGGACGGCGATCAACTTGATCGTCGCGGGAACATCTGCAAGGCCCGCGAACCTCGAACAGGACGTCACAACAAGAAAGGTAAGCTTCCCATGGACGACTTCGGCTTCTCTCCCACCGACGACACCAGTGCCGACCTCGGCAACGCCTTTGACCCAGGCACGTCGGCCGAAGAGGACACCACGCCTCTGGGCTGCGACGGCGGCGGCGACTACGACCCCAGCTGGGCGCAGGGCGCGATCTTCGGTTACCTCGACGGGGTTGGCAGCTTCGAGGCTATCGACTACGACCTGGACGGCAAGATGGACGTCCTGGCTGTCGACATCGACTCCGACGGCTCGCCGGACGTGCTGGTCACCAACAACTTCAACGGCACCTATGACGTGCAGGTCGACATCGACGGCGACGGGATCTTCGACCAGACCGTCACCATGACCGAGAACGAGATGGCGGCCCAGCTGCCTGAGTTGTGGAACATCATCGACCACTACGAGTGGACTGACGCTGGCCACGAGCACCACCACCACGACGGTGGGCACCACCACCACGAAGGTCACTGGACCCACACCGTCGAGCCTGGTGACAGCCTGTGGAAGATCGCCGAGGACCACCTGGGCGACGGCTCACGCTGGCCCGAGATCTACGCCCTGAACCCGTGGATCGAAGACCCGAACCTCATCTACCCCGGCCAAGAGCTGGCTATGCCTGACGCTCACGGTCACCACCACGACGGTGGCCACCACGAAGGTCACTGGACCCACACCGTCGAGCCTGGTGACAGCCTGTGGAAGATCGCCGAGGACCACCTGGGCGACGGCTCACGCTGGCCCGAGATCCACGCCCTGAACCCGTGGATCGACGACCCGAACCTCATCTACCCCGGCCAGGAGCTGGTCATGCCTGACGCTCACGGCCACGGTCACGACCACGGGCAGTCCAGTGGGCACCACGAGCACCACCACACCCACACCGTCGAGCCTGGCGACAGCCTGTGGAAGATCGCCGCTGAAGAGCTGGGCGACGGTTCACGCTGGCCCGAGATCCACGCTCTGAACCCGTGGATCGAAGACCCGAACCTGATCTACCCCGGGCAAGAGCTGGTGCTCCCGCACCACCACTGACCTGGGTCCGGCGAGCCCCCACCGACAGCACGCCGACCCATGGGACGGGGGACGAACCTCTGGTTCGTCCCCCGTCGTTTTTTTGTCTGGGGATTTGTCACGGAACAGGGCGCCGGGCCGCGTACCAACGGGCCAGGAGACCTTCAGGGACTTCTTCGGTGGTGATGGCGAAAGTGCGGTGGTCGGCCCACTCTCCCTGGATGTGCAGGTAGCGTTCGCGCAGACCTTCGTCACGCAGGCCCAGCTTGGCCACCACCCGCAGGGAACGTTCGTTCTCGGGGCGGATGTTGATCTCGACACGGTGCAGGCGCAGGGCCCCGAAACAGTGGTCGATGGCCAAGGCGACCGCGGTGGGGATGATCCCGCGGCCAGCGACGTGCTGCGACACCCAGTAGCCGATCGATGCTGAGCACAACGAGCCGTGGGTGATGGACGAGACGGTCAGCTGCCCGACGAGCTCGCCGCGGTAGGTCACGGCGAAAGGCAGGGTCTGCCCCGAGCGGGCCTGGGCGTTGAGGTTGCGGACGAACTGCCAGAACGTGGGGGTCGGACCGCCGACCACCGCTGTGGGGCTCGTCGCGTCCCACGGTTCGAGCCACGCGGCGTTCTGCGAGCGCAGCGCCATCCACGCGTGCTGGTCGCGCCGCCGCAGAGGACGCAGCTCCACGTCACCGTCGGCCAGGCGGACCGGCCAGGTGCGGCCAGGCCCGGCGTACGGGTTCATCCGAGCACCAGGCAGGGCAGCGTCCGGCCCTCGTAGACCGTCTGGTCGTTCTCGGGGACCACGACGAACACATCAGCCCTGACCACGTCAGCCAGGGCGGGGTGGTCCGGGTCAGCGAGCACGGTGGCAGCGTAGCCGGTCTCAGCGTCGCCGACGACGGTCGCAGGTACGAACTGCCGGAGCTTGTCTGGCGAGACCCACCCGCGTGACACCGTGGCTGGGACCGACCGCCGGTAGATCTGCGCCTGCCCGGCCATCGTGCACAGCGCCGGACGCACCAGCACCTCGAACACCACTGTGGCAGCCACCGGGTCGCCGGGAAGAGCCAGCACAGGCACGTCGCGGCCGGTCCCGTGCAGGACGCCCAGGCCGAACCGGCCCCCCGGGGATATGGCGACCCGGTCCACCCGCACGTCACCGAGCAGCGGCAGGACGTCTTTGACCGTGTCGTGGGCCATCTCTGACAGCCCACCGGTGACCACGACGACGTCGGCCCGGACCAGCTGGTCTTCGAGCGTCTCGCGCAGAGCCGCATGGTCGTCGGCGACGACCGGGGCCTGGATGGGGGTGCAGCCAGCGTCGTGCACCGCCGCCTCCAGGGCGTAACGGTTCGACTCGTGGACCTGGCCGGGCGCCACGGCCGCCCCAGGTTCGACAAGCTCGTCGCCCACAGCCACGAGCACCACCCGTGGCGAGGGGTGCACCGTCAGCCGCGAGCGGCCCACCGCGGCGGCCAGGCCCAGCTGGCGGGCGCCCAACCTCGTCCCGGCAGCCAGGACCACGGTCCCGGCGCGCACGTCGTGCCCCACCGGACGCACGTTGAGACCTGCACTGATATCACGCGGGACGGTGACCTCGGCGACACCACGGTCTGTGTCCTCCAGCGGCACCACCGCGTCGGCACCAGGCGGCAGCGGCGCTCCGGAGGCGATCCGCACACACTGGCCAGTGACCAGCCGCGGCGAAAGGTCCGGCCCTGGGCGTACGTCGGCGACCACCGGCAGCCTCCAGCCACTGGTCGTGGCGTGCCTGCCCCGACGTGTGCTGGCTCCTTCGCCTGAGCCGTCTGCTGCCTGGTCGCCGACGCCGAGGGCGTAGCCGTCACAGCGCGCCACGGCCACGCCAGGCACGTCGGATGTGGCCACGACGTCGGCGGCGAGCACGCAGCCCGCGGCGTCGTGCAGCACCACGTCGAGCGGCTCGACGGGACCAACCAGCTCCAGCACCGCGGCCAGGTGTTCCTGGACGGATTTCACAATGGCATTGTGCCCTCTACCCATCCGGGCCGCAGACACGCAAGACTGTGTCTGTGCCCTACGCCCAGCCGTACCCGCTGCCTCACGAGGCTGACGAGCCTGGCGACCGCAAGAGCCGTTTCCGCGTGGCGATCCGCGACGCGCGACGGCACCGCTCCGCCCAGCGCCTGGCCCACGCAGGTACCGGCCTGGCCCATGTGGTGCGGCTGATCTGCCAGGTCCAGCAGGCGCAGACGGTCGCGGCGTACGCGTCCAGGCCCGGCGAACCACCGACCAACGAAGTGCTCACCACCTTGTGCGACGCCGGGGTGCGGGTGATCTTGCCCGTGCTTGGCGAACGTCTGTCCCGGCAGTGGGCCGTCTACCAACCTGACCACGAGCTGATGGTGCGTGCACCGGGACGGCCCCCGGAGCCACCTGGTCCTCCCCTGCCCGCCGAGACGATCACCGAAGCGGATATGGTCCTGGTCCCTGCCCTGGCGATCGACACCATGGGTCGGCGGATCGGCCAGGGCGCTGGCTGGTACGACCGTATGCTCCTGCTCGTCCGGCCCGACGCCATGAGCGTGGGTATCGTCTTCGAACCCGAGCTGTACGACGCTGGGGTGCGCCCGCTGCCCCAAGAACCGCACGACCGGCGGGTCAAAGCAGTGGCCACACCCCAGCGCTGGCAGCGGACCGAGGAACCGGACTCACGGCAAGAGCCGTAGCTTGTCTCTGGAATCAGCGCGCACGGCGGCAGCGCTGAACGGCCAGGGGAAATACTGCCCGTCCGCCCAGGCGCCCAGCTGGTCGGCGTAGTGCGAGCTGGCCGGGTGCCCGGACGTGCCAGCGAAGCTGACCCACGTGGACGAGTCCAGGTCCGCCATGTCGACGACCATACGCATCGACGGAGCAGTGGTGACTGTGTAGCAGTTGTCAGGGTGGCCGTGCGGCTGGGCGTCGTCGGTGGGCAGCCACGCGGTGGCGTCGATGGACACCGCACCGCCGCCGATACCTCGCGTGCCGACGTTGACCAGCTTGCGCACCGGCCACGACGCGTCACCGAGCACCGGGTGCACAGCCGCGACCTGGTGCATCGTGCCCCATCTCCAGGTGGTCGGGTCGCTGCCGATCTGGGCGGTCAGCTCCACACGCGCACGCACCATGGCCTGGGCGAGCACCTCGTCGCGGCCTTCGGTAACACGTGGGGTCGCCGCGTCGTCCCACCACGGCGACTGCGGATCGTCGATGATCAGGCGGATGAGCTCGACCGACCGTGAGTCGCCGGTGAGGTCAGCGGCTGCCGGCAGCTCGTCGGAGAAGGTCTGCGCCAAGACGATCTTCCACACCGCCGCGAAGTACATCGCGGCGGGCGAGCCAGCGTCCATCTGCATGTCCCAGCCGTCCAGCAAGTCTTTGCCAGCGGCTTTCCAGGGGTCGTCGAGCTCGATCTTGCGCAGCTTGGGCAAGAGCACCTCGGCGGCCGGGGAGTGCTTGTCCATGGCGATGCGCTGCATATCGGCCACGTCCACCGGGCCGGCTTCTATGGCCTCGCCCAGCAGCTGGCGGATCCGTTGCGCGCGGAAGCCGTAGTCCCAGTCACCGGACAGGGACATGACGGTCGCCACAGGATCGTCGTCGGGGTCGGCAGGCTCGGAGTAGACCGTCACAGTCCCCCCGACCGGCTGGTTCGCCGCCACGACGAACCCCTCGTCAGGGTCGAGGACACCAGGCAGCTCGGCGGGGTCGACCCAGCCCTCCCAGTCGTAGACCGGGTCCCACCCGGCCCGCGGCCACGTCCCGTCGGCGGGCGGGTTGGGCACCGTCTCGTCGTCGGCCTCGACCAGCGCACGCACCGGGATACGCCCGGCAGCCTGGTACCCGATATGCCCGTCAGTGGTGGCGAAGACGATATTGACCGCTGGTGCGTGGAACGACGCTGCGGCAGCCCGGACCTGGTCAGCGTCCGAGGCTGTGCTCAAGGCGAACAACGCGTCCGCGGTCAGGCCTGGTGTCAGCCCGCTCCAGCCCAGCGCGACCCGGTAGTTGTGCTTGGCCGCCCGTTCAGCAGCAGGGGTGCTGAGCACGTCGGAGACGATCGGACCGTGCCCGGTGGACCGCACGGTGAGCTTCACCGCAGTGCCCCCGGCCACCTTGATGGTCTCGGTGCGTACGGCCAGCGGCTGGCGGTCGGTGTTGGCGGGGCCGATCCTCACCTGGTCGTCGACGACGTCTTCGGCGAACAGGTCGGTGACGTCGGCGCCCATCGCGCTCAACGCCCAGGCCAGCTTGCCGTTGTGCCCGATCATCACCCCGGGGAACCCCGCGGTGGAAAACCCAGACACGTCGAACGGGCACTGCTTGGAAACCTGGGCGCACCGCAGCCCGACCTGGGACCACACACCAGGCTGGGAGATCGCCGTGTGCGGGTCGGCGGCCAGCAGCGGCTTGCCGGAGGCTGTGTGCTCGCCAGAGACCACCCACGAGTTCGAC
Source organism: Micrococcales bacterium (assembly GCA_009779195.1). Taxonomy (GTDB): domain Bacteria; phylum Actinomycetota; class Actinomycetes; order Actinomycetales; family Cellulomonadaceae; genus Cellulomonas. Next base: position 7,237 of record WRET01000047.1, read on the forward strand.
CCGACACCGCCGCCTTCACCGAGAGGGTGCGGCACGGCGTCGAGCGCCTCCCCAGCGGCGAGCAGGGCCTGGGTGGTCCCCGGCACCGACACTGGTCCGGTTGGTTCGGCTACGGGGGTCTCGGCGCCGGAGATCGTCGCCTCGCCATCAGCCGGGTGCGGCGGGAACAAGAACGCCACAGTCTCTGGGTCCTTGAGCTTGACCAGGGCCTGCGCCCTGGCCAGCTCACCAGCGTCGTTGCCGCGCAGGTCCCAGGCGATCGCCTTGAGCCAGACCAACGAGTCCACCGGGTCCCACGGCGCAGGCGCGGCGACGTTGCGGTGCAGCCCCAGCAGCGTGTACTCCACGGCGATCTCACCGGTCGGCCGGCCGACCACGTAGGCGTTCACACCGTCGGAGTACGCCTTGAGGTAGTCCTGGGTGGTGGGGCTGAGCAGCGTGAACTCTTTTTCGGCGACCTGGCGCCAGCCCAGCGTACGGACCACCATGTCGGACTCGACAGCACCGTTGGTGTTCCCGACCAGCTCGGCGAGCGTGCCCGACGCCAGGTGGCGGCGGTAGTCCATGAGGAAGAAACGGTCCTGGGCGTCGGTGTAGCCCTGGGCGAGGAACAGGTCATGGGCAGACATGGCGGTGATCGTCGGCACACCACGGGCGTCGCGCAGGACCGTGACCTCGTTGTCGAGCTTAGACACCCGCAGCTCGCCTGAGTGGGTGGGCAACGGTCGGCGCACCGCCCACAACGACGTGGAGGTCGAGCCCACGACGGCCAGGACCACAAGCGCAGCGACGCCGATGAGCACGCGGCGGACGAGACGAGGGCGGGTCACGTTCGGAAGACTAAAGCATCGTGGGCGTGATGGGACGACTTGTGCATGTTCCCCGGAGACTGTCCACCACTTGGACGCATACTCCGAGAGTACCCCCACAAAGGACCCGTCGAGGAGTATTGTCAGCACTCGGCACCCGTGAGTGCTAACCGTGTCTGCCGATCCAGGAGGAGTCGCCGTGCCGACCTACGCGTACCGCTGCACCGCGTGCGAGCACGCCTTCGACATCCACCAGGGGTTCTCCGACGCCTCCCTGACGGTGTGCCCCCAGTGCGACGGCCGCCTGCGCAAGGTCTTCTCCCCCGTCGGCGTGGTGTTCAAAGGCTCAGGCTTCTACCGCACCGACGCGCGCAGCTCGTCGTCGCTGCCCGCAGACAAAGCGTCGGCCACCAAGGACTCGAAACCGTCGACCACCGACTCGACCACGTCAACGTCATCGTCGACACCGTCGCCCACCCCAGCGAAACAACCCGCCACCACAGCGTCCTAGATCCAGGCCACAGCGGCGAGACGGCAGGGACGGTTCCGACTGTCTTGCGCACAGCGGCGAGACGGTGGGGACGGTTCCGACTGTCTTGCGCACAGCGGCGAGACGGTGGGGACGGTTCCGACTGTCTTGCGGAACTGCGCCTTCGGCGCAGGTCCCAGCGAGACTGCGGAACCGTCCCCACAGTCTCGCCCCCAAGGCGCAAGTGTCCCCAGCAACCCACACTCTCACCCCCACCACAAAAAGCCCCCTGACCTCGCAAGACATAGGAACCGTCCCCATTGTCTTGTCCACCCTGATAGAGTCCGGAGCTGCTCTAGATCGGGGAAGCCGTGCCGTTTGACCTGCCCGCTGTCGAGGCTCTCGCGCCGGACCAGTCGTCGCTCACAGCCGCGTCGAAGCTGAACCGCCCTGCGAAGTGGTCGGCCCTGGCACACGAGGACGACCTGTGGTGGGGCGAGGCGCAAGGATCCGGGGCGAACCCGTACCGGGTGGTCGTCGACGGCACCGACGTGGGGTACAAGTGCACGTGCCCGTCACGTAAGTTCCCGTGCAAGCACTCGTTGGCCCTGATGTGGATCCAGGCGACGTCACCGACGTCGTTCGCCGAAGGGACCCGTCCGCAGTGGGTCAGCGACTGGATGGGACGGCGCCGCACCACCACGACCTCCGCACCGAAGACGGCGCCCGCGAGCAAGTCCATCGACGACGCGACTGTCGCCGAAGAGCCCCCAGACCCGCAAGCCGAGGCCAAACGCGCCGCCGCCGCAGCGAAACGGGCGCAGGCGACCCGGGCGTCGATCACCGACGGCCTGGACGAGCTGGACCGGTGGATCGTCGACCAGGTCCGCCTGGGCCTGGCCGCGTTCGCCGACAACGCCCTGGACCGGTGCCGCAAGATCGCCGCACGCCTGGTCGACGCCAAAGCCACGAACCTGGCGTCCCGCCTGGACGAGATGCCCTCGCGGCTCCTGGCCGTCCCCACCGAGGAGCGTCCTGACGTGGCAGTGCGCGAGCTGGGCAAGATCGTGCTGCTGACCACGGCGTGGCGGACCGACCCGCACGCGCCCCAGGTGGCCCGCGACGTGGGTGCCGCCGAACAGCGCGAGCAAGTGCTCACCAACCCTGAAGCAGTCCAGGTCGCCGGACGCTGGGAGGTCGTCGGCGAGCAGATCACCACCCGTCGCGACGGGCTCGTCAGCCACACCACCTGGCTGCTGAACCTTGCCGACGCTGAGGCAACCGGGGACGCTGAGGCAACTGGGGACACTGAGAAAGCTGGGGACACTGAGAAAACCAGGGACGCGGCGACCCTGCGGTTCGCGGTGCTCGCGGACTTCTACCCAGCGTCGGCCGGGCGGCGCGAGCAAGTGTTCACCGACGGCGCCCAGCTCGACGCGACGATGGCGTTCTACCCGTCGCCCGCACCGCTGAGGGCTGTCATCGCCGCACGGACCGACGCACCTGTCCGGCAGGAGTGGCCCACACCCGCGCCCGACCCGGACCCGCTCGCCCAGTGCGCCGACGCCTGGGCCGCCGTCCCCTGGCAGCTCGAGCACCCCGTGCTGCTACCAGCCGGACGCGTCGTCGAGGCCGACGACACCAGGCTGTGGTGGAAGGCCGACGCAGGCGGTGCAGGGCTGCCGCTGGCCGGGACGCACGACCTGGTGCTGCATGGCCTGGAGCTGACCTCGACGGTCGGCCTGTGGGACGGGTTCCGTCTGACCCTGCTCGCCGCCCAGACCCCGTTCGGACGGGTGAGCCTGGTATGACGCACCTCGACGAGACGTACTCCACCTTGCGCGACTGCTGGATCGCTGGCGGCCAGGGGTCGCAGGTCGCCCCGGCAGAATGGCGGCCGCTGCTGACCGACGACCCCGACACCGACGAGCGGCGCCTGCTCGCCATCGCCAGCCAGGCGTTCGAGGTGGGTCTGCGTCCCGCCCTCGGCACGCACACCACCCGCCCGCCACTGCCTCCGCTGGCCAGACCTGTCGTCGCCGAGCGCATGCGCCCCCTGGTACGACGGGTCCTGGCCGCTGAGCGCACCGCCGACCGCGTGCTCGACCTGCTGGACCGGCGCGGGTGCACGATGCACCCGCTGGACTGGTTCCCCGGCGGTTCCGACGCTGACCTGCCTGAGGTCTACCGCCCCTGGCAAGAATGGGCCCGCGAGACTGCCGGGCGCCCGGTCACCACCGTGCATCCCGACGATGACCTGGACGACGCCGACGACTGGGACCACCTGTACCCGTCAGCGCGCCGCTGGTTGCTGCGCCGCCTGCGGGCCAGCGACCCGCCAGCGGCCCGTACCGTGTTGGACCAGCACTTCGCAAGCGTCCAGGCCGCCGAACGGCTGGGGCTGCTGGAGGTCGTGGGCCAGACCGGTCTGTGCGACGACGACGTGCCGTTCCTGGAGTCGCTGGCCACCGACCGGTCCGGCAAGGTCAAGACCTTGTCGCGCCAGCTGTTGATGCGCCTGGGCCACCTGGAGGTCGACCCCGACGACCTGGCCGAGCTGTGCACGTTCGTCACCGTCAAGAAAAAGGTGCTGCTACCCACGACGGTCAGCCCCACCAAGACCAAGACCGACGTCCTGCGGCGCCGCCGCGACCAGCTGTTCGCGACGACCGGTTTCGCCGACTTCGCCACAGCGCTGGGAATCTCCCGCGACGAGCTCATCGACGGTTGGCGCCTGGGCGACCACAGCGCGACCACAGCACTGGTCGAGATGGTCGTGGCCACAGGGACGTGCGACGACGCCGCGCACCTGGCCAAGGTCCTGCTGTCCAAACACACCACCGGGCGCAACCAGAACCACCACACGTACCTGGCGACCCCGCTGGCCGCGCGCTTGGACACCGCCGCGCACGTGGCCGTGCTCACAGCGCTGCCACAGCTGGGGCTGTGGGCCGTCCACCAGTGGGTCGGCGAACGCGCCGCCACGTTCGGCGACGTCGCCGACGTCAGCTGGTTGAGCACCGCGGCGTTCGCCCAGCTGTGCGGCACCAACGACCCCATCGACGTCGCCTCCGCCAACACCTTGGCGCTCATGTGCCCACCTGACGTCGCCGCCACGATCGCGGAGCGTGCCCGTGAGGCCGGGGTCGGGCCGCACTACCTCGACATGTTCACCTTGTCCGCCGAGCTTGCCCACCCGACCGAAGGAGCATGATGCCCGAGATCCTGCGCCAACCCGCCGAGACCACCTACGCCGCCGAGCTGGCTGCGCTGCGCGCCGACGACGACGAACCACGCCCTGTCGGCTGGAAGCTGTCCCCCCGGCGCGTGCTGACCTACCTGCTGGGCGGCACCGCGTCAGACGGTACGACGATCATCCCCAAGTACGTCGGCAACCGCCGCCTGCTTCAGACCGCTGTGGCGACGTTGGCGACCGACCGGGCGTTGTTGCTGCTGGGTGTGCCAGGCACCGCCAAGTCGTGGGTGTCCGAGCACCTGGCCGCCGCGATCATGGACGACTCGACGATGATGGTCCAGTGCACGGCCGGGACTGACGAGAACCAGATCCGCTACGGCTGGAACTACGCCCAGCTGTTGGCCCACGGACCGTCGGAGGACGCACTGGTTCCCACCCCGCTGTTCCGCGCCATGGCCCAGGGACGGTTGTGCCGGCTCGAAGAGCTGACCCGTATGGGCTCAGACGTCCAGGACACGCTCATCACCGTGCTGTCGGAGAAAACCTTGCCGATCCCCGAGCTGGACACCGCGGTGTACGCCCAGCGCGGGTTCAACGTCATCGCCACGGCGAACAACCGCGACAAAGGTGTCAACGAGCTGTCCAGCGCTCTCAAACGCCGGTTCAACGTCGTGGTGCTGCCGGTGCCGGACAGCTTCGACGAAGAGGTGTCGATCGTCTCGCGCCGGGTCGCCGAGATGGCCGTCGGGCTGGACCTGCCCGTGCCGAAGAACGTCGACGAGGAGATCAAACGCGTCCTGGTCGTGTTCCGCGAGCTGCGTTCAGGGGCCACCGCCGACGGCAAAGCGACGTTGAAAACCCCGTCGGGCTCGTTGTCGACCGCTGAGGCTATCGCCACGATGATCTCAGGCCTGTCGCACGCCGCATGGTTCGACGACGGACGTCTGACCCCCGACGGCCTGGCCCCCAACATGGTCGGGGCGATCGTCAAAGACCCCGTCCAGGACAAAGAGGTGCTCTCGGAGTACCTGGAGACCGTGGTGAAGAAACGCCGCGAGTTCGCGCCGTACTACGTTGCCCTCAACGAGGCGCTGTAGGGCCGATGATCACGTACCTGGGGGTCCGCCACCACGGGCCAGGGTCGTCGGCCAGCCTGGTCGCGGCCCTGGACGAGCTGGCGCCTGCCGTGGTGCTCATCGAAGGACCAGCCGACGCCACACCGTTGCTGCCGCTGCTGGCCGACCCGGCGATGCGTCCCCCGGTCGCGTTGCTGGGCTACGCCGCGGACAACCCCCGCCAGGCAGCGTTCTGGCCTTTCGCCGAGTTCTCCCCCGAGTACCAGGCGGTGCTGTGGGCCCTGCGCCACGACGTCCCCGTCGAGCTCATCGACCTACCAGTCCTGGCCCAGCTGCCTGAAGAGGACGAACAGGCCGACGGCACCACCAGCTGCTCGTGCGGCGAGACGAGCGACGACGACGGCAATACTGGTGGTGAGGCGACCAACGACGCCTGCTGCTCAGGCGACGAGGAACCCAGCGACGCAGAACCCGACGACGGGTTCGACCTGCGCGACCCGGTCTCGGCCCTGGCTACCGCCGCGGGCTACGAAGACCCTGAGTCGTGGTGGAACGACCTCATCGAGCAGAACCCCGCACCAGGTCCGGTCTTCGCCGCGATCGGCTCGGCGATGGCCGAGTACCGCGCCCACAGCCGCACCGACGACGAAACCCTGCGCCGCGAGGCCCATATGCGCCGGGCAGTCGCCAAAGCCGCCAAGACCGCTGACGGCCCGGTCGCGGTGGTCTGCGGCGCCGCGCACGTCCCAGCGTTGCAGGCCAAGCACTCAGCGGCCGCCGACCGGGCGTTGCTCACCGGCCTTCCGCGCAAAGCCGCCGCGGTGACCTGGGCCCCGTGGACCAACGCCCGCCTGGCCTACGCCTCGGGGTACGGCGCCGGGGTCAGCGCCCCCGGGTGGAACCAGCACCTGTGGGACTGCCGGGGCCGACGCGACGTGGCAACACGCTGGCTCGCGCGGATCGCCGCCGAGCTGCGGGCTGACGAGCACCTGGTCTCCACCGCGTCGCTCATCGAGGCCGAACGCCTGGCCGTGGCCCTGGCCGCGCTGCGGGACCGGCCCCAACCCGGGTTCGAAGAGCTGCGCGAGGCCGCGGTGGCCTGCCTGTTCGGCGGCGACCCCATGCTGTGGAACCTGGTCGAGACCCGTCTGCTCGTCGGAAACCGGGTCGGCACGATCCCCGAGGGTGTCCCGCTGGCGCCGTTGATCGACGACCTGGCACGCCAGCAACGCCTGACCCGCCTCAAACCCGAAGCCCTGGAACGCGAGCTGGGTATCGACCTGCGCACCGACTCTGGTGCGGCCCGCTCAGCGTTGCTGCACCGCCTGCGCATCCTCGGGGTGCCGTGGGGCACGCTCACCGACGCGGGCCGTTCACGCGGCACGTTCCGTGAACGCTGGGTCCTGGCCTGGGACGCGACCTACGCGATCGAGCTGGTCGACAAGCTCGTGTACGGGGCGACCGTCGAACAGGCCGCTGCCGGGCTGCTCGCCGAGAGACTCCACGAGGCCACAACTCTGGGTGCCCTGGCCGACGGGTGCGACCAGGCCATGACCGCCGCGCTGCCCACCGCCGTGGACGTCGCCCTGGAGCTTCTCGCCGAACGCGCCGCGTTGTCGTCGGACACCGCTGACATGCTCGCCGCGGTCCCGCCGCTGGCTGATGTCATCCGCTACGGCCAGGCGCGTCGCACCGACAGCTCGGCCCTGGGAGCGCTGGTCGAGCACCTGGTCGTCGAGGCGTCGCTGGGCCTGCACTACGCAGCCCGCCCAGTCGACGCCGACGCGGCCGACGCCCTGGTCTCTTTGGTCCTGGCCACAGACCGGGCCATCCGCCTGCTGGAGGCCGATGCCCCGGCCGACATGGTCGACGCCTGGGACACAGGTCTGGCTGACGTCGTCGACGACCCCCAGTCCAGCCCCAAGGTCGCCGGGTGCGCAGCCCACCTGCGTTACGCGGCCGGGACGTTGGACGCCGCCGACGTCGTCCTGCTCGTCCAACGGCGCCTGTCACCTGGCACCCCCACCCTCGCCGCCGCCGGGTTCCTCGAAGGCTTCTTCGCCCAGGCCGCCGAACGCCTCGTCTACGACGCCGACCTCCGCGGCGCCGTGAGCACCTGGCTCGGCGCCCTCGACGAAGAAGATTTCGTCGCGTCCCTGCCCTTGCTACGCCGGGTGTTCGCCAACCTCGACCGTTCAGGGCGCAGCCGCTTGCTCGCCGCAGCCCTGGGCACCGGAGGCCGGCGCCTCATCGCCATGGCCCCCGCGAGCGACCAGGGTGCCGGCTGGCAACGCCAGCTTGAGGTCGTCACCACGATCCTCACCGGCGGGTCGTCGAGCCAACCGAAGACCACCGACGAGGAGGACTGACCCGTGGACGACGTGGACGACGTAGACGAGGCCCTCGACGACCGCGCTGTGCTCGAGCGCCGGTGGCGCCTGGCCGTCGGCACCGACGACGAGGCGCTGTGCTCTGGCGACCGCGCGTTGTCCCGGGCTTTGTCGGTGCTGTACACCCCCGAAGACGAACCGGGTACCGGCAGGCGCGCCGGGCTCGGCGGGTCCAGCCCCAAAGCCCTGGCGACCTGGCTGGGCGACGTGCGCAAGTACTTCCCAACCCCGGTGGTGCAGGTCGTCCAGCGCGACGCGTTCGCCAAGCACGGCCTGCGGAGCATGCTCATGGAACCTGAGCTGCTCGCTGGGGTCGAACGCGATATCAACCTGGTCGAAGACCTGCTGGCCCTGCAGAACGTCATGCCAGACAAGTCGAAACAGCTGGCGCGGGAGATCGTCGCCAGTATCGTCGCCGAGCTGGTCGAACGTCTGGAGAAGAAGACGTCCGAGGCGGTCCGCGGTGCCGTGGACCGGCACCAACGTACTTTCCGCCCCCGCCCGGCCGATATCGACTGGCCGCGCACCATCACCGCGAACCTGCGCAACTACCAGGCCGAGTACCGCACCGTCGTCCCCGAAAAGCTCATCGGTTTCTTGCGCAAACAACGCCGCCTGGTCGATCTCGACGAGGTCGTCCTGTGCGTCGACCAGTCCGGCTCGATGGCCTCCTCAGTGATCTACGCCTCGGTGTTCGCCGCCGTCATGGCGTCGCTACCCGTGGTCAACACCAAGCTCGTCGTTTTCGACGACAACGTCGTCGACCTCACCGACGAGCTCGCCGACCCCGTGAACGTCCTGTTCGGCATCCAGCTCGGCGGCGGCACCGACGTCGCCAAAGCGCTGGCGTATTGCGCGACGAAGGTCGAACGCCCCACCAAGTCGCACCTGGTCCTCATCACCGACCTGTACACCGACGTCGCCCCCATGATGCAACAGCTGGCCGCCATGGTCCGCTCCGGCGTCAACGTCATCGTCCTGCTGGCCTTGAACGACGGCGGCCACGCCAGCTACGACCAAGACGCCGCCAGCAAGTGCGCCGCCCTGGGCATCCCCACCTTCGCCTGCACCCCCGACCAGTTCCCCGACCTCATGGCCACCGCCCTGCGCCGCGACGACATCGCCGCCTGGGCCGCCGACTGCGACATCAAGCTCGCCCGTCCCTCGGAGAACCCGTAGCACAACGACAGTCGACGGACGAGGTGCAAACTTCGGGGCGAGGGACGAACATATCAGTTCGTCCCTCGCCCCGCCGACCCGAGCACACGCTGCACGCAACCATCGCAACATGCGGGATGGAATCGTCGCAACATGCGGGACGGATCTGTCGCAACGTGCGGTATTCTGCATGTGTGCAGTATCGACACCGTGCCGTTGACGACCGTCTCGACACCCTGTTGCGGGCCATGGGGGGCGTCGTCGTCGAGGGGGCCCGTGCATGCGGCAAGACCTCTACCGGGCTGCAGCACGCACGCAGCTCTGTCCGCCTAGACTCCTTGCCCCAAGCCACCGCGCTGGCTGAGCTCGACCCCGCTTCCTTGCTGGCCGGCGACACGCCCCGTCTTGTCGACGAGTGGCAGCTGGCCCCGGCCCTGTGGAACCTCATCCGGCACGAGATCGACGACCGGCAGGCCAAGGGCCAGTTCATCCTGTCCGGCTCGGCGACCCCGCCCGACGATGTGCGCCGCCACTCCGGCGCCGGACGCCTGGCCCGGCTGCGGATGCGCACGATGACGCTCAGCGAGTCGGGCCGGTCGTCGGGCGCCGTGTCGTGGCAGGGGTTGGCGGCCGCTGGTCCCCTCACCGGTGTGCGAAGCCCGCTGGGCTACCGCGACCTGGCTGCCGAGGCAGTCCGCGGTGGGTGGCCCGCTCTGCTCGAGTCCGACCTCACCGACGCCATGGACTACAACGCCGCCTACCTCGACGACCTGTGCTCGTCCGACATCACCACAGCCACAGGTGTGCGCCATGACCCGGTGCGGTTGCGGCGCCTGCTGGCGAGCCTGGCCCGGACCATCGCCGGGGAGGCCACCGACAAAGCCCTTGCCACCGACGTGTCGCCCGAGGTACCCATCGACCGTGACACCGTCGGACGCTACCTCGACGCCCTGACCACCGTGTTCGCGTTCGAACCACTGCCTGCCTGGAGCGTGGCGCTTCGGTCACGCACCCGGCTGCGCACCCGGGCCAAGATTCACCTCGCAGACCCGGCACTGGCCTGCGCAGCGCTCGGTGTCGGCCCTGACCGTCTGGCCCGCGACCCGGAGTACTTCGGCCAGGTCTTCGAGGCAATGGCGATCCGTGACCTGCGTGTTTACGCCGAGGCTCAGCGCGCTCAGGTCTACCACTACCGCGACGAGACCGGCCTGGAGATCGACGCCATAGTCGAGCACTCCGACGGCACCTGGGCCGCTGCCGAGGTGAAGCTTGGGGCGTCGCTGGTCCCAGCCGCCGAACGCAACCTCTTGCGCCTGCGCGACGCCCGGGTCGACACCGACCGTACCGGCGCCCCGCGGTTCCTCACCATTGTCACCGGCACCGAGTACGGCTACACCCTGCCCTCAGGCGTTCACGTCGTCCCGCTCGCCACACTGCGCGTCTGACCAGGGCCGCCCCGGCGCAGCCGAGACCACCGCGACCGACAAGAAGGGCTGACCCGTGGACGAGGTCGCCGTAGACGCCCTTGACGACCGCGCTGTGCTCGAGCGCCGGTGGCGCCTGGCCGTCGGCACCGACGACGAGGCGCTGTGCTCTGGCGACCGTGCCTTGTCACGGGCGTTGTCGGTGCTGTACACCCCCGAAGACGAACCGAGCACCGGTCGGCGTGCGGGGCTGGGCGGGTCCAGCCCCAAAGCCCTGGCGACCTGGCTGGGCGACGTGCGTAAGTACTTCCCGACCCCGGTGGTGCAGGTCGTCCAGCGCGACGCGTTCGCCAAGCACGGCCTGCGGAGCATGCTCATGGAACCTGAGCTGGTCGCCGGGGTCGAACGCGACATCAACCTGGTCGAAGACCTCCCATGGTCCGCTCCGGTGTCAACGTCATCGTCTTGCTGGCCTTGAACGACGGCGGCCACGCCAGCTACGACCAGGACACCGCCAGCAAGTGCGCCGCCCTGGGCATCCCCACCTTCGCCTGAACCCCGGACCAGTTCCCCGACCTCATGGCCACCGCCCTACGCCGCGACGACATCGCCGCCTGGGCCGCCGACTCCGACATCAAGCTAGCCCCAGCGAGAACGCGTAAACCCACCACCCCGGTACCGCCGATACATGACAGGCTCCTCAGCCGCAGCACTGCAGGGCACTGCCGGCCGCGACCTCTTGGATCTTTCGAATATTTCGTCTATCGTGGACGGGCGAGGGAGGTCCTGATGTCACCGTCACGTGCACGCGAGAAGACGTACCTGCCGGACGAGCGCGACGCGCAAGCCGTCCGCGAGCTGTTCGCACGTCTCGAGGCTCAGTCGGGTACGACCCGGCTCGTGTCGCCGTCGGGTGAGGAGCTGGAGCTGCCCCCGACGTTGTTCGAGGTCCTGCGGTTCGTGGGTGCCACGCTCGCCAACGGCCAAGGGGTGACAGTCGTCCCCCGCGACACGATGCTCACCACCCAGGGTGCCGCAGACTTCCTGGGCATCTCCCGTCCGACGTTGGTCAAGCTGCTGGAAGGCGGCAAGATCCCGTTCACCAAAGCCGGACGCCACCGCCGCGTCACCCTCGGCGACGTGCTGGCCTACCAGGACAACGAACGCGCCCGTCGCCGCACGGTCTTGGCCCAGGCCGCCCGCAACAACCAGGAGTCAGGGATGCTGGGGCTGACCACCATGGAGCCCGACGACTGATGGCCTTCCCAGTCTTCCTCGACACGTGCACCATCTTCGGGGCCGCGCTCAACGACCTGCTGCTGACGCTGGCCGAGAGGAACACCTACCGGCCGCTGTGGTCGGCTGACGTCCTGACTGAGCTGCGACGCAACCTCGTCAAGTACGGCATCGACGAAGAGGCCGTCGACCACCGGATCGCGGCCATGGGCGATGCCTTCCCTGACGCCGAAGTCACCGGGTACGCCGACCTCGTCGCCCAGATGACCTGCCATGACAAGGACCGTCACGTGCTAGCAGCTGCGGTACGAGGCGGCGCGGCCATCATCGTCACCTTCAACCTGGCTGACTTCCCAGACTCGGCGTTGGCGCCGTACAAGATTGCGGTCGTCCACCCCGACGACTTCCTGCTTGACCAGCTCGACCTGTTCCCCGCAGTCGTGGCAGACGCTGTTGGAGACATCGCAGCCGCGTACGAACGCCCTCCCATGACACCACAGGAGTACCTCACCCTGGTGACCCGATGCGGAGCACCCCGGTTCGCCCGGGCGGTCGCCGTCCTCCTGTGATCGTCGGTGAGGGACAGCCTGTTCCCCGACCGCATGGCCACCGCCCTGCGCCGCGACGACATCGCCGCCTGGGCCGCTCAACCTAGCCCGCCCTCGGAGAACCCGTAGCACAACACCGTCCCCAGGTCAGTTGTCGTAATGACCAAGGCAGGCGATGACCACGACCTGGCCGTCCTCGACGCGGTAGACCAGGCGGTCGGTCTGGGTGATACGTCGGCTCCACCAACCGGCAAGGTCACCGCGGAGCTCTTCTGGTTCTCCGACGCCCGACTCGGGGTCGCGGGCGATGTCACGCAAGAGGTTGTTGATCTTGCGCAAGGTGCGGCGGTCTTGTGCCTGCCACCAGATGTAGTCGTCCCAGCCGCCGTCCAGGAACCGGAAGTCAGGCATCAGCCATCGCGTCCAGCTCGGCCATGGTCTTGGTGACGTACGTGCCGCGGCCGGTCGCGGCGTCGGCTGCTGCCGAACGCAGCCACGCCTGGTTCGCCGGGTGGAAGAACGGGTCCGCCACGATGGGGAACGGCATCCGCCCCTCGCGCACCAAGGTCTTGGTGAACACCGTCAGGGCAGTGGTCATGTTCATACCCATGGACTCCAGGACCTGATCCGCCTGCTCCTTGAGCCCCTTGTCGATGCGGAAGGTCACCGCGGTGCTCGTCATATTGCTCTCCTCAGCGTCTGTACGAACAGCATACGACAATGTAGTGCTATGTGTCGACGATGTCCGCGTCGAACCCGCCCTGACGACATCATTCACTTCTCACCAGATCGTTCACAAAGATGAACGATCTGGTGAGAAGTGAACGATGTCGTGGGGAGGGGCTTCCTCACTGCGGGGGTCACGACGCTCCCACAGCAGCAGCGCTGGCGGTGGGGAGAGGGTAGGGGTGTTCGACGGGCAGTCCCGCAAGGTTGTCCGGGTCGGCCCTGACCTGACGGTGGAGGTCGGCGACCTGGGCGCTGATGTCGCGGATCGTCACGGTCCACTCGTCCACGTACTGCTGCGCGGCCCAGCCAGCCAGCCCGACCTGCAACGAGCGGTGGTCCAACGGTGCGCCGGTGGGCGAACGTTCGGGGTCCCACTGCACCCGCACCGGGCTGGTCTTCACGCGCTGCTGCCAGGTTGGACGGTCTGGGTAGACGTTGCGGTCGAACGAGGCCAGCGCGGCAAGCGACAGCGCCTCGTCGAAGCCCGCGCGGGTCATCGTCACCGCCAGCACCCGTTCCTGGTCCGGTTTGGTTCCCCACCCCGAGCGGTACATCATCCACAGGAACGACGGTTTGACCCACGTCATCCGTTCTGGCTTGAAGGGCGGCACAAACCGGCCCGCAGAGACGGCCGCATCAGCGATCTGCGGACAGAACGCCTGGTAGACGGTGATGGTGGCGTCGTCCCACACGGCGCGGACCTGTCGATAGGGAACCATGCGCCGGACCCTACCTCCGCAGCCCCCACCACACCACACCTTTTTGTCGCTGTGAGTACAAAACGCTGACGTCGAGGCTGAGCCGCAGAGGACGCCCCAAGGCGCGAGCGTGGTGACGCTGTGGCCCCTGTCCGCGCCCAGCAGCGCGGCTCTGGCGATCTGCATGAGACACCGACCATCTGTTGGATAGATGCCCGTCTAGACGTTAGTTGGCACAACGGCTATCTGTTGGGTTTGGCCTGTGCACTACCGCAGACGTCTCGTCGACGACGAGCTGGCCCCGGACCTCGCGCGGTGAGTACGCCCACCGGCGTCGCGACGGTGTGGCTGTCGTCCCGCTAGCCCTGCTCGGCCCCTGACCAGATCCGCACTGACGACATCGTTCATTAATCACCAGATCGTTCATAACAGTGAACGATCTGGTGATTAATGAACGATGTCGTGGGGAGTTACGAGGCGGTCTTCTGGAACGTGGCGGTGGTGCGGGCGAGGATGGCGGTGCGCTGGGCTGGGGTACGGGCGGCGGGGTTGGTGTGGTTGCGCCATGACAGGTGGCGGACGCCGATCTTGCGGAAAGTGCCGCGGAACACGGCTTTGGTGATGGGGTTGCCGAACACGACCCGGTACAGGATGTCGGGGGTGGACATGACGGTGATGAGGGTGACGCCGGTGAGCTTGGTGAGGCGGGGTTTCATCAGGCCGTTCGGTTTTGGCTGGTCGTAGGCGACGCCTTTGACCAGGACCTTGTCGAGGAAACCTTTGGTCATGGCGGGCATCAGCTCCCACCAGATGGGAAAGGCGAGGACCAGCCGGTCGGCGGCGAGCAGGCGCTGCTGGTAGTCGGCGACCATGGGGTCGACCGACTCGCCGTGGCGCCAGGCCGCCAAGTCGGCGGCGTGCATCACCGGGTCGAAACCGTCGGCGTGCAGGTCGATCAGGTCGACCTCACCACCGGCGGCGGTCAGGCCCGCGGTGGCGGCGTCCACGAGGGCGCGGGTGAACGACCCTTCGTACGGGTGGTCGAGCACGATGAGCGTGCGCATCGCAAGTCCTCTCGGTCGGCGGCGGGGTTCTACCTGCGTCCATGATACTGTACATTTGGTCAGGTACCTAAGACGACCAGGAGGTGCGGGACATGTCCACGACGGACGGGAGGCTGGCCCGGGGCGAAGCCAGCCGGGCGGCGATGCTTGCCGCGGCGACACGGGTCGTAGCGTCTCATGGGGTCCAGGCGTTGACGCACCGTGCGGTCGCCGCGCAGGCCGGGGTGTCGCACGCGCGGGTGGTCTACCACTACGCGTCGGTCGCTGAGCTGCGTCACGCCGCCTTGGCGGCAGCTGAGGACCGTATCGTCGACCGGCTCGGAGAGCTGATGGGCCAGCCTGGCGACGCGCCGGGCACGATGGAACCGGCGCTCGTGCCACAGGTGGCGGCGCAACTGGCCGTCCACATGGTCACGGACCTGCGCGACGAGACGACGACGTTGTACACGCTCATGGCGGAGGCGACGCGCGACGAAGAGCTTCGGACAGCTGTGTCGGCGATGAGCAGCCGGATCGCGGACTTGATGGAACCGCTGTCAGGCAGCCGTGAGCTGGCGACCATGGCGGGCGCCGCACTGCTCGGCATCATCCTCGTCGCCATGTCCAGGGGCCTGGACCGCGACCCGGAGGCCGTCCGCACCCAGGCCATGGCCCTGGTCGAGCATTTTGACCCGCACGTCCCGCAGCAGCGGGGGGCGAGAGAAGCCAGCACAGCAAACCAGGAAGCAGGACACTGATGCACAAAGGACTCGCCGCCATCGCAGGGGTGTTCGGGCTCACCGTCCTGTTCTGGGCACTGAGCAGCCCAGCAGACAGCGTTGCCATGTCCGGCCAGGTCTCTCAGCTGCTCGGGGGGCTGGCCCTCACCGGTTTCGCGATGCTGTTCGCGATCGCGACCCGTGCTGGTGTGCTCGACGGGTTGTTCGACGGTCTGGACAAGGCCTACGTGGTCCACAAATGGCTGGGCGTGGTGTCGATCGGCCTGGTCCTGGTCCACTTTGCGACCCATGGCGGCGCTGGTCACGACGGGACCAGGGGTCCTGGTTCCCGGCGGAGCACAGGCGACGGGCCGCTGGGGGGTGACGGGCCGCTGAGCGACGGGCAAGGGCCGGACCGGTGGGGCGTGGGTGCCATGGTGGCGTTCGTGGCGCTCGTCGCGGTGGCCTTGGCAGCCAAGAAGCTGAACCACGAGAGGTGGAAGCTGGTCCACAAACTCGTGGCGGTCGCGTACGGCATCGGGCTGGTCCACTACTACGGTGCTTCACAGTACGGGCCGTGGGGAACCAGCCCGTACAGCCTGTGGCTCAACCTGGTGAACCTGCTGGGTATGGCAGCCGCCGTGTACTCCGTGCTGCTGTACGAACACCTCGCCTTCCGGCACGCCTACCAGGTCACGGGCCTGCGCCAGGTCGGCGAGAACAACCTGGAGGTCACCGCGTCGGCGACGGGCCGGGCGCTGACGTGGCGGCCGGGCCAGTTCACTTTCGTGAAGTTTCCACGTCTGGCCTTTCCTTCACACCCGTTCACCATCGCCATGGCTCCCGACGGCCAGAACATCCAGTTCGCCATCAGGGCTTTGGGCGACCACACGACGAGCCTGCCGGATTCGCTGAGGGTCGGTGACCGCCTGGTCACCACCGCAGCGCACGGCCGGTTCGACCACACCGCTGGTCTGCCCCGCCAGATCTGGATCGCGGGCGGGATCGGCATCACCCCGTTCCGCAGCTTTGTGCAGTCCGGGGTGCCGCCGCAGCACTCAGTCGACCTGTTCTACAGCTTCAACGCCGGGCACGGCGCCTATCTCGACGAGCTGGCGACCAGCACGGACAACGTGCGCGTCCATCTCGTCAACACCACCGAGACAGGTCTCCTCACCGCCCAGCAGATCGTGCAGAGTGTCGCACCAGACGGACCGGTGGATGTCTACTTCTGCGGCCCCCAACCCATGCGCGAGGCGCTCAAGCACAGCCTCGACGCGAGCCCGCTCCACGTCCACCGGTTCCACTTCGAAGAGTTTCAGTTCGGCCGCTGACGACCACGTTCACTATTGTGAACGGTCTCGTGATTTGTGAACGTCATCGTCGGGAGGGGCTTACTCGAACGTGTAAGCGGCAGCGTTCCCGCCCTGGCCGGCGGCCCGCGACGACGACCGTTGTATGGTGCGCCCAGAACAAGATGTGCGTCGGATGTGGTGCTGGGTGGGGACGTCGCAAGGCAGCGGAGGAGAGCCTCACTGCCAGGTGAGGGGCGACGACGACAACGCCGCGACGTGCCCGCCCAGTGCCGCAGATGGCGTGCGTCTTGTTCTGGGAGTGCCATAGGGTCGCACCTATGGTTGACAGTGTTGTGGCGGTTGCGCGGGGGTTGACAGCTCAGGAAGTGGCGGACCGGGTCGCTGACGGGCGGACCAACGACGTGCCGGTGCGGGCGAGCCGCACCACGTGGGAGATCGTGCGGGCCAATGTGTTCACACGGATCAACGCGATCTTGGCGGTGCTGTTCGCCATCGTCATGTTCACGGCGCTGGTGCCGGAAGTGCGGCCAGGGTTGTTCCTCGACGGGCTGTTCGGCGGGATGATCATTGCCAACTCTGTGGTCGGGATGGTCCAAGAGCTCCGGGCCAAACGCACCCTGGACCGGCTGACGATCGTGGGGCAGGCGCGGCCCCGGGTACGCCGCGACGGCGGCGCGGTGGACCTGCCGCCCAACGACGTGGTGGCCGACGACATCATCGAGATGAGCGCAGGCGACCAGGTCGTCGTGGACGGGGTGGTCGTGGAGGCCACCGCGCTGGAGGTCGACGAGTCGCTGCTGACCGGTGAGTCCGACCCGGTGGTCAAACACGCCGGGGACCAGGTGCTGTCGGGGAGCTTTGTCGCCGCGGGCAACGGTGCGTACCGGGCGACGAAAGTGGGCAAGGACGCGTACGCGGCACGTCTGGCGGACGAGGCCAGCCGGTTCACCCTCGTCAAGTCTGACCTGCGCGGCGGGATCAACAAGATCCTGCGCCTGATCACCTACCTGCTCATCCCCGCCGGGGCGCTGTCGGTGTACAACCAGCTCTCGGGCGACCAGCCGTTCAACGACGCGCTGCGCGGGATGGTCGCCGCGCTGGTGCCCATGGTGCCTGAGGGCCTGGTGCTCATGACCTCCATCGCCTTCGCCGTGGGTGTGATCCGCCTGGGCCAACGCCAGTGCCTGGTCAACGAGCTGCCAGCCATCGAGGGCCTGGCCCGCGTGGACGTGGTCTGCGCTGACAAGACCGGCACCTTGACCGAGAACGCCATGCGCCTGGCCGAGGTCCGCGAGCTGGGCGACGACCTCGACGCTGCCGGGGACGGACAACCCGGGTCTGGCAACGGCCAGGTGGGTCTTGCCGACCTGGCCGCGCACGACACAACCGCTGCCAGTCTCGACGCCACCACCCCGGCCAACCTGGTGTGCCAAGCCCTCGCTGCCCTCGCTGCGGCCGACCCGAGGCCCAATGCCAGCCTCCAGGCCATTGGCGAGGCGTACCCGCACGACCCTGGCTGGCAGCCCGAGGCCGTCGCTGCGTTCTCCTCGGCGCGCAAGTGGAGCGGCACGAGCTTCGCCGGGCACGGCAGCTGGGTCTTGGGGGCTCCTGATGTCCTCCTGGCGCACGCCAGCAGCCAGGGCCCTGAGGCTGACGGCACGGCCCAGGCGCAGGCCGAGGCCGAACGTCTGGC
>WRET01000048.1 GCA_009779195.1 Micrococcales bacterium
ACCATCCGCTGCTTCCAGGACAACGGCCTGGTCAAAGCCACCCTCGCCACCCCCGGCGAGGGCCAGGTCCTCGTCGTCGACGGCGGCGGGTCCCTGCACACCGCTCTCATGGGCGACATGATCGCCGCAGCGGCCGTGGCCAACGGCTGGTCCGGCGTCATCATCAACGGTCCCGTCCGCGACTCGGCCGCCCTGGCTGGTATGGACCTGGGTGCCAAGGCGCTGGGCACCAACCCGCGCAAGTCCGCCAAGGCTGGAGCCGGCGAACGCGACATCACCGTCGAGTTCGGCGGGGTGCAGTTCGTCCCCGGCCGACTGGTGGTGGCCGACGACGACGGTGTGGTCGTCCTGCCCGACGGCACCGACCCGGCGGCGATCGTCGAGTGAGGCCCGTCCAGGCGGACCGTCTGGGCGAGCCGCCACGGGCCGACACGACGACGACACCCAGGTGACCGACACGACAACGACGACACCCAGGTGACCGACACGACAACGACGACACCCAGGTGACCGACACGACAACGACGACATCCAGGTGACCGACACGACGACGAGGACCTCCACGTGACCGACGCCCGCGCTGACCTGCACCGGCTCGTCGCTGGTCGCGCGGCCCTCCCCTGGCCGCACCGGCACACCGCGACTCGCCGTTCAGCGGTGCTGGTGCTGTTCAGGACGCTCGGCGAGGTCCACCGTCCCGGGCCCGACGACCTCGACATCCTCCTGCAGCGACGCGCCGACCACCTGGAGCACCACCCCAGCCAGGTCTCCTTCCCCGGAGGCAAGATCGACCCCGGCGAGACCCCCGAACAAGCCGCAGTCCGCGAAGCCCAGGAAGAGACCGGTCTGGACCCCACCGGCGTCGAGGTCATCGGCTCCCTGGCCGAGCTGCCCCTGCACGCCAGCGACAACCTCGTCACCCCCGTCCTGGCCTGGTGGGCCCACCCGTCCCCGGTCTACCCCGCCGACCTGGAGACCGCCGAGGTCTACCAGGTCCCCGTCACCGACCTGCTCAACCCCGCCCACCGTGCCGTCGTCTACCAAGACCGCTCCCCCACCCCCGCCTTCTGCCTGCCCAACGACATCCTGGTCTGGGGTTTCACCGCCGGCGTCCTGTCCGCCCTCTTCGACACCCTCTCCTGGACCCGCCCCTAGGACAATGGGGACGGTTCCTATGTCTTGCCTGGTCAGAGCCCCGTGCCTAACGTTCGTCCGTCACGTTCAGTCGGAGCCGTCCCCAGCGTCTACACAGGAATGGAATACTATGCCATAGCCGAAGAACGGGGGGCGTGATGCCGACGCGCAATGTCGTCCTGACCGGACACCAACAACAGTTCGTCGAGAACATGGTCACCTCGGGCCGCTACCAGAACGCCAGTGGTCTTGCGTGAGGGACTGCGCCTGGTCGAGCTGCGTGAGAACGAAGACGTCGCGAGGCTGGCAGCGCTGCGTGACGCGGTCAACGTCAGATGGGCCGATATCGCCGCCGGACGCTACGTCGATGTATCCGACCGCGATCTGGACGACTACCTGCACCAGCTCGGCACCTGGGCATAGGCCGTTCTCACAGAAGCGTCTTGACGAGGGTCTCGCGGTCTCCGGGCAGCAGGTCCATGGGGGCGATCTCGGGCATGGTGTAGGCGCCGGGGGCCAGACGCCGGGCGGCGGCACGGGCACAGGCGACCATGACCTGCGAGGTCAGCGCAGGGTTGTTGATAGCCATCCGGAACTCGAACGACTGGTTGTGCGTGGCGCCGCTGACGCCCTTGCGGACCATGAGCACCCCAGAGCTGACGTCTTTGATCGCGTCGATGCTCGGCACCGCCAGGACGTGGGTGTCGTCGTGGCAGAAGTACGCGTCGGCTGTGATCGCCGCAGACACCTGCTCGATATCCGCCCCAGGCTCGAGCTCGACGTAAACCATCCGCCGGTGCACCCCAGACCCGACGGGGATCGTCATGGACAACGCGTCCACCACACCAGGTGTGGCCTTCGCAGCGACCGAATGACCCATGCTCATCCCAGGGCCAAAGTTCGTGTAGGTCAGCCCCTGCGGGGCCATCGCCAAGAGCAACGTGCGCACCACCGAGTCGCTGCCAGGGTCCCACCCTGCCGAGACCACCGCGACAGTCCCGTGCTCCTTGGCCACGACGTCCAGCCCTGAACGCAGCTGCCACAGCGCCTCACCGTGGACGTCGTAACTGTCCACCGTGGCGATCCCACGCTCCAGGTACAGCGGCGCGGTCTGCGGGATGCTGCGCGTCGGCCGCACAGCAGCGCCACGTCTACCTCCCCCAGCTCACCAACGTCGGTGACGACCGCCGTGCCGCCCAGCTCGCGCTCCTGGTCGTCGCTGAGCGTCGCCGAACGCCGCACAACCCCCGCAAGCTCAGTATCTGGAGCCGCACGCAGCGCCTCCACCGCGTACCGGCCGATGTTGCCGTACCCCACGACTGCGACGCGCACTGCCTTCATGATCCTGCTCCGGTGGATGGTTCAGACAAGGAACGACCGTCAGCCTATACGCCAGAGCACCGGGCGGGAGACGGTGGGCCCGACGGCCGCCGATCTCAGCTAGGGGTCTACCCAGATCAGCAACGCCTCGAACACCACTGCGGCACACGCGTCGTGGTCACGCCTCGGGTTCCCAGGGGTTGACGGTGGGCACGTGGGAACCCAAGAACGGCGAGACGTCTCGGGTGGCCACGGCGCAGCTGGTGGCTGAGGCGATCGCGGCGATGTAGGCGTCCGGAATCGGGAATGCCTTGCCTTCGTCACGCGCGCGGACCGCCATCGTCGCGTACGCCTGGGCGGCTTCGCGATCAAAGGAGAGCAGGCGCCCTTCGAACAGCGCGAGGATATCTGCCAGAGCCTGCTGCAGCGCGCTCTTGCGGCGTCCGTCCGGCAGGGACACGACACCGAACAGCAGCTCTGCGAGCGTCACCGACGACAGAAACAAGGTCCCGGCCGCCTGGCGGTTGAGCCACGTCACCACCTGCGGGTCTGGCTCAGCCTTCATCGCCTCGGAGATCACGTTCGTGTCGAGGACGATCATTCGAAGGTCACCGGTTCAACCTCGACCCGCTGGCGGACTGCCGCGATGTGGTCTGCCTCTTCGTCAGTCAGACCGATCCTCCGGCCGATCGCCGCCAGCGCGTCACCCATCTTCACCTGCACAGCGGGCTGGACAGCATCAGCCAGGATCGCCCGTACCTCCGCCTCGGTCGACCTGCCGTTCTCAGCCGCCCGCACCTTCAACGCCCGGTGCACCTCATCGGGGATGTTCCGCACAGTCATCACAGCCACAGCACTCATCTCCGACCTCCCCCTGATGCCAGTGACAGCATGATGATGTCAACGCCACCACTCTAGCACGACCAGGCAGCCCACCGGCCACAACAGGCCATCACTTCGTTGGCCAGGACGGACAGTGGGGACGGTTCCTATGTCTTGCCTGGTCAGACGGCTGAACCAGGGCGCCCCGGATGTTGTGTAACGTTGTCACCACAAGATCGGGGGACAGGGATGGCACGACAGGCTCGACGACGCAGTTCCACCGGCATCTACCACGTCATGGCGCGTGGGATCGACCGCCGCCGTCTGTTCGAGGAGGACAGCGACTACGTCAGGTTCCTGGAGTGTGTCAAAGTCGTCCAAGAGATCTCCGGAGTCGGCGTCCTGGCCTATTGCCTGATGTCCAACCACGTCCACATGGTGGTCGAGGAGCGCGACGAGTCGGTGTCGCAGGTCTTCAAACGGATCGGCGTGAGGTACGCAGGCTGGTTCAACTGGAAGTACAACCGGACAGGGCACCTCTTCCAAGACCGCTTCCGCAGCGAGCCCGTCGATGACGAACCATATCTGGTCACCCTCATCCGGTACGTCCACATGAACCCGGTGGCCGCGGGGCTGTGCGACGACCCCCAGGACTATTGGTGGAGCAGCGCCCGACAGCTGCTCGACGACCCTCTCATTGACAGCCGCCGCCTCGCCGACCTGTGTCCACCGGCCGAACTGCTTGGCGAGGCCCCAGAGGCTCCTTCCTTGCAGGCTCTCGCACACCGCGAAGCCCGAAGACGCGCCTTCACCGACGAAGATGTCGCAGCAGCCCTCACCACGTGGGAATCGCCGACAACAACGTCCTTCCTCGCGCTGCCGCTCCAGGAACAGCACGACGCTGTTGTCACCTTGCGCGAACACGGAGTCCCCATCCGCCAGCTGTCCCGGGTGACAGGGATCAGCAAAGGTCTCATCGAAAAATGGACGGGCCCCAGACCCAAGCCCGGGCAGGACGCGACCTTCCCGTGAAACGTCTCGTGACATGTGCCGTCGTCGGGGCGTCCTGCTGCTGTTCAGGCGTCTGACCAGGCAAGACATAGGAACCGTCCCCAGTGTCTTCCAGTGTCTTCCGTCTGCCTTATGGTCCTGCTCCGGTGAAAGGGTTCAGACAAGGAACACCGGCGTCTTCGAAGTCCTTGGTGTTGCGGGTGACGACGGTCAGCCCATAAGCCACAGCGGTCGCTGCGATCAGGGAGTCGAAGTCTGGCAACGTCCGGCGGACAGGCAGGCCAGCCCATGCCTGGGCGACGGGGAGCGTCACTGGGAAGATGCGGTCGGCGTAGTCAGCCTTCAGCTGTTCGGTCCACACTCTCAAACGCGCGGCCTTGGCGGTCGCACCCTTGTCTTCCAGCCGCACCAGACCACGCATGATCTCGGCCAGGGTCAGCACAGACAAGCAGCACTCTTCCGGGACCGCATCTTGGGCCCAGGCCACCAACCCAGGGTCTGGGCGAGGTTTGGTGGTCTCGGACACAACAGTGGTGTCAAGCAGGTAGGTCCACACCTCAGCCAAGCTCCACATCAGGTCGCGTGTGGACGCCCAGCTGACGCTCGGCAGCGACCTCATCGAGGACCGTCGCGATCTCCTCGTCGACCAGCGGGGGGAACAAACCTGAGTAGGCGCGCGACGTGCGCTCGTCGGCCGCCCGCAGACGCCGGTACTGGGCGATGTCGATCACTGCGGCGACCTCGACGCCGTGCCGGGTGACGATCTGGTCTCCTTCAGCGCTGGCACGCCGCAACACCTCGGAGAATCGCTGCTTGGCCTCTTGCGCCTGCCACGTCGTCACAACACTCCTCCGTCTAGACTGACTAGATGTTATCACGACTGATCGTCGCCTGGCTGATAGGAGGAACGACGGGAGCGGAGACGGGGGGTAGCGACGACCTGCCGACACGGCCCTACATCGGCCTGAGGTTCTTGTTCAACCGTTCGACGATCCATACCAGGCGGGTGCTGCGTCCAGCGGGTGTCTTGGCACTGACGTAGGCCCGCGCATAGGTTGCTCTGACCGACGGGGGCATCGCGAGGAAGTTCGTCTGGGCTTGCTTGTGTTCTCCCAGCAGGGCGCACAGTGCGTCGACGTCCGCGTCTGTGGTCGCCGGAGGGGCAGGAGCGTCCCACTGGCCGTTGCGTTTGGCTTCTTCGATCTTTGCTCGGCCGTGGTCTGTCATCAGGCCTTGTTCCTCAAGGGCCTGCACCAGTGCCTTGTTCTTGGGCGACCACTTGCTGTTCTTGCGCCGTCTTGCGAAGTATTTCACGTACGATCCGCTGTCGATGCTCTGCATCTGGCCGTCGATCCAGCCGAAGCACAGAGCCTCTTCGAGCGCCTCGCTGGCCTTGAGCGTCTTCGGGCCGCCCGGTTTTCCGAACAGCAACCAGACCCCACCGCTCGACATACCGTTTTCTGCCAGCCAGGCCCTGAAATCGGCGCGCGACGCAAACCGGATACTGTCAACCAACTCGTGCACCTCCTCCAGCCCCGTCGACACTTCCTCCGCGAATCCGATGCCTGACCAGGCAAGACATAGGAACCGTCCCCAGTGTCCTCACATGACCAGGCTCTTGGACGCGGGCATCCACCTCAGCTTATATCTGTCTCCAATAACGTTGCCTCGCTCCATTTCTGCGTGGCAGTACGGACAACTCATCTCAGAAAATTCCATCCTTGGAGTACCGAATGCTGGTGCCGGGGCACACGAGAACCGGTGGGCACCTCGTTCGAGGCGCCCACCGGTTCTCGGTCACGAAGCGGCGGTGGTCGGTCAGGCGACCAGGGAACGCAGGACGTACTGCAGGATGCCGCCGTTGCGGTAGTAGTCGGCCTCACCGGGGGTGTCGATGCGGACTACTGCGTCGAAGGCGGTGACTGTGCCGTCAGGCTTGGTGGCGGTCACGGCGACGGTACGGGGGGTGGTGCCGTCGTTGAGAGCCGTCACGCCGGTGATGTCGAAGGTCTCCGTGCCGTCCAGGCCGAGGGAGTCTGCCGACTGCCCTGCGGGGAACTGCAGCGGCAGGACGCCCATGCCGATGAGGTTCGAACGGTGGATACGTTCGAAGCTCTCGGTGATGACGGCCTTGACGCCCAGCAGCGCCGTGCCTTTGGCGGCCCAGTCGCGCGACGAACCGGTGCCGTACTCCTTGCCACCGAGGACCACCAGTGGGATACCCGCGGCCTGGTAGGCCTGGCAGGCGTCGTAGATGGTGGTCTGCTCGCCGGTGAGCAGGTTCTTGGTGAACCCGCCCTCGACGCCCGGCACCAGCTGGTTGCGCAGCCGGATGTTGGCGAACGTCCCACGGATCATGACTTCGTGGTTCCCGCGGCGTGAGCCGTAGGAGTTGAAGTCCGCCAGTGCCACACCGTTCGCCGTGAGGTACTTGCCAGCGGGGCTGTCGGCCTTGATCGAACCGGCAGGGCTGATGTGGTCGGTGGTCACCGAGTCACCCAGCTTGGCCATGACCCGGGCACCGGTGATGTCGCCCACAGGCGCGGGAGTGGCGGGCATACCGTCGAAGTACGGAGGCTTGCGCACGTACGTCGAGGCGGCGTCCCACGTGAAGGTCTTGCCTGCGGGGGTCGGCAACCCCTGCCAGCGGCTGTCACCGGCGAACACGTCGGCGTAGCTGGAGGTGAACATGTCGCGGTCGATCGCCGCTTCGATGCACGCCTCGACCTCGGCCGGGGTCGGCCAGATGTCCTTGAGGAACACCGGCTTGCCATCGCCGTCGACACCCAGCGCGTCTTTGTCGAAGTCGAACGACATCGTGCCGGCCAGGGCGTAGGCGACGACCAGCGGCGGGCTGGCCAGGTAGTTCATCTTCACGTCCGGGTTGATCCGGCCTTCGAAGTTCCTGTTGCCCGACAGCACCGACACGATCGTCAGGTCGTTGGCCTGGACCGCTGCGGAGATGTTCTCGTCCAGCGGGCCAGAGTTGCCGATGCAGGTCGCGCAGCCGTAGCCGACCAGGTGGAAGCCCAGGGCCTCCAGAGCCGGCCACAGCCCAGCTTTGGCGTAGTAGTCGTTGACGACCTGCGAGCCGGGCGCCATGGACGTCTTGACCCACGGCTTGGCTTTGAGGCCCTTGGCCACGGCGTTCTTGGCCAGCAGACCCGCGGCGAGCATCACCGACGGGTTGGACGTGTTCGTGCACGAGGTGATCGAAGCGATCGCCACCGCGCCGTGGAACAGGTTGAAGGACTTGCCGTCGGTGGTGGTCACCGGCGCTGTGACGCCCTCAGAACCCGCCGCGACGTAGGTCGGCAGGTCAGCAGCCAGCTGTTCGGCGGCCCTGGACAGCTCGATGCGGTCCTGGGGACGCTTCGGCCCGGCGATCGACGGGACGACCGTCGACAGGTCCAGCTCGAGGTACTCGGAGTACTTGGCCTCCACCGACGGGTCGAGCCACAGGCCCTGGTCCTTGGCGTACGCCTCGACGAGGGCGACCTGGTCGTCCGACCGCCCGGTCAGGCGCAGGTAGTCCAGCGTGGCGTCGTCGATCGGGAAGATCGCGGCGGTCGAGCCGAACTCGGGGCTCATGTTGCCGATGGTCGCCCGGTTCGCCAGCGGCACAGCGGCCACACCAGCGCCGTAGAACTCGACGAACTTGCCCACGACGCCCTGCTTGCGCAGCATCTGGGTGATGGTCAGCACCACGTCGGTGGCGGTGACGTTCGAGGGGATCTCGCCGGTGAGCTTGAATCCGACGACCTTGGGGATGAGCATCGACACTGGCTGGCCGAGCATGGCAGCCTCAGCCTCGATACCGCCGACGCCCCAGCCCAGCACACCCAGGCCGTTGACCATCGTGGTGTGCGAGTCGGTACCCACGCAAGAGTCCGGGTAGGCGCGCAGGACGCCGTCGACGGTACGGGTCATCGTCACGCGCGCCAGGTACTCGATGTTGACCTGGTGGACGATACCGGTGCCTGGGGGCACGACCTTGAAGTCGTCGAACGCGGTCTGGCCCCAGCGCAGGAACTGGTAGCGCTCACGGTTGCGCTGGTACTCCAGCTCGACGTTGCGCTCGAACGCGTCGGGGCGGCCCGCCACGTCGATCTGCACCGAGTGGTCGATGACCATCTCGGCCGGGGACAGGGGGTTGATCCGTGCCGGGTCGCCGCCCAGGTCGGCCACGGCCTCGCGCATGGTGGCCAGGTCGACCACGCAAGGCACGCCGGTGAAGTCCTGCATGATCACCCGGGCAGGGGTGAACTGGATCTCCGTGTCCGGGTCAGCGGTCGGGTCCCAGTTCAGCAGGGCGTTGACGTGGTCAGCGGTGACGTTGGCGCCGTCTTCGGTGCGCAGCAGGTTCTCTGCCAGCACCTTCAAGGCGTAGGGGAGCTTGTCCAGTCCGGGAACGGCAGACAGTCGGTACACCTCGTACCCGGTGCCGTTCACCTCCAACGTTCCGCGCGATCCGAAGCTGTTGAGGTTCGTCACCGAGGGTCTCCTTTGCACCGTGGTAAATCTCGACGTCAAGATATCATCTGGACAGGGCAAGCCCCAGCACCGGTCGGGTACTGGCTTCTGCTGGGCAGAAGGACTGGCACTACTTCCGACCCTCGGCTGCTGCTACCTCTTCCGCCGCCCTGCGTTCTGCCTCGAGCAGCCGCTCCAGCGCCCTCGGGTCGTACTCGGGGGTGCCCTGTTTGGCCAGCTCAGCGACGACCGCGCGTTTCGCCTGGGCGAGCTTGCTGTGGGAGTCGGTCATCGCAGCCTCCTTGGGGTCATCTCCCACCGTAGGCGTGCTGGTCCCCAGACGCGAATGTCAAACAGGGCGTGTCTGCACCGACACGCGGGTCAGGCACGGACGAGGACAGCCACAGTCTCCACATGGTGGGTCATGGGGAAGACGTCGTAGGCGCTCAGGCCGTCCAGCACGTAGCCGTGGGCGGCGAACAAGGCGATGTCACGGGCGAGGGCTGCTGGGTCGCACGCCACGTAGACGACCCGGTCGGGACGCCCAGCGGCGACGGCGTCGACGACGACCTGCCGGGCACCAGCACGCGGGGGGTCGAGGACGACGACGTCAGCGTGGACAAAGTCGGAATCCCGGACGTCGGCTTCTAGCAGGCTGACCTGCGGCAGATGGTGCACGTTGCGGCGGGCGTCGCGCACGGCACGGGTGTCGCCCTCGACAGCGACGACCTCGCCGGTCGGGCCCACCGCCGCGGCCAGGGGCACGGTGAACAGGCCCGCCCCGGCGTACAGGTCGGCGACGACGGCACCGTCCACGTCACCAGCACCGGCCAGGACGGCGTCGACGAGCAGACCCGGAGCGCAGCGGTGGGCCTGCCAGAAACCGTCGGCAGCGACCCGGTAGATATCTCGCCCGACCTGCTCACGTACTGCGCGGCGGGCGGTGGGCCGTCGGTCGGCGCAGTGGCGGCGCAGGTCCCACACGTCGTCGTCGACCAGGACGACTGGTTGGTCGTCGGCCCCGGCTGCGGCGACGATCCGTGCCTGGGCAGGCCAGGTCCGGTCGAACAAGCCCAGGTCGGCGATGGCCTCGACCGCCAGCGGCATGGTGTCGAGCGGGTGGACCTCGTGGCTGTGCCAGCCGAACATCCCTGCCCGGCCCTCGTCGTCGGTGACCAGGTCGAGCCGGGTGCGGTACGCCAGGCCACCACGTTCGTCGTCTCCTGGCGCTCCGAGCACGTCCACAGGCCGGTCGTCGTGCGCCAAGCGGCGCAGCTGTTCGGCGAGCACCTGGGCTTTCCAGCGGCGCTGGGCGTCGAGGGAGGCGTGCGCCAGCTCTCCCCCACCCACCCCACCGGGACCAGCGGCTGGCCACACCGACGCGACCCGGTCGTCGGACGGTTCGAGGACCTCCACCGCGTCAGCACGCCAGAACCGCGACCCGGTACCGGTCACCTGGGCCCGGACCCGTTCGCCGGGCAGCGCGTGGCGAACGAACACCACCCGCCCGTCCAGCCGCGCCACACAGTGCCCGCCGTGGGCGGGGGCGCCCACCTCCAGCTCGACCACCTGCCCGCTCACTGTTGCGGACCTCCCAACCCCCGGCGGGTGTCCCCGGGCAACGGACGCGCGTCGAACTGTTCGGCCAGGTTCCGGGTGCGCGCGGACGACTCCAGCTGCCAGGGCACCGACGCCACGACGACCCCCGGCATGAACAACAACCGGCGTTTGAGCCGCATGGCGCTCTGGTTGTGCAGCAGGGCCTCCCACCAGTGCCCGACGACGTACTCGGGCACGTACACCACGACCAGGTCACGCGGCGACTCGCGCCGGATGGAACGCACATAGGTCAGCACCGGCCGGGTGATCTCCCGGAACGGAGAGTCGAGGACTTTCAGCGGCAGCGGCAGACCCACCTGGTTCCACTCGGTGCGCAGCTGGTCCACATCGTCAGGATTCACCCCGACGGTGATCACTTCCAGCACCGACGGCCGCGCAGCCCGCGCGTAGGCGATGGCCCGCATCGTCGGACGGTGCAGGTTGGAGATGAGCACGATGGCGTGCACACGGCTGGGCAGCGCCCTCGACGTCGCTTCGTCGTCGTCCAGCGCCACCGCGGTCCTCACTGTGGCGTAGTGGTGGTGGATGGCGTTCATGAGGACGAACACCACGAGCATCGCCGCGACCGCGATCCAGGCGCCGTAGGTGAACTTCGTCACCAGCACCACGACGAGGACTGTGCCCGTCACAGCCAGGCCCACGGTGTTGATGACGTGCGAGCGCCGCATGCTCGTGCGCCGCTGCGGGTCGACCTGCGTGGGGATCAGCCGTCGCCAGTGCCGCACCATCCCCAGCTGCGACAGCGTGAACGAGACGAACA
Source organism: Micrococcales bacterium (assembly GCA_009779195.1). Classification (GTDB taxonomy): domain Bacteria; phylum Actinomycetota; class Actinomycetes; order Actinomycetales; family Cellulomonadaceae; genus Cellulomonas. The sequence goes on from WRET01000048.1 coordinate 11,141, forward strand.
CCCCGACGATGTACAGCTGGATGAGCCGGGTGACCTGCGCGTCGAAAGCCCAGATCAGCACGATCGCCGCGACCGCCAGCGTGAGGATCCCGTTGGAGTACGCCAGGCGGTCCCCACGTGTGTGCAGCTGGCGCGGCAGGTACCCGTCGCGCGCGAGGATCGACCCGAGCACCGGGAAACCGTTGAACGCGGTGTTGGCGGCGAGCAACAAGATCACCCCGGCGACGACCGCGACGAAATAGAACGCCGGCATGAAGTTCCCGAACACGGTGTGCGCGAGCTGGGAGACCACCGGGTACTGGTGGTACGCGTCACCGGCTGGCTGCCCCGACGCTGTCACGAGGTCTGTCGACGGGTCGTCCACGTAGACCACCCCGGCCATACGCGACAGCACGAGGATCGACACCAGCAACGTCGCCGACACCGCACCGGCCACCCCCAGCGTCGTGGCGGCGTTCTTCGCCTTGGGTTTGCGGAACGCCGGGACGCCGTTGCTGATCGCCTCGACACCGGTGAGCGCGACCGACCCAGAGGCGAACGCCCGTAGCACCAGCACGGCGCCCGCCAGACCCACGAGCCCTGAGTCCAGACCAGGTTGGTGGACGATCTGGTACGACGCCGACTCAGCCTCACCCAGGTTCCCGGTCATGCGTTGGACGAACCCGACCAGCACCGTCAGCGCCACCGCGCCGATGTACAGGTACACCGGCAGGGCCACAGCCCGGCCCGACTCGCGCACACCACGCAGGTTCACCACGGTCAGCACCAGCACCACGGCCACACCCACCTTGGCCTCGTGCCCGTGCAGCACCGGCAGCGCTGCCGCCGCGTACGCGGTGCCCGCCGCCACCGAGACCGCGACGGTGAGCACGTAGTCCACGAGCAACGCGCTGGCGACTGTCAGCCCGGTCCGGCTGCCGACGTTCGTCGTGGCGACCTCGTAGTCACCACCGCCGGACGGGTACGCATGGACGTTCTGGCGGTACGAAGCGATGACCACGACCATGACCAGCGCGACCGCGACACCGACCCACGGCGACAGCAGCGCGGCGCCCGTCCCGGCGAACGCCAGGGTCAACAAGATCTCGTCGGGGGCATAGGCCACCGACGAGATGGCGTCGGAGGCGAAAACTGGCAGAGCGAGACGTTTGGGCAGCAACGTGCGTCCCAGGTTCTCGCTGCGCACAGGTCGGCCGACGAGCAGACGTTTGGCTGCACCCCGCAGATCCGGCACGAACGCCCATGCTACGCCCCTGGTGCCTGCGCGGTAGCCTGGCAGTCGTGCATTTCGTCATCATGGGCTGCGGACGTGTCGGGGCGATGCTCGCGTTGTCGCTGGAGGAACGTGGGCACTCGGTCGCTGTGGTCGACCAGAACCCTGAGGCGTTCCGACGCCTGCCTGAGGAGTTCGAGGGCAACAAGGTGACCGGGCTCGGGTTCGACCGCGACACGCTGACCACCGCAGGGATCGACGACGCGTACGGTTTCGCCGCCGTCGCCGACGGGGACAACTCGAACGTCGTCGCCGCCCGTGTGGTGCGCGAGACCTTCGGTGTGTCCAACGTCGTGGCGCGGATCTACGACCCGCACCGGGCCGAGGTGTACCAGCGCCTGGGCATCCCCACGGTGGCGACCGTCCGCTGGACCGCTGACCAGGTCCTGCGCCGTCTGCTGCCGATGGGCACCACCGAGGAGTTCCGCGAACCGTCCGGCCAGGTCGTCATGGCGCAGGTGGACCTCGACCCAGGATGGGTGGGCCTGCCTGTGGCCCGCCTGGAGGAGGCATCGGGCGCCAGGGTCGCCTTCGTCACCCGCTACGGTGAAGCGGTGATGGTCACCGCCTCGACTGTGCTCCAAGACGCCGACGTGGTCCACGTGCTCATGCGCACCGACGACGCCCCAGCGGTCGAACGGGCCTTCACCGCCCACCCACCTGCGGGGTTGTGATGAAGATCGTCGTTGCCGGGGCCGGATCGGTCGGGCTGTCCATCGCCCGCGAGCTGTTGCTGCACGGCCACGAGGTCACACTCGTCGACCGCCAGGCGGCGGCGATGCGCGTGGCCCAGGCCGCCGACGCCGACTGGGTGCTCGGCGACGCGTGCGAGCTGGGCACGCTGCGCCACATGCACACCGAGGAGTTCGACGTCATGGTGGCGGCCACCGGTGACGACAAGGCGAACCTCGTGGTGTCCTTGCTGGCCAAGACCGAGTTCGGTATGCCGCGGACTGTCGCGCGGGTCAACAACCCCAAGAACGAGTGGATGTTCGGCGAGGCGTGGGGCGTCGACGTGGCGGTGTCCACGCCACGGATCATGACGGCCATGGTCGAAGAGGCCGTCAGCGTCGGGGACCTGGTGAAGATCTTCACCTTCCACCAGTCGCGGGCCAACATCCTCGAGGTCACGCTGCCTGGGGACTCACCGCTGGTAGGCCGTCTGGTCAGTCAGGTGGTCTGGCCGCAAGACACGGTGCTGGCGTGTATCGTCCGCGACACCCGTCCGCTGTCACCCAGCCCCGACGACACCCTCGAAGGATGCGACGAGCTGTTGTTCGTCACGGGTCGTGACGTTCAGGAGACTGCTCTTGAGCGTGTTCTGGCCGGAGAAGAAGCCAGCTGAGCCACAGAGCGAGCGCGAACAACGGCACGCCCATGACCAGCTTCGCGGTCCCCAACCACGCGACGTTCGCCGAGAGGTAGATCGGGACCTGCACCGCCAGACGGGCAGCGAACACCCCCACCCACAACCACGTCGCCCAGGTGGCACGGCGGCGCAGCAGCGGGTCGGACCGGAACCGCCCGACATTCGACCACGACCCTCCCTCGGCCAGCGGACCACGTGAGTCGAACAGCCCCAGCAGCACCCCGACCAGGGGCCAACGCACGACGATCGTCACCACTGTCGCGACCAGGTACGCGACGTTGGTCCACAACCCCCACAGGAAGTAGTTGATCGCCCGGCCGGAGACCAGCGCGAAAGCCACACCGATACCCACCCCCAGCACCCCTGACAGGGCCTGGGTGATGGGGGTGCGGCTGACCAGTCGCGCGACGACGGCGACCAGCGCGGCAGCCAACGCCGCGACCACCGCTGGCACGAGCCGCCCAGAGACCATGTACACCACGACGAACAGCAGCACGGGGGCGACGGCCTCGACCATCCCCCGCACCCCGCCGACCGCCTCGGAGAAGGAGAACTCCTCGCCGGCGATGGCACGCATCCCCCGCCCGGTGGCGGGATCTGCCGCGGGCACCTCGGGGCTGGTCGGTTCACTCACCGGGCCGCGGCCTGAGCTGGTAGCGGGGGTTGTACACAGCGCGCCGCCCGTCGAGCTGGGTGACCATACCCTCCACGACGACACGGCGTCCTGGCACGATCCCGGGGATCTCACGGCGTCCGAGCCACACGAGGTCCAACGCCCCGGACCCGTCGTACAGCTCGGCCTCCAGGGCGGGAACGCCTTCGCGGGGCCGCAGCGTCACCGAGCGCAGGACGCCTGACGCCGTGGCCCGGTGCCGCGCGGACAGCTCGGCGACGGGGGTGCTCCCGGCGACGGCCAGGGCGTCGGCGCGCTCCTGGTCGGCTTCCTCCTGGTCGCGGGACGCCAGCAGCGACCGGACGCGTTCTCGTAGCGTCATCGGCGGGTCAGCGGATCTCGGTGATCTCTGGGCCGCGGACCAGCGGGTTGAAGTCCGGCTCTTCTGGTTCGGCAGCAGCCTCGGTGTTCGGCAGGCGCATCTCCAGCAGGTCACGCGGTGGCATGGCCGACTCGCCGCGGACGACCACGCACCCGGCGAACAGGTCTTCGACGACCTGCGCGGCCGCTGGGTCGGTGGTCGCCGCACCGGTGACCACACCACGCAGGAACCAGCGCGGACCATCCACCCCCAAGAAGCGCACTGTCCGCTTGCCGGACTTGCCTTCGGCGTGGACCACCATCTTCGCGGCGACCTCGGTGCCGAACGGGCCGTCGAGCTCATCAGCGCGTCCCCCGTCTGCGCGGATCTGTTCGACGATCTCTTCGCGGATCTCGTCCCAGATCCCTGCGGTGCGCGGCGCGGCGAACGGCGCCAGCTGCACCTCGGACCCGGCAACCTCCACGCGCACCCGGATCACCCGTCCTGACGGATCGGCGTCCATATGGGCTTTGAGGCCAGGGGGCACCGGGACCTGCAGCCCGCCCAGGTCGAGGTACGGACCGTCAGGCCGCGGGTCTGACGCGTCCCACGGACCTGTGCGGGGCGGACCTGAGTCGTGCTGCTCCTCCGGCTCGCTGAAGTCGGGTTCCGGACTGTCGTCCGGTTGCGTCCGACGAAACAGGCTCACGTTCGACTCCCGACTGTCACGGCTACCAGTGCTGTTGCAGGGTATCTCACGAGACAGACCACCCGCCGGACGAGCCAAACCCTCCCGCGCCACGTTGCGAGGGCGGCAAGGCGTCGACCTGTTCGAACCGGACGTGGGCGACCGGCTGCACGACGAGCTGGGCGATCCTGTCCCCGCGCCGCAAGACCAGTGGCTGCGCGACGTCCGTGTTGAGGAGGGTGACCTTGATCTCGCCCCTGTACCCGGAGTCGACGGTGCCTGGGGCGTTGACGATGGTCAGCCCGTGCCGGGCGGCCAGGCCCGAACGGGGGTGGACGAAACCAGCCCACCCGTGCGGCAGAGCGAGCGCCACACCGGTGGGGACGCTCACGCGCTGTCCGGGGGCGAGGGTGACGTCGACAGCAGTGACCAGGTCAGCACCAGCATCGCCAGGGCGGGCATAGGCGGGTACGGGCAGCTCGGGGTCGAGCCGGTGCAGCAACACGGTGACCTGGGCGCCGTCGACCTGGGCGCCCGGAGGTGTGTCGTCCATCTGCGGTGCCTCTCAGGCGGCGCACTCCGAACAGACCGGCAGGCCGTCTCTCTCGTACGCCAGCTGGCTGCGGTGGTGGACGAGGAAGCACAGCGAGCAGGTGAACTCGTCAGCCTGACGCGGCAAGACGCGGACGGACAGCTCCTCGCCCGACAGGTCGGCGCCGGGTAGCTCGAACCCCTCGGCGGCTTCGGTCTCGTCCTCGTCGACGACACCAGAGTTCTTGTCGGTCCGGCGGGCTTGCAGCTCTTGGAGGGAGTCCTCGGAGAGCTCTTCCTCGTTCTTGCGCGGCGCGTCGTAGTCGGTAGCCATCGGTGGCGTCTCTCTCCGTCGTGCGTCGGGTCTTACGGGCAGAATGCCCACGGACTTAGTTTTGTTCCCGGGTGACAGCAGCGGCACGGATTGTGCACCATGAACCCCCCAGGTGCGAAACGACACCACGGCGAAGCGTGAGGTTCGCTGAGCTCAGACTGGCTCGTCAGCTCCGGCCTGCTCCAGCTCGGCGATGAGCTCGCCGATGCGTCCAGCGTGCCCCGCCACAGTCATCGCCGGGCCGGCCCGCTCGCCGTGCAAGCCGCTGACCTGCGCACCTGCCTCTGTGACGACCAGCGACCCGGCGGCCAGGTCCCACGGTTGGAGCCCATGTTCGTAGAACAGGTCGAGGGTGCCGTCGGCCACAGCGCACAGGTCCAGCCCAGCTGCACCCATTCGGCGCAGGTCACGCACCTGGGGCAGCAGGCGCGCGACCACCTGGCCCTGGAGCTCGCGGACCTCACGTCGGTAGCCGAACCCGGTGCCCAGCAGGCACCCACCGAGCTGCGGGGCTTCGCGCACCGCCAGCCGGCGCCCGTCGCGGAACGCACCGCCTCCCAGGGTCGCCGTCCAGGTGTGGCCCAGCGCTGGTGCCCGCACGCACGACGCCAGGACCGTCCATGTCGCCGGGTCGGGGACGCCCGGGCTGGCGACGGCGGCGACGAGCACGGCGTAGCCGGCAAGTCCGTACAGGTAGTTCACCGTCCCGTCGATAGGGTCGATCACCCAGGTGACACCGCTGGTCCCAGGCTCGTAACCGCGTTCTTCGCCGAGGATCCCGTCGTCGGGGCGTGCCTGGTGCAGCACAGCGCGCAGGCAGTCTTCGGAAGCCAGGTCCATGGCGGTGACCACGTCTTGCGGGCTGGACTTGGTCGAGGTGACCTCCACCTCGTCGGGACGTCCGTCGTGGACCAGGGCCCCCGCCTGGCAGGCTGCGCGTTCGGCGATCGTCGTGAGAATGGCGGGCAGGGCGGGGTCGAGCCGGTACGGTTCGTTCATACCCCCATCCTGCCCGACAGCCCTGCGGGCGACGTGCCTAGGCTCACCGGCCCGAATCCGGGAGAATTTCGCCCACAGGTGGCAGGCTTGCCCCCGGAGGTGTCTATGGGAGAGCTCGAGCTGGTCGGTCTGGACCCGGACGGCGAGAACCTCGTCCTGCACGACGAGGACGGCGTCGAGTTCACGCTGCCCATCGACGAGGCGCTGCGCTCGGCCCTGCGCCGCGACCGGCCCCGCTTCCAGCCGCCACCGCCCAGCACCGACCCTCCTGGACCGCTGACACCCCGCGAGATCCAGGCCCGGATCCGCGCTGGTGAGACGTCCGCGGAGATTGCCGCGTCCGCTGACGTGCCGCTGCAGCACGTGCGCCGGTTCGAAGGCCCGGCCCTGGCCGACCGTGAGTACATCGCCATCCAGGCCCGTTCAGCCCCTGTGGGCCGCGAAACCGACGCCCCCCCGCTCGGCGACCTGGTGGCTGACCGTCTGGCTGCCCGGGGCGTGGAGGTCAGCTCGCTGACCTGGGACGCGATACGCGACCGGTCCGGTCCGTGGATCGTGCTGGCACGTTTCACCGCTGCTGGCCAGCCCCTGGAGGCCCGCTGGACCTTCGACCCGACGACCAAGACCCTCACGGCCACCGAAGACGAGGCCCGCTGGCTGTCGGAGACCGAGATCGCCGAACCCCCGGTCCGTCGGCACCTCACGGCCGTGCGTACCCCTGCGGTCTACGACCTGGTCGAAGCCACGACCGAGGCCACCGACACTGCGGCCTTGCTGGACGAGCTCGGCAGCCGCCGGGGCAAACGCCAGTCCATCGACCTCGACAGCTTCTTCGACGCCGAGGAGCCACCACCGCCTCCCAAGACCACCCGCCGCACCAAAACCCCTACGAACCCGACCCGCAAAACCCCCACCGGTTCGACCAGAGCCACCACTGGTGCGACCAGGACGACGACCGGACCGACCAAGACCACCAGCCCGACCAGCACCGCCACCGGTCCCACCAAGACCACCACCGGGCCGACCAGGGCAGCGAGCGGCTCGACCAAACCAGCCGCCAAGGCACCAGCCAAACCGTCGACCCAACCGACCCCGTCCCCCTCACCCCAGTCACGCGCCTCCCAGAGCACAGACGCCACGTCGCAGCGCACCAAGACCGCGACCACCAGCACCAGCGCCACCTCCGCGACAGCCCCCACCCCCACCCGCACCCGTCGCAAAGGCAGAGCGAAAGTGCCTTCGTGGGAAGAAATCGTCTTCGGAGCCCGCCCCGAGTGAGTGTCGCGGCCGTCAGGCCACGGTGACCAGGAGGGGAATAGCTGTTTCCTGCTCGGTCAGCGACCCGTGGACGCCCACCAGCTGGAGCGAGGCTGCGGTCTGGGTGTGTGAGTCGACCACGGTGGCGCAGCCTGCCATGGCGACGACGACATCGCCGACGACCGGGAGCACATGTGGTTCGACTGGTCCGAAGAGCCCGGCTGCCAGGGCTTCGTCTTTGGTGATGACGACGCCGTGGTCGCCGAGCGCGTCGCGCCAGCGGGTCGCCACCGCCTCAGGGTCCGTGCCGGGGTGCACGTGCAGCTGCATGGCCCTCGGCTCGCCGGTGACCAGCGCCACACCGTGAGACAGCTGCGGAGAGGTCGCCACATCCCACCGGGCGGTGTGGTCCACCTCGACCATGCCGTGGTCAGCGGTGATGACCATGAGGGTTCCGCGCGGCAGCGACCGTGCCAGACGTGCCAGCTCCTTGTCGGTCGCGGCGAGCTCGTCGCCCCAGGCCAGGGAGCCGGGACCGTCGTGGTGGCCGGTCTTGTCGACCTCGCCCCAGTACAGGTAGACCAGGCCGGGTTCCTTGGCGGCGGGCAACGCCCGGTCGACGCGTTGTGCCAGCGTCTCGGCGGGCAGGTACAGCCCGCCGCGCAGCACCGCCTCGGTCAGCCCCGACCCGGCGAACCGGTGCGGTCCGACCGAGCGCACGCCGATCCCGGCGGCCAGCAGCCTCTCGAACCAGGTGGGTTGGCGCTGCCACCGGTCAGCCTCGGGCAGGTCTGTCCACGACACGAGGTTCGCCAGAGCGCCAGTGGCAGGGTTGCGCACCGTGTACCCGAGCATGCCGGTGACCCCTGGAGGTGCGCTGGTGCCCAAAGTGCCCAGAGCCGTCGCTGTCGTGGACGGGAAAGTGCTGTTCAGCGCTGTCGACCCGGGAAGCAGCTGGCTCATGAACCGGGCGTGCCCGCTGCGTTCGGCCAGGTTGTTGCGGCCCAGGCCGTCCACCATGACCACGACCACACGCTCCGCGGCAGGCAGGGAGAGCCGGGCCTGAGAAGCTGTCGCCTGCGCGTCGTCGAGCCCCAGGGCACCTGCGGCACCCGCGAGCACGTCGGCGAGTCCTGGACCCGCCAATGGCCAGGTCAGACCGACCCGGGAACAGGCGGTGGCCAGGGACGCCTTTGCTAGCACGGCATCAGTCCTGCCCTCGGACCGGCTGGGCGGCTGTGGCCCGCGACAACGCACGGGCGAAAGCGACCGCGTCGCGGACCGCGTCGACACCCTCAGCAGCAGCGCTGACCCGCACAGCCACGTCGTCGCCGGTGACCGAACCGGTCAGGCCGTGGTCTGCTGTGCAGTGCGGGTCTTCGCAGGACGCGGGCTCCAGGTCCACCTGGCTGACCGAACCCCAGCCGATCGCCAACGTCAGCTCTGACGGGCGGGTGCGGCCTGGACGGTACCGGGCGGGGTCGGAGACCACGTGGGTGAGCCCCACGGACCGCACACGGTCCAGCGGCACCGCCTCGGTGGTCGCCGCGGCAGAGGCTGACGGGTGCTCAGAGTCTGCGGGCAGGTCGTCGACGTGCGCGACGACCAGGCGGGTCGCGGTGAGCACCATCACCGTGACGTGGCGGCGCAACGCCACATCGTCCAGGGTCGTCTCGGGCAGCACCAGGTGGGCGGCGATAGGTTCGTCTGCGATGGCGACGTCGAGGACGTCTGCGACCAGCTCGGGGTAGTAGCCAGCACGGTCGAGGTCGCGACGCAGTGCGGGAAGGGTAGGCACCCCCACATCTTCCCACTGTCCGGCAGCGTCATGGACCACCGAAGTCCACCGGGCGTGCCGCGTCCCCACGCAACCGCACTTAGTGACACGATGTGCGACGCAACCTGACCCACGAGGAGAACGACGTGGCCCGCCGCCCGAGCCCACCTGCCACACCACCCGACGACGTCGCCGAACGGATCGTCGACATCGATGTCGCCTCGGAGATGCAGACGTCGTTCCTGGAGTACGCGTACTCGGTCATCTACGCCCGCGCGCTGCCCGACGCCCGTGACGGCCTCAAACCTGTCCAGCGGCGGATCTTGTACCAGATGGGCGAGATGGGCCTACGCCCCGACCGTCCGTACGTGAAGTCGTCGCGGGTGGTCGGCGACGTCATGGGCAAGCTGCACCCGCACGGTGACGTGGCGATCTACGACGCCATGGTGCGTCTGGCCCAGCCGTTCGCCATGCGCCTGCCCCTGGTCGACGGGCACGGCAACTTTGGTTCCCTGGACCAGGGCCCGGCCGCCCCGAGGTACACCGAAGCCCGCATGGCACCGGCCACGGTGGCGATGCTCGAAGGTATCGACGAGGACGCGGTCGACTTCGTCCCGAACTATGACAACAAGCTCACCCAGCCTGCGGTGCTCCCTGCCGCCATCCCGAACCTGCTGGTCAACGGCGCAGCGGGGATCGCCGTGGGTATGGCCACGAATATGGCCCCGCACAACCTGGTGGAGGTCGTCGCCGCAGCCCGCCACCTGGTCATGAACCCTGAGGCCACCTTGGACGAGCTCATACGCTTCGTCCCCGGACCGGACCTGCCCGGTGGCGGGACCATCGCCGGGCTCGAAGGAGTGCGCGAGGCGTACTCGTCCGGCAAGGGCCAGTTCCGCACCCGCGCGACCTGCAAGGTGGAGAACGTCACGGCTCGTCGGCGCGGGATCGTCGTGACCGAGCTGCCGTACCTGGTCAGCCCCGAAAGGGTGCTGGAGAAGATCAAAGAGGGTGTGCAGGCCAAGAAGCTCTCCGGGATCGCCGACGCCAACGACCTGACCGACCGGCACCACGGCCTGCGCCTGCTCATCGAGATCAAGTCCGGTTTCGAACCTGAGGCGGTGCTGTCCCAGCTGTTCCGCCACACCCCCATGGAGGACTCGTTCTCCATCAACAACGTCGCCCTGGTCGACGGCCAGCCGCGCACCTTGGGCCTGCGCGAGATGCTCACCGTGTGGGTGGACCACCGCATCACCGTCACCCGTCGCCGCACGGCGTACCGGCTGGCCCGCAAGCGCGAACGTCTGCACCTGGTCACGGGTCTGCTGATCGCGATCTTGGACATCGACGAAGTCATCGCCATCATCCGCGACGCCGACGACGCCGACCAGGCCCGGTCGCGCCTCATGATGGTTTTCGACCTGACCGAGGCGCAGGCCGAGTACATCCTCGAGCTGCGCCTGCGTCGGCTGACGCGGTTCTCGCGCCTGGAGCTGGAGAAAGAACGCGACCAGCTCGAACGCGAGATCGGCGAGCTGGAAGCGCTGCTGGCCGACGACCACCTGCTGCGCCAGAAAGTCTCCAACGACATGGCCGACGTGGCCGCGACCTACGGCACCCCCCGGCGCACGATCTTGCTGGAGTCTGCGGGCGGTACTGCCTCCGCCGCTCCTGCCGCACCGCGCCGTGGCGAACCGGTGTCGTTGGAGATCCCAGACACCCCGTGCCGTGTGGTGCTGTCGGCGACTGGTCTGGCGGCCCGCACAGGCGACCGTTCTCCCCTGGTGCGTAACGGCCCCAGAGCACGCCACGACGTGCTGACCGGGCATATCGTGGCCTCCACCCGCTCCCAGGTGGGTCTGGTGACCAACCGTGGGCGTCTGGTGCGCCTCGAAGTCGTCGAGCTGCCCGGCCTGCCGCCCACCGGTGAGGGGCGCCTGTCGCTGTCCGGCGGTGCCCAGGTCGGCGAGCTGGTGACCCTCGAACGCGGCGAGGTCGTCGTCGGCCTGGCCTCGCTCGACCCCGACGCTCCCCCGCTGCTGCTGGGCACGTCCGGTGGTGTCGTCAAACGCGTCATCCCTGGTGACATACCGACCAACCGCGACTCGTGGGAAGTCGTCGGCCTGCGCGACGACGACGAGGTCGTCGGTGTCACCCACGCCGCCGACGACGACGAGGTGGTCCTCGTCTCTTCCGACTCGTCCCTGCTGCACTTCGGTGCCACCGCCGTACGTCCCCAAGGCCGCGCCGCAGGCGGAATGGCTGGTATCAAGCTCACCAGCGGCCGGCGCGTGGTGTTCGCTGGCGCCCTGGCCCCCTACACCCCCGCCCACGTCGTGACGATCGCCGGCTCGTCCTCGGCCCTGCCCGGCACCCAACCCGGCACCGCCAAAGTCACCCCCTTCGACGCCTACCCCGCCAAAGGCCGCGCCACCGGCGGCGTCCGCTCCCACCGCTTCCTCAAAGGCGAAGACACCCTCCTCCTCGCCTGGGTCGGCCCCGCCCCGGCGTCGGCCACCACCCCCGCCGGCCACCCCCTCCCCCTCCCCGACGTCGACCCCCGCCGCGACATGTCCGGCACCCCCCTGTCCAAACCCATCCACGCCGTCGGCTAAGGACAATGGGGACGGTTCCTATGTCTTGCCTGGTCAGAGCTCTAGCGGGCAGCCATGCGAGACGCCTCACCGGTGTGCACCGTGCTGGGTCCACCGTGGTCGCAGGGTCCACGGCAAGTTCTGGTAAGCCCGCGACAACCGAACACGGACGACCGCCCCTGGAGACGCCGCATCTGATGAGATAGCATCAGATGCATGCGAACGACGCTGACGATCGACGGGGATGTCCTGGCTGCCGCCCGCGACATCGCCAGGGCGCAGGGTGCCACCATCAGCCACGTGATCTCGGACTTGGCCCGGCGTGGTCTGACACAACCAGCACCATCAGAGCCGAAGGACGAGTTCTTCGGCTTCTGCCCACTTCCGCGCCGGGGGGTCGTGGTGACCGACGAGCTCATCGACACGATCCGTGAGGACGAAGGCGTGTGAGCACGCGCCCCGCCCTGCTCGACGTCAACGTCCTCATCGCACTGCTCGACGCGGACCACATCCACCACCTGGACGCCCGTGGGTGGCTGACGACGAACATCACCTCCGGCTGGGCATCGTGCGCCATCACCCAGATGGGAGCTGCCCGTGTGATGTCCGGCCAGCGCTACCCCGCCGACCTGTCCACCAAGGCAGCGCTGGCCCTGGTCGCCACCGCCACCGCTACGACCCACCATGCCTGTTGGCCCTGCGACATCGCCATCACCGACCCGACCCATATCGACACTGCCCACCTTCTGGGCCCGGGCCAGATCACCGACGCCTACCTGCTCGCTCTCGCCGTCGAGCACGGCGGCAGGTTCGTGACCTTCGACCGCCGGGTGTCCCTGGCGCCTGTACCCAGGGCCACCGCGGAGCACCTGGTCGTCCTCTAGTAGCCTGCGCCGGGAACGTCGATGGTCGTACCTGCCGCTGTGCGGGTCGAAGCAGGCTGGGACCGGTCCGACCCGCGCAGCGCCGTGGCCAACCGCCCGACTATCGACGACCATTTCTTGGACCAGGCGAGCGCGAACCAGGCCGCGCAGATCGTCCGGCGCACTGGCCTCACCCCCGCTGACACCCACGTCGCAGTCGTCGCGCTGACCGCCCCGCCTGGCGACGTCGTCGTGCTGACCAGTGACACCCCAGACATCACCCGTGCCACCGACGGGCGTGTCCGGGTCGTCCGCGTGTAAGCCGGGCTACTGACACCCAAGGCCGCTTTGCGATCGGCGGTCGGCTGGCTGGGGCCAGAGTCCAGACCGGGCCTCATCAGCGGTTTTCCCCTCACACAAGTCCGTGCGACAAGCTCGGTTCATCCACCTGGGCCGACGACTCCGGGGAGTCGCTGAACACCTCAGGACGAGGGTGCGAGGTACTCGTGCTTGAGATCGGTCACTGCTGCGAGGGGGACATTGGGGACGGTTCCTATGTCTTGCCTGGTCAGAGTGAAGACCTGCAGGCACTGACCAACCCGGCGCACCCCCAAACGCATCCGCGTGCTCACCACATCTGTGTTACGACTATGTACTACACTTGGAGGCATGGATCGTTCTGCTGCGCTCGACCAGATCGCCGACTTGCTCGCACACGCCGATGACCCTGGTGTGGTGACCTCGGTGCGCGTGCCAGGAGCGTTGAGGCAAGCGCTCGCCCTGGCTGTGGAGCACCTGGGGCTGGACGTGACGACCAGCCGCCTGACCGCTGAGGCGATCCGGGCCACCCTGGAGACTGCCGTGCTCGACGCTGGCCTGGCCGACCTGTACGCGCAGTTCCCGGACTCACGCCCGACCTTGGTCGACGTGGCTGTGGCACTCGCCGAGCAAGACGGGTCACCGGTCGCCGACACTCGTGACCTGCTGGAGGTGGCAGCCAGACAGCTTCTCGTGCTGCACCCCGACGCCGACGCCCGCGACCTGCTGCTGTGGGTCGAGGCCCAGCAGGCCGCCGCATGACCACCATCGTCCTGGACAACGAAGCCGTGCAAGCACTGACCAACCCAGCGCACCCCAAACGCACCCACGTGCTCGCCCACGTCGACGCTGTGGCCACGGACCGGCGCCGCGGGCTGCGCAAGTCGATGGTCGTACCTGCCACTGTGCGGGTCGAAGCAGGATGGGACCGGTCCGACCCGCGCAGCGCCGTGGCCAACCGCCTGACTATCAACGACCATTTCTTGGACCACACGAGCGCGAACCGGGCCGCGCAGATCGTCCGGCGCACTGGCCTCACCCCCGCTGACGCCCACGTCGCAGTCGTGGCACTGACCGCCCCTGACGATGTCGTCGCGCTGACCAGCGACACCCCCGACATCACCCGTGCCACCGACGGACAAGTCCGGATCGTCCGCGTGTAGGCCCGGCACGCGAAGGGGCAAGGCGTCCTTCGACCCTTGCCCCTTCGTGTTCCCCAGGCGTGAAACCGACCAGGTCAGTGACGTATCCCGGAAGTTGTGGAACCGTACGCTGGTCGACCACGCCACTCGCCGTTGTCCAGCGCCAACGACGCCAGGCAGTGCTCGTCCAGCAGCCACCTGGGCCGACTCCGGGGAGCCGCTGAACACCTCAGGACGAGGGTGTGAGGTATTCGTGCTTGAGATCGGTCACTGCTGCGATGTGGTCGAAGTCGTGGTCAGCGGTCAGGACGGTCGCGTCGTTCGCCATGGCGTACGC